>NZ_VKJP01000282.1 GCF_007280575.1 Streptomyces benahoarensis
CCCGGGCCCCATGGACGCCACGCCCCCATCCCCGCACAGTGGTCTCATGCAGCGGCACACCTCACTCGGCGGAGCCGAGTTCGCGCCCGGGACCCCGTATCTCAACACCGCCTCGGGCGGGCTGCTTCCGGCCCGCTCGCGGGCCGCCGTGTGCGAGGCCGTGGCGGAGGCCGCCACGTACGGCACGATGGGGCGCGACTACTTCGGCCCGGCGGAGGAGGCGCGGCGGGGCTTCGCCCGGTTGCTGGGGGTGCCGGCCGAGCGGGTCGCCGTCGGCAGTTCCGTGGCGGTGCACTCCGCGTTCATCGCCACCACGCTGGAGCCGGGCGCGGAGGTCCTGGTCCCGGAGGGGGACTTCAGCTCGCTGGTGAACCCGCTCGCCACCACCCCCGGCCTCACGTTCCGCACCGCCCCGCTCGACGGTCTCGCCGAAGCCGTGCGGCCCACCACCTCGCTGGTCGCGTTCAGCGCCGTGCAGTCGCTCGACGGGCGGATCGCCGACCTCGACGCGGTCCGCGACGCCGTGGGCACCGCGCAACCGTCATCGCCGCAGACCCCGGCGTCACCGGACGCGAGCGGCTGCACAGCGCCCTCCTGGTAGGCGCGTTCCAGGGCCTCCCGGAAGACCTCGGCGGGCTGCCCGCCGGAGATGCCGTAGCGGCGGTCGATGACGAAGAACGGGACGCCGGTGGCGCCCAGTTCGGCCGCCTCGCGTTCGTCGGCGCGCACCGCGTCGGCGTAGGCGTCCGGATCGGCCAGCACCCGGGCGGCCTCCTCGGCGGGCACCCCGGCCTCGGCGGCGAGGGCCACCAGGGTCTCCCGGTCACCGAGCGGCCGCGCCTCCGCGAAGTTGGCACGGTAGAACACCCCGAGCAGGGCGTCCTGCACCCCGTGCGCCTTGGCGAGGTGGAGCAACCGGTGGAGGTCGAAGGTGTTCCCGTGCACCCGGTCCGACCGGTATCCCAGCCCCTCACCCCGCGCGGCGTCGGCGACCCGCGCCTCCATCGCCTCGGCCTGCTCCCGGCTGACGCCGTACTTGGCGGCCAGCATCTCCAGCACCGGCACATCCGTCGGCGCGGGCGCACCCGGATCCAGCTCGAAGGACCGGTGCACCACCTCAACCCCGTCCCGCCCCGCAAACCCGGCCAGCCCGGCCTCGAAGCGGGCCTTACCTATGTAGCACCAGGGGCAGGCGATGTCGGACCAGATTTCGACGCGCATGGGGGTTTCTTTCCTCGTACGGGGACCGGATTCGGCACAACCCGGATGAGCGGTGGGATATTCCGCGGGCGGGTCGGCCCCGTACGGCGGGGCGGGAGGGCGCCGGGCCGTGGGGCCCGGCGCCGTCACCGGGAGGGTCCTACGCGGCCGGTTCCCGCCACATCGTCCAGAGGGTCGGGCCGCCGCCCGGCAGGGTCAGTTCCTCGCGGACGGTGAAGCCGAAATGCTCGTAGACGGGGAGGTTGGCCGGCTTCGAGGATTCCAGGTAGGCGGGGAGGCCCGCCGCGTCGGCCTTGGCGAGGCCGGAGCGGAGCAGGGCGGCGCCGTGGCCTTGGCCCTGGACGGCCGGGTCGGCGCCGAGGAGCGCCAGGGACCAGTGCGGTTCGGCGGGGGTGTGCGCGGCGGCGGCCTCGACCGCCTCGCCGAACAGGCCCGCGCGGTCGCCGAGGATGTTCGTCAGCTCCTGGATGGTCTCCGCGTCGGGCACGGCCCGGTCCTGCGTCTCCGGCGGCACCCAGAACGACACCGCCGCACCCGTGCGCTCGCACACCCCGGCGTGGGCGTACTGCCGGGTGAAGAGCGTGGTGAAGTACCGGCCCAGCGACGCCTCACGGGTGGCGTCGTCGGGGAAGAACCAGCACATCATCGGATCGTCGTCGAAGGCGCGGACCAGGGTCCGGCTGATCAGCGGGGCATCGTCGAGGGTGGCCGCCAACGGCACGTTCGATATCGGCATACGGGTCATTCTGCACCGGGTGATCTTGGGCGGTACGGCGGGGCCCGGGTACGGCCGACGGACCGCGAAGTCCCGCTCCGTGGAGGGGCGTCCGGGCGGACGGCGCGGTTCCGCGGGCACCCCTAGGTGTCGTCCCGGAGCCGCAGCGTCAGCGTGAGGTGGGTGGCGTCGGGGGCGGGCCCCCGGGAGGGGTCGGGGTGCCAGCCGCGGGCGGTGTAGAAGGCGCGGGCGCGGCCGTTGTGCCACAGGACGTCGAGGGTGGCGGCGGTGTGCCCGGCCGTCCGCCACGCCCGCAGGCATGCGGTGTGCAGGGCGTGGCCGACGCCGGTGCCCCAGTGGGCGGGATCGACGTGGAGCTGGTGGAGGACGACGGTGCCGGGCGCGGCGGCCGGGCCGTGGCAGGCGGCGCCGACGACCGCCCCGCCCCGCTCGGCGCAGAGCATCCGGGCACCCGGCCCGGCCAGCGCGTGGCGCCAGGCGTGATGGGCGGCGGACCGGTGAGCGCCCGGATCGGGATCGGCACCGGGGTGGCGGGCCCGGTCGTACGCGACGCGGGCACGGGCGTGCAGCGCCGCGACGGGCTGGAGATCCACGGCGCCGCCCACCCGGATCGTCAGGCCACGCGCCTCGGCGGGATCCACCGGGCGGGCCCGCCCAGGGCACGCCCCTCCGTCAGCACTCACCAGCCAGCCTCCCTCAACCCCGTTCAGGCCGCCCGTCCACCCACCGAGGCAGCCCCAGCGGATTCCCCTCCCGCAGCTCCACCGGAAGCAGCGCATCCGGAGTGTCCTGGTGGACGACCGGGCGCAGCCAGCGTTCGATCGCGGTGGCGCCGACCGAGGTGGCGGTGGAGGTGGTGGCCGGATAGGGGCCGCCGTGGTGCTGAGCGGGGGCGACCGCGACGCCGGTGGGCCAGCCGTTGACGACGATGCGTCCGGCGAGTGCGGTGGCCTCGGCGAGGAGCCGGGCGCCGCGGGCCGCCGGGTCCTGGCCGGCGCTCTCCTCGGCGGAGAGGTGGAGGGTGGCGGTGAGGTTGCCGGGCAGCTGGGCGAGGACCGCGGCGGCCTCGTCGTCTCCGGTGTGACGGACGACAACGGTCACCGGGCCGAAGCATTCCTCCAGCAGGAGGGCGTAGGCGGCGGGGTCGTCGAGGAGGCGGGCGGCCGGCAGCGTCAGGAATCCGGCGCCGACGGTGTGGTCGCCGCCCGCACCGGGGGTCACCGGGGCCTCGACGCCGGGCAGTTGGGCGCGGGCGCGGACGCCGTCCACGAACGCGTCGCGCATCCGGTGGTCGAGGAGGACGCCCGCCTCGGTGTCGCTGACGGCCGCGGTGAGCGCGGTCAGCAGCCGGTCTCCGTCCGGTCCCTCGGAGACGAGGGCGAGGCCGGGCTTGACACAGAACTGGCCGACGCCGAGCGTCATCGACGCGGCGAGGCCGACGCCGATCTCCGCGGCGCGTTCGGCGGCCGCCGCCTCGGTGACGACGACGGGGTTGAGGCTGCCCAGCTCGCCGTGGAAGGGGATGGGGTGCGGGCGGGCGGCCGCCGCGTCGAAGAGAGCGCGGCCGCCGCGGACCGAGCCGGTGAACCCGGCGGCGGCGATCAGCGGATGGCGTACCAGCTCCACCCCGGCGTCGAAGCCGTGGACCAGGCCGACGACGCCCTCGGGCAGACCGGTCTCGGCGGCGGCGCGGCGCAGCAGCGCGGCGACCAGTTCGGAGGTGGCCGGGTGGTCGGGGTGGGCCTTGACGACGACGGGGCACCCGGCGGCCAGGGCGCTGGCGGTGTCGCCGCCGGGCACCGAGAAGGCGAGTGGGAAGTTGCTGGCGGCGTAGACGGCGACCGGCCCCAGCGGGATCTTGTGGCGGCGCAGATCGGGGCGGGGCGGGGTGAGCGACGGGTCGGCGTGGTCGATCCGTACGTCGAGGAAGGCGCCCTCGTCGACGGCGTCGGCGCAGGCCCGCAACTGGTAGGTGGTGCGGGCCAGTTCGCCGGTGAGGCGGCCGGGGCCGAGCGCGGTCTCGGCGTCGGCGGCCTCGATGACGCGGGCGCCGGTGGCGTCCAGCAGGTCGGCGGCGCGGCGCAGCAGGGCGGCGCGGGCGGTGCGGGCGGCGAGGGCCGGGCGGGCGGCGCGGGCGGCGCGGACCGCCGCGTCCACCTCGGCGGCGGTGGCCTCCACCGCGACCTGTTCGCGCCGCTTCCCGGTTCGGGGGTCGACACTCCAGACTGGTGCTGCCGCCGCTGTAGCCACCGCGTATTCCTCCCGAGCGCGCTCTTGCCGCAGGCCGGACACCGTTCGATATGGTGAACGGTGTCCCGGATGCTGAATCTCTGGGACTCTAGGGCGGGCCGATCAGAGGGGTCAAGGGCGATGTCAGCTGCGGAGACGGGTGGAGCGCAGGTCAAGTCCGCGGTACGGACGGTGGAGCTGCTGGAGTACTTCGCGGGCCGCCCCGGTATGCACAGTCTCGCCTCCGTCCAGGAAGCCGTCGGCTACCCCAAGTCCAGTCTCTACATGCTGCTGCGCACCCTCGTCGAGCTGGGCTGGGTGGAGACCGACGCGACCGGTACGCGGTACGGCATCGGGGTCCGCGCGCTGCTCGTCGGCACGTCGTACATCGACGGCGACGACGTGGTCGCGGCGGCGCGGCCGACGCTGGACCGGCTCTCCGACGACACCACCGAGACCATCCACCTCGCGCGGCTGGACGGCGTCAACGTGGTCTACCTCGCGACCCGTCAGTCCCAGCACTATCTGCGGCCGTTCACCCGGGTCGGGCGGCGGCTGCCCGCGCACTCCACGTCGCTGGGCAAGGCGCTGCTGGCCACCTACTCCGATGAGCAGGTCCGGGAGCTGCTTCCGGCGAAGCTGGCGGCGCTGACCGCGCACACGATCACCGACCGCGAGCGGCTGATCGAGGAGCTGCACGCGGTCCGCGAGCAGGGGTATGCGGTCGACCGCGAGGAGAACACGCTGGGGCTGCGGTGCTTCGGCCTCGCGATCCCCTACCGGACCCCGGCGCGCGACGCGATCAGCTGCTCGGTGCCGGTGGCGCGGCTGACGCCCGATCACGAGCAGCTGCTCAAGGACACCCTCTTCGATGCCCGCGACCGGCTGCTGCTGGCGACCCGCAGGCTCTGAGTACGGCCGCGGGGCGCGCCACGCCGTGCCACCTGCGGGCGGAGCGGTGGCGCGCCCGTGGCGGCTCACCCGTTCACCCCAGCGTGCCCCGGGCGGCCCCGACACGCCGTTGGCGCACTGTCCGACCTGCGAAGATCACGGAACCGGCGGGCGACGGGCCGCGCGGCCGGGGGCGTTCTGACATGACGTCAGCAGGCTCGCGACGCGCCGGGCGGTTTATCTCGGAGGGAACAGGTACGGAACCCGACGTTCCGACGGCGCACGGGGCGCCGCGTCCGTACCTCGGAGGTTCGTCGTGTACGCCACCTGCCCGCACATAGGCGCCGCACAGGCTGTCACCGGCCCGGGGCGCGCGCCTGACGCCGCGCGCCGTACGGCCGCTCCGGGGCGCCCCGCCGGTGCCCGCGGGCCGCGCCGCCGCGCCGCCGGGCGGGCCTGACATGTCCGGCGCGCCCGGGACCGCCGGGGAACGACGGCGCAGGTCGCGCGGCCGGACGGGCAACGGCACGGTGGTGCTGGCGCTCGCCGCGGTGGGTGCCGGGGGCTGGCTGATAGCCGTCGGTGCCCGGGCCACCGCACCGCAGCGGCCGCCCGCCGCCCCGGGACTCGGCGGCCCGGCGGCCCGCACCGGAGCCCGGGACGCCGCCCCGCTGCCGCCCTCCCCGCCGGTCCGCGTCCGCGTACCGGCCGCCGGGATCGACGCCCCGCTGACCGGTCTCGGCCACGACGCCCGCGGCGCGCTCCGGGAGCCGCCCGCCGACCGGCCCGGACTGGCGGGCTGGGACCGCGACGGCGTCCCGCCCGGCTCCCCCGGCACCGCCGTCGTCACCGGACGCGCCGCCGCCACGGCCGGGCCCGCCGCCTTCCGGGGCCTGGCCGCGCTGCCGCCGGGCGGCACCGTCGAGGTCCGCCGCGCGGACGGCCGGACCGCACTCTTCACCGTCGACGCGGTCGCGCCCCATGAGCGGGACGCCGTCCTCGACGACATCACCCACGATGCCGCCGCCCGGCCGGAGTTGCGCCTGCTGACCTGTGGGGACGCGGAGCGCGGCGTCGTCGTGTCCGCCCATCTCACCGGCGCCGGATAGCCACCGCCCAGGGGGGCCACAGACGGCCGGGGCGGCCCGCGGGAGCCGCCCCGGTCCCGCCGTACCGTCAGCGCGCCGACAGGGTTTCCAGCGCGGCGCCGACGGCGGCCAGGTCCCGGTCGCTCGCCAGGCCCGCGTGGTAGAGGCGGAGTTCCCCGGCGCCCAGTGCGGCGGCGTGCGCGGCGTCCGCGGCGAGGGTGGCGGGGCTGCCGCCCATGCCGGAGACGACGGTGAAGTTGGCGGCGAGGGTGGCACCGGCCGCGTCCGGCGCGGCGGCGAACGGCCCGAGCGCGTCGGCCCGCTGTGCCGCGTCCGGGCCGCACGGCACCACCACGCCGTCGGCATATCCGAACACCCCGGCCGGGTCGGTGCCCGCGTTGGCGCCGCAGCGGTGCGCGGCCGGGTCGGCGTGGAGCAGCACCCGGAAGCCGGGGGCGGCGGCCTCCCGGACGGCGGCGACGGCGGCGCGCCGCAGCCCCCCGGCCGCCCGCGCGCGCCAGGCCCGCACCACGGCGGCCCGGCCGGCGCCGAGCAGCGCCTCGACGGCGGCCCACTCCCCCGCCCGGTCCGCTGCGGCGGCGGGCGGCGCCGCCCCGGCCCACAGCGGCTCCAGCGCCCGGCGCACCGCACCGCCCAACTCCTCGGCGTCCAGCCCGAGTCCGGCGTAGCCGCGGCGGCACTCCGTACAGAAGCAGAGCGACATCAGATACTGCGCGGCGCCGGTCAGCTCCACCCCGGCCACCTTGTCGTGGGCGTGCAGATGCGCCATGCCGTACCAGCCGCAGGACTCCAGCTCGGTGCCGTGCGCCCCGGGCCGTACGGCGGCCTCGGCGGCGAGCGTGACGAGATGGTAGCGGACCTCCGGGCGGGCGATGCACGGCGCCCAGGGGTAGCGGTCGCCGTAGGCGTTGCGGACGGAGGTGTCCGGATGGTCCTCGCCCAGGCGGGAGTTGTGGGCCAGCACGACCCAGCTGTGCACCTCGATCCCGGCGTCCGCCAGCGCCGCCGCGGCCGACCCGTACGGGTCCGGGTCCGGCATCCAGTCCTGGACGGCGGGGCGCAGCGCCCGGCCCGCCCAGCGCTTCGGGTCGGGCGGGTAGAGGACGGCGGAGTGGCGGGCGGTGACCACGCGGTGGTGCGGGTGTCTCTTATAAAGATCTGACGATCCCG
>NZ_VKJP01000283.1 GCF_007280575.1 Streptomyces benahoarensis
GTACGCGCCCGGTGCGGTACGCGCCCGGCGACCCCGACGCCCCGCCCGCCGGGAACCGCTGACCCCGAGCCACGGCGGCACCGGGCGCGTACCGCACCGGGCGCGTACCGCACCGGGCGCGTACCGCACCGGAGCACCCTGCCCGCCGAGGGCGCCCGGGCCGCCCCGCCGGTGCCGCCCGTTCGCCCCGCAGGAACGCAGGCGCGGCTCCGTACGCCGGGGCCATAGGATTGGGCCGTACAGATTCACGTAGATCTCCGACAGATTCACGTTCACGAAGAACTCCGAGAACCAGCAGAGGAACGCTGCATGCCTGGCATCACGCGCGAGGAGGTCGCCCACCTCGCCCGGCTGGCACGTCTGGAGCTGAAGGACGAAGAGCTCGACCACTTCGCCGGACAGCTCGACGACATCATCGGCGCGGTCGCCCGCGTCTCCGAGGTCGCCGATCAAGACGTACCGCCGACCTCCCACCCGCTGCCCCTGACCAACGTCATGCGGGCGGACGAGGTCCGTCCGTCGCTCACTCCCGAGCAGGCGCTCTCCGGCGCCCCCGCCCAGGAGCAGCAGCGTTTCAAGGTGCCGCAGATCCTGGGGGAGGAGTGACCGACATGGCAGACCTGATCAAGCTCACCGCCGCCGAGACCGCGGCGAAGATCGCGTCCGGCGAGGTCACCGCCGTCGAGGTGACCGAGGCCCATCTGGCCCGTATCGAGGCTGTCGACGAGAAGGTGCACGCCTACCTCCACGTCGACCGCGAGGGCGCGCTGGCCCAGGCCCGCGCCGTCGACGAGAAGCGCGCCCGAGGCGAGAAGCTCGGCCCGCTGGCCGGTGTCCCGCTCGCGCTGAAGGACATCTTCACCACGCGGACGATGCCCACCACCGTCGGCTCCAAGATCCTCGAAGGCTGGATCCCGCCGTACGACGCGACGCTCACCCAGCGCCTCAAGGACGCCGACGTCGTCATCCTCGGCAAGACCAACATGGACGAGTTCGCCATGGGGTCCTCCACCGAGAACAGCGCCTACGGCCCGACCGGCAACCCCTGGGACCTCACCAAGATCCCCGGCGGTTCCGGAGGCGGCTCCTCCGCCGCCCTCGCCTCCTTCCAGGCACCGCTCGCCATCGGCACGGACACCGGCGGCTCCATCCGCCAGCCCGCCGCCGTCACCGGCACGGTCGGCGTCAAGCCCACCTACGGCGCGGTCTCCCGCTACGGCATGGTCGCCTTCTCCTCCTCCCTCGACCAGGGCGGCCCCTGCGCCCGTACGGTCCTGGACGCGGCGCTGCTGCACGAGGCGATCGCCGGCCACGACGAGCTGGACTCCACCTCCATCGACGCGCCGGTCCCGCCGGTCGTCGAGGCGGCCCGCAACGGCAGCGTGCAGGGCATGCGCGTCGGCGTCGTCAAGCAGTTCCGCGGCGAGGGCTACCAGGCCGGTGTGGTGCAGCGGTTCGAGGAGTCCGTCGAGCTGCTGAAGAGCCTCGGCGCCGAGATCGTCGAGCTGGACTGCCCCTCCTTCGACCTGGCGCTCTCCGCGTACTACCTGCTCGCGCCGTCCGAGTGCTCCTCGAACCTCGCCCGGTTCGACGCGATGCGCTACGGCATGCGCGTCGGCGACGACGGCACGAAGTCCGCCGAGGAGGTCACCGCCCTCACCCGCGAGGCCGGCTTCGGCGACGAGGTCAAGCGCCGCGTCATCCTCGGCACCTACGCGCTCAGCTCCGGCTACTACGACGCCTACTACGGCTCGGCGCAGAAGGTCCGCACGCTGATCACCCAGGACTTCGCGAAGTCCTTCGAGAAGGTCGACGTCATCGTCTCGCCGACGACGCCCACCACCGCCTTCCCGATCGGTGAGCGGGCCGACGACCCGATGGCGATGTACCTCGCCGACCTGTGCACCATCCCGACGAACCTCGCCGGAAACGCCGCCATGTCGCTGCCCTGCGGCCTGGCGCCCGAGGACGGCCTGCCCGTCGGACTGCAGATCATCGCCCCCGCCATGAAGGACGACCGGCTGTACCAGGTCGGAGCCGCCGTCGAGGCCGCCTTCGTGGAAAAGTGGGGCCACCCGCTGCTCGAGGAGGCACCGTCACTGTGAGCAACATCGGCAAGAAGGCCAAGAACTTCAAGAAGTCGAAGTCCGGCGTGTACCTGTCGATCGGCACCACCGCGTTCGGTGCCTTCGGCGTGTTCAAGCAGGCCAGGGAGGCCCGCAACGATCACGACACGCTGCGGCTGATCGACGCCGGCGTCTCCGCCGCGGCGATCGTCACCGGCCTGGCGATCCTCTACCGCGAACTGAAGCGCCTGGGCGACGACGACGTCCTGCTGGGCTGAGAGGGAAAGTTTCACCGTGACAGTCACTGACCTGGTGCCGTACGAGGACGCCCTCGCGTCCTACGACCCCGTCATGGGCCTGGAGGTCCATGTCGAGCTCGGCACCAAGACCAAGATGTTCTGCGGGTGCGCCACCACGCTGGGTGCCGACGCCAACGCGCAGACCTGCCCCACCTGCCTGGGCCTGCCCGGCTCCCTCCCGGTCGTCAACGCGATCGGTGTCGAGTCGGCGATCAAGATCGGCCTGGCACTGAACTGCTCCATCGCCGAGTGGTGCCGCTTCGCCCGGAAGAACTACTTCTATCCGGACATGCCGAAGAACTTCCAGACCTCCCAGTACGACGAGCCGATCGCCTACGACGGCTACCTCGACGTACAGCTGGAGGACGGCGAGGTCTTCCGCGTCCAGATCGAGCGCGCCCACATGGAGGAGGACACCGGCAAGTCGACGCACGTCGGCGGCGCCACCGGCCGTATCCACGGCGCGTCCCACTCCCTGCTCGACTACAACCGCGCCGGTATCCCCCTCATCGAGATCGTCACCAAGCCGATCGAGGGCGCCGGTGAGCGGGCCCCCGAGGTCGCCAAGGCGTACGTCGCCGAGCTGCGTGAGCTGGTCAGGGCCCTGGGCGTCTCCGAGGCGCGCATGGAGATGGGCCAGATGCGCTGCGACGTCAACCTCTCCCTGCGCCCGAACGGCACCGAGACGTTCGGCACCCGCTCGGAGACGAAGAACGTCAACTCGCTGCGCTCCGTGGAGCGGGCGGCGCGCTTCGAGATCCAGCGGCACGCCGCGGTCCTCTCCTCCGGCGGCACCATCGTCCAGGAGACCCGGCACTTCCACGAGGAGGACGGCTCGACGACGGCCGGCCGCATCAAGGACAACGCCGAGGACTACCGCTACTTCCCCGAGCCGGACCTGGTGCCGGTCGCCCCCGCGCGCGCGTGGGTCGAGGAGCTGCGGGCGGTCCTGCCCGAGCTGCCGCGGATCCGCCGCAACCGGCTGCGCGAGGAGTGGGGCGTCTCCGCCCACGACATGCAGTCGATCCTCAACGCCGGTGCGGTCGATCTGATCGTCGCCACCATCGAGGCGGGCGCCGGTTCGGCCGCCGCCCGTAAGTGGTGGATGGGCGAGCTGGCCCGCCGCGCCAACGAGGACGGCGTGGAGCTGGCCGCGCTGCCGATCACCCCGGCGCAGGTCGCCCGGGTCGCCGCGCTGGTCGACGAGGGTTCCCTCAACGACAAGCTGGCCCGGCAGACCATCGAGGGTGTGCTTGCCGGTGAGGGCGACCCGGACACCGTCGTCGAGAAGCGCGGCCTGAAGGTCGTCTCGGACGAGGGCGCGCTGGGCGCCGCCGTCGACGAGGCCATCGTGGGCAACGCCGCCATCGCCGACAAGATCCGCGGCGGCAAGGTCGCCGCGGCGGGTGCCCTGGTCGGCGCGGTCATGAAGGCCACCCGCGGCCAGGCCGACGCGGCCCGCGTCCGGGAGTTGATCCTGGAGAAGCTGGGCGTCGAGGGCTGACGCCTTCCCGGCACGCGAGCGGCGGCCGTCCTCCCGGAACTCCCGGGGAGGCGGCCGCCGTTCGCGTACGGCCTTCGCGCGTACCGGCCATCCGATCAAGGAATGCCGGGCGCCCGCAGGACGCTGTAGGGGGCACGGAACGGGACGCGGACGTCCCTTGACCCTCTGGAGGAACGGTGTCCCAGCACGCTCTCGTCGCGCGGATCGGCCGGATCGGCGTCTGGCACGGCGGTCTCGGACGGCTCCCGGCGGCGACCGGCCGTCAGGCGGCCGCCGAGATCGAACGCCTCGGCTACGGCGCCCTGTGGGTGGGGGAGGGCGTCACCTCGAAGGAGGCGTTCACCCACGCCGGACTGCTGCTCGCCGCCACCGAACGGCTCACCGTCGCCACCGGCATCGCCAACATCTGGGCCCGCGACGCCGCAGCCTCCCACGCCGCCACCCGCACCCTCGCCGAGGCGTACGACGGCCGTTTCCTGCTCGGCCTCGGCGCCAGCCACGCCCCGCTCGTCGGGCTGCGCGGCCACACGTACGCCAAGCCGCTGGCCGCGATGCGGGGCTACCTCGACGCGATGGACGGCGCGCCGTACGAGGGCCCGGCTCCCGCGGCGGAGCCCGGCCGGGTGCTGGCGGCGCTCGGCCCGAAGATGCTGGAGCTGGCCCGGGACCGCGCGTCCGGCGCCCACCCGTACTTCGTACCCGTGGAGCACACCGTCCGCGCCCGCGAGGTCCTCGGCGCCGGGCCGCTGCTCGCACCCGAGCAGGCGGTGCTGCTGGAGAGCGACCCGGCCACCGCCCGCGGCCTGGCCCGCGAGCACCATCTGCGT
Organism: Streptomyces benahoarensis; assembly: GCF_007280575.1. Lineage (GTDB taxonomy): Bacteria > Actinomycetota > Actinomycetes > Streptomycetales > Streptomycetaceae > Streptomyces > Streptomyces benahoarensis. The sequence goes on from NZ_VKJP01000283.1 coordinate 4,697, forward strand.
CACTACCTGACGCTGCCGAACTATGTCGGGAGTCTGCGCCGGTTCGGCTTCGACGATGACGACTTCGCGGGCGGCGGCAGTGACCGGCTGGTCGACGCGCTGGTGGCCTGGGGCGATGTGGACGCGATCCGGCGGCGGGTGCGGGAACACCTCGACGCGGGCGCCGACCATGTCGCCGTCCAGCCGCTGACGGCGGACCTGGAGCCGGGGCTCGGGCAGCTCCGGGAGCTGGCACCGGCGCTGCTGGCCGACTGAGCCGCCGCGAGCACGACCGGCCGACCGAGCCGCCGCGAGCCCCGTACGACGAGGGGTTCGGTCACGTGTTCCAAAGTTGTCACCTCGATACCTGCCGCCGGTCACACCGCTCCACTACCGTCCCAGTCGCACCATCTCAATGGGCTGACCGAAGACCATTGACTGTCGACTGGGAGGTCGGGCGTGGCACCGGAGGTATCTCGTAGACGGGTCCTGGGAGTTGGCGCGGCGGCGGCGGGGGTGGCGGCCGTGGGGTCGCTGTTGCCGCCGTCGCTGCAGCAGGCGCTGGCCGCCGACGCGGCGCGGCCGGGGCGCCGCGGCGGGGAGCTGGGCGACATCCGGCATGTCGTCGTGCTGATGCAGGAGAACCGGTCGTTCGACCACTACTTCGGGACCCTGCGCGGCGTCCGCGGCTACGCCGACCGCAACGCCGTCGAACTCCCCGGCGGCCGCAGCGTCTTCGAGCAGCCGGGGCTGCTCGGCGTCGGCACCGTCCTGCCCTTCTCGGTACGCGAGGCGGCCGCGGCGCAGCACAAGGACCTTCAGTACATAGGCGCGCTGAACCACGAATGGGACGGCGGCGCCAAGGCGTGGAACGACGGCTGGATGAACAACTGGGTCACCGCCAAGACCGCCGCCACCATGGCCCACTACGACCGGCGTGACGTGCCGCTCCACCACGAGCTGGCCGACACCTTCACCGTCTGCGACGCGTACCACTCCGCCATCCACTCCTCCACCAGCCCCAACCGCAACCACCTGGTCAGCGGCTGGACGGGCTTCGAGCCGGGCAGCGGCAAGCGCGCCGTGGGCAACGACGCGTACGACGAGGACACCCACCCCGGCTACGCCTGGACGACGTACCCGGAGCGGCTGGAGAAGGCCGGGCACACCTGGCGCGTCTACCAGGAGTGGGACAACTTCACCGACAACAACCTGGAGTTCTACGCGAGCTTCAAGGCGGTGGCGAAGAAGGCCCTGGCCAAGGTGGACGGTGCCAGCAACATGACCGCCTTCTACGGGAAGGTGGCCGCCGCCGACGACGCCGGCCGCAAGAAGCTGCTGGCGCAGCTGGAGGAGGGCGTCCAGGCGCTCGGGGCGGGCGACCGCAGCCTCTTCGAACGGGCGCTGCGCCGCGGCGAACCGGACTCCACGGCCACCGCGTTCGCCGCCGATGTGGCGAGCGGGAAGCTGCCCGAGGTGTCATACATCGTCCCCTCGGCCGCCGACTCCGAGCACCCGGGCTCCTCCTCGCCCGTCGCCAGCGCCACCATCGTCTACAAGGTCCTCGACGCCCTCGGCCGCAACCCGGACGTGTGGCGGCACACCGCGCTGTTCCTGACGTACGACGAGAACGACGGGTTCTTCGACCACGTACCGCCGCCGGTGCCGCCGCCCGGGACCGACGGGGAGTTCTGGGACGGGAAGCCGACGGGGCTGGGCATGCGGGTGCCGATGCTCGTCATCTCGCCCTGGACGGTGGGCGGTTACGCCTGCTCGCAGGTGTTCGACCACACCTCGATCACCCGGTTCCTGGAGAAGTGGACGAGGGTGCGCGAGCCCAACATCAGCGCCTGGCGGCGAACCGTCTGCGGCGATCTGACCGGCGCGTTCGACTTCCGCCGCGGCCGTAAGCAGCCGTCGGTCGCGCAGCCCGGCGCGATCCCGCCGTTCAGCGGCCGCTGGGCGCCGCTGCCGCCCGCCCGGCAGGCGCTCCCGGAGCAGGAGCCCGGTGTCCGCCCGGCCCGCCCGCTGCCCTACCAGCCGGACGCCGACGGCGCGCTGGACGCGGGCGCCGGGCTCTTCCGCCTGGCCGTCCGCAACGACGGCGTGGCCTCCGCGCACCTGGCGCTGTACCCGTACGCGAAGGAGTACGGCACGCCCCAGCACCGCGACGTGGCGAGGAAGGGCACCTGGGACGTGCCGGTCAAGGACGGTGCGTACCGCTTCACCGTCACCGGGCCGAACGGCTTCCGCCGGGAGTTCGCCGGGAGCGCCGGGGGCACCGCTGCCGCGGTGGCCGTCCGCACCCGCCTCGACGCGGACCGCCGGGAGCTGCACCTGACCGTCGTCAACGGCGGCTCCACCGACCTCACCCTCACACTGGCCCCACTCGCCTACGGGGACGCCGCACCGCGCACGCTGACGGTGCGGGCCGGATCGACCCGCACCGTCGCCCATGCGGCGGCGGACGCCCACGGCTGGTACGACCTGGCCCTCACGGCGGCCGAGGACGCGTCGTTCCGTCGGCGTTTGATGGGCCACATCGAGGACGGGGAGGAGTCGGTTACGGGGTGAGGGGGTGCCCCGGGGCACCCCCTCACCCCCTTTCTCTTATACACATCTCCGAGCCCACGAG
>NZ_VKJP01000284.1 GCF_007280575.1 Streptomyces benahoarensis
CTCCCCTCCCCCGCGATCACCCGCCGCCCGGTCCCGGCGGCTCTGCCCAAGCTGCTGCGCCGGGGGCGTAAGGGCTGAGCGCCGGTGCGGGTCGCGCCCCGGCCTCCCGGCCGTGTCCCTCAGCCCCCCGAAGCCGCCGAGACCTGCTTCCCGTAGTCCACGATCTGGTCGTGCGACGGCGGCTTGAGGGAGACGCCCTTGTCCCAGTCGTCGAAGCGGACCGTGCCCGCGTCGCCGCCGCGCTCCAGGCGCAGCGGGTAGGGCGTGCCCTCCAGGGAGACGTCGAGGGTGCCGCCGGAGCCCGCGCCGCCCGCGACGCGGATGGTCTTCACCCCGCCGACGGTGGCGTGGTCGCCGGTGGCGAGCGTGCCGCGCAGCGCGAGCAGGCTCGCCAGCAGCGTGTCCTTGTCGGTGAAGCCGCTGAAGCGCTTGTAGACCGGGTCGGCGGCGGGCACCTTGACGTACTTGCCGCCGAGCTTGTCCGCCGCCGCCGCGTCGTTCCCGCCGCCGCCCGCCTTCTCCCCGGCCCAGAACGCGGCGTCCGCCTTGAGGTAGAGCGCGTCGCCGACCCGCAGCAGCGCGAACGTCGACTTACGGGTGGTGAGTTGGCCCTTGGCGCCGTCGCCGGCGAGGTGCATGTCCAGCTTGTAGGTGGCGCCCTGGCTGACGAAGCTGCCGGAGAGGCGGACCGTCCCGGCGCTCTCGGCCGCCGCCCGCGCCTTCGCCTCGATCTTCGGGGCGGGCAGCTTGCCGACACCGTTCGTCCCGGCGTCCGGATCCTCGGCGCACCCTGCCAGCGCCACGGCCAGCCCCGCGCACACCGCCCCCAGGAGCGCCGTCCGCCCGGCGCGAGGGGTGACGGCCACGGTTCGGGGGCCCGGCCCCGAGGGGGTTGAACTCACGTCGGCTCTGCCTCCTGTTACGGGTGACCTCGACAGCAGTACGGCAGCGTACCGGTCGCGCGGGGGCACTTCAGCGCCCCGCCGTCCGCCACCGTACGGGCCGCTCGCCGGGGCGCGGACGAGCCGGGCGCGTTAGCCTGAACCCGGATTGACTCCTTTGTGCAGATATTCCCTTGTCCCTACTACCGTCCCCACACCCGATCGGCCGGAGGAACGGAGGCGCGCTGCATGGCGGTGGTGACTCCCCGGGTCTTCGTCTCGCACCTGTCCGGCGTCGCCGTCTTCGACCCCAACGGCGACCAGGTCGGACGGGTCCGCGACCTGGTCGCGATGTTGCGGACGAAGGGCAGCGGCACCCGTAAGGGCCGCCCGCCCCGGCTGCTGGGGCTGGTCGTCGAGGTCGCCGGGCGGCGCCGCGTCTTCCTGCCGATGACCCGGGTGACGGGCGTGGAGTCCGGTCAGGTCGTCACCACCGGCGTGATCAACATGCGCCGCTTCGAGCAGCGTGCCTCGGAGACGCTGGTCCTCGGCGAACTCCTCGACCGCCGGGTGCGGCTGGTGGAGACCGGCGAGGAGGTCACCGTCCTCGACATCGGCATCATCCAGCTCCCCGCCCGCCGCGACTGGGAGATCGACAAGGTCTTCGTCCGGCGGGGCAAGGGCGGGGCGCTGCGCCGCAAGGGGGAGGCGCTGACCGTCGAGTGGTCGGCGGTGACCGGGTTCTCGCTGGAGGAGCACGGGCAGGGCGCGGAGAACCTGCTCGCCACCTTCGAGCAGCTGCGCCCCGCCGACCTCGCCGGGGTACTGCACCACCTGTCGGCCAAGCGCCGCGCGGAGGTCGCCGCCGCCCTCGACGACGACCGGCTCGCGGACGTCCTGGAGGAGCTGCCCGAGGACGACCAGATCGAGATCCTGGGCAAGCTGAAGGAGCAGCGCCGGGCCGACGTCCTGGAGGCGATGGACCCGGACGACGCCGCCGACCTCCTCTCCGAACTCCCCGAGGAGGAGAAGGAACGGCTGCTGACGCTGATGCGCCCGGAGGAGGCCGCGGACGTCCGGCGCCTGATGGCGTACGAGGAGCGCACCGCAGGCGGTCTGATGACGACGGAGCCGATCGTGCTGCGGCCGGACGCGACGGTCGCCTACGCACTGGCCCGGGTGCGCGACCCGGACCTCTCCCCCGCGCTGGCCGCCCAGATCTACGTCTGCCGGCCGCCCGACGAGACGCCGACGGGCAAGTTCCTCGGCGTGGTCCACTTCCAGCGGCTGCTGCGCGATCCGCCGTTCACGCTGGTCAGCTCGATCGCCGACACCGATCTGCCGCCGCTGCCACCGGACGCCACGCTGCCCGAGGTGACCCGTCATCTGGCGACGTACAACCTCGTCTCCGCGCCGGTCGTCGACGACGGCGGCTCGCTGCTGGGCGCCGTCACCGTCGATGACGTCCTCGACCATCTGCTGCCGGACGACTGGCGGGAGACGGAGCTGCACGGCGAGGAGCTGAGTCCGCCCGAGGACACCGGGTGGGCGCCGGAGGTGGACGACGGTGGGGCCTGAGGAGCGGGGCGGCGTCCGGGCACGGGCGAACGGTTCGTCGGCGCTGCGACGCGGTGCGAACGAGCGCCCCCGGGTCCGCCTCGACCAGCCGCGGGTGCCGCGCCGCTCCCTGCTGCCGGAGTACGACCCGGACGCGTTCGGGCGTATGTCGGAGAAGATCGCCCGCTTCCTGGGCACGGGCCGGTTCCTCGTCTGGATGACGGTGACCATCATCCTGTGGATCGGCTGGAACGTCACCGTGCCCCTGAGCCTCCGGTTCGACCAGTACCCGTTCATCCTCCTGACGCTGGCGCTCTCCCTCCAGGCGTCGTACGCGGCGCCGCTGATCCTGCTGGCGCAGAACCGTCAGGACGACCGCGACCGCGTCACCCATGAGCAGGACCGTGGCCGCAACGAGCGGTCGATCGCCGACACCGAGTACCTGACGCGGGAGATCGCGGCGCTCCGGCTGGGCCTGGGCGAGGTCGCCACCCGCGACTGGATCCGCTCCGAGCTGGCGGAGCTGATCAGGGAGCTGGAGACGCGGCAGCCGGACGAGGCGGAGCGTGACGAACGCGACCGCTGAACGGGCTTTCCGCCACACGCCTACCCCGCCGTAATATCGGGGCATGGCTACCGACACGCCCCCAGGCGCCGCGCCGAGCGAGGACGCGGTCCGCGACGCGCTCGCGACGGTGAACGACCCCGAGATCCACCGCCCCATCACCGAACTGGGGATGGTCAAATCGGTGGACATCGCGGCGGACGGCGCGGTGGCGGTCGTCGTCTACCTCACCGTCTCCGGCTGCCCGATGCGCGAGACGATCATCTCCGGCGTCCGCGAGGCGGTCTCCCGCGTCGACGGCGTCACCGGCGTGAGCGTCGAGCTGGACGTGATGAGCGACGAGCAGCGCAAGGAGCTGGCGGCGGCGCTGCGCGGCACCACCGCCGAGCGCGAGGTGCCGTTCGCCAAGCCCGGTTCGCTGACCCGCGTCTACGCGGTCGCCTCCGGCAAGGGCGGCGTCGGCAAGTCGTCGGTGACGGTCAACGTCGCCGCGGCGATGGCGGCGGACGGTCTGAAGGTCGGTGTCGTGGACGCCGACATCTACGGTCACTCCGTCCCGCGGATGCTGGGCGCCGACGGCCGTCCCACCCAGGTCGAGAACATGATCATGCCGCCGTCGGCGCACGGCGTGAAGGTCATCTCCATCGGCATGTTCACGCCCGGCAACGCCCCGGTCGTCTGGCGCGGCCCGATGCTGCACCGCGCCCTCCAGCAGTTCCTCGCCGATGTGTACTGGGGCGACCTCGACGTCCTCCTCCTCGACCTGCCGCCCGGCACCGGCGACATCGCCATCTCGGTGGCGCAGCTCGTCCCGAACGCCGAGATCCTGGTCGTCACCACGCCCCAACAGGCGGCGGCCGAGGTCGCCGAGCGGGCCGGGTCGATCGCGGTGCAGACCCACCAGAAGATCGTCGGCGTGGTCGAGAACATGTCCGGGCTGCCGTGCCCGCACTGCGACGAGATGGTCGATGTGTTCGGCACCGGCGGCGGCGAACGGGTTGCCGAGGGCCTGACGAAGACGACCGGTGCCAAGGTGCCGGTGCTCGGGTCCATCCCGATCGACGTCCGGCTGCGCGAGGGCGGCGACGAGGGCAAGCCGGTGGTGCTGAGCGACCCCGACTCCCCCGCGGGCGCTGCGATCCGCGCCATCGCCGGAAAGCTCGGCGGCCGTCAGCGCGGCCTCCAGGGCATGTCGCTGGGGATCACCCCGCGCAACAAGTTCTGACCTGCTGACCTGCGGCGGACCGTCCGCCGAAGAGGCGGATCCTCCGCCACACCGCCGAGGGGGCGGACCGGAAGCCTCCGGTCCGCCCCCTCGCCGCATCGGCGCCGCGCTCAGCCCTCGTACGCGGCGAGGTCCTTGATCGCCCCGAAGCCGAGGCCGTATGCGCTCATCCCCCGGCCGTACGCGCCGATGTGCACGCCCTCCTCGCCGCCGCCCGCCGACCCGGCCAGCACCCAGCCGTACGCGGACTCGCGGTAGCGGAACGGGGTCGGCTCACCGTCGACCGGCAGCAGCAGTTCGCTCCAGCCCTCGCCGTCGAGGTCGTCCGCCAGCTCCCAGGCGAGGGCAGTCTGCTGGTCCAGCCAGTCCTGGCGCAGCGCGCGGTCCATCGTCGACGGCCAGGTGTGCGCGAGCAGCCCGGAACCGGCGAGCCACGCGGCGGTCGAGACGGAGGTGGCGTCCAGCACGCCGGTGCCGTCGCCGCTGCGCCGCACCGGCCGCCCGGCGACCGTCACCACGACCGTGAACCGCTCGTCCTTGGGGGTCTCGACCTTTATCGTCGGCTCCTCGCCGTGGCCGGTCGCACCGTGTTCGACGGTGCCGTCGGCGGCGGCGCCGACCCGCATCAGCCAGCGCGGGCCGGTGAACGCCTCATCGAGGCCGTACCAGGGGAAGGCCGCCAGCAGATAGCCGTCGACCTTCCGCCCCGCGTCGGCCGTATCCGCCTGGGCCGCAGCCCGACTCACCGTCTCCATCTGCGCGGAGCCTCCTCGTTGCCCTGTGTCGTGGGCGGCCCGCCCCCCCCCTCAGGCGTCCTCACCCCGGACACCGGGAGCATAGCCACTGGCCGGGCGGGACAGAGCGCAAGGGCGTGCCCGCGACATGCGACATCCGCCCGGTGGGCGAGTGCACCGCGGATACGGCGGAGGGAGCAGGCTCAGGTGGCGTCGGTGTCGTAGGGCGGACGCTCGCCCGGGGCCAGGCCACCGGAAGGCTTCTTCGTGAGGTCGATGCGGCCGGAGGAGGACGCGCCGTCCTTGGAGAGGTTCAGCCGTCCGCCGCCCGACGGGGCGTCGTCGTAGCTGCGGACCGCGTCGGTGACGTCGGCCATCTCCTTCTTGAGGTCGAAGCCGTCCCGGATCTCCTGAAGATCCTTCAGGCCGTACTCGTCCTTCTCCAGGACGTGCTTACGGACGAAGTTCTTCGGGCGCAGATCGTCGAACTCGAAGTCCTTGAACTCCGGGCCCAGCTCGCTGCGGATGTCCTCCTTGGCACTGTCCGAGAACGCCCGGACCTTGCGGATGAAGCCCGTCACGTCCTGGATGACCTTGGGCAGCTTGTCCGGGCCGAAGATGAGCACACCGAGGATCGCGAGAGCCAACAGCTCCGGGAGTCCTATGTCGAAGAACACCTTCAGCTCCTTGGTTGTCCGCGGCCGGTAGGCGGCCCGGGGCCAGGCCACCCCTCACGGTACCTGGCCCCGCACGTCGCACGGGAGTCACCCGCGCCAACACCGCGCAAACGATCAGCCGGTGCCGGACGAGCCGAGCGTGAGGCGGACGGTGCGGTCCTTGCCGCCACGGCGCAGGGTCAACGTCAGCGTGTCGCCCGGCCGGTGGCTGCGGATCTTGACGATCAGCTCCTCGCCGCCGTGGACGGGGGCGCCGTCCAGCCGGGTGATGACATCGCCGCCCTTGATCCCGGCCTTGGCGCCGGGGCCGCCCGGGGTGACCGGGTTCCGGCCGTCCTTGGCGAGGCCGCTGACGCGCGCGCCGTCGCCCGGGTACTCCATCTCCAGCGTGACGCCGATGACCGGGTGGGTGGCCCGGCCGGTGTTGATCAGCTCCTCGGCGACCCGCTTGGCCTGGTTGATCGGTATGGCGAAGCCCAGCCCTATGCTGCCGCCCTGGGTGGTGCCGTCGGGGGTGGAGCCGTCGGCCGCGCGGATGGCGCTGTTGATCCCGATCACCCGGGCCCGGCCGTCGACCAGCGGTCCGCCGGAGTTGCCCGGGTTGATCGGCGCGTCCGTCTGCAGCGCGTCCACGTACGACACATCGCTGCCGTCGCCCTTCTCGCCGCCCGCCGTGATGGGCCGCTGCTTGGCGCTGATGATCCCGGCGGTGACGGTGTTGGCGAGGTCGTACGGCGCGCCGATGGCCACCACCGGGTCGCCGACGCGCACCGCGTCGGAGTTGCCGAGGGTGAGCGGGTGCAGCCCGGAGACGCCGTCGACCTGGACGACGGCGAGGTCGTAGCCGCTGTCGCGGCCCACCACGCGCGCCTTGGCGGTCTGCCCGCCGCTGAACGTCACCGAGATCTCGCCGCCGTCCCCGGCGGGCTCCACGACGTGGTTGTTGGTGAGGATGTGGCCCTGTGTGTCGAGGACGAAGCCGGTGCCGGTGCCCTGCTCGGCGTTGCCCCGTACGTGGAGCGTGACCACTCCGGGCAGCGCGGTCTGCGCGATCCCGGCGACGCTGTGCGGATCGCGGGGCCGGGGCGCCTCGTCGTCCTGCGGCAGGATGATGTCGCCCGGCCCGCCGTGGCGTTCGACGTACACACCGACGGTGCCGCCCACGCCCCCGGCGAGCAGCGCCAGCAGCACCGCGCCGACGACGAGCGGGCCACGCCTCGCACGCCGGACCGGCGGCGGCACGGCGAGGCCGTGCCGCCCCGGCGGACTCCACGGGTCGTACTGCTGCCAGGCGCCGCCCGGGTGCGCCGGGACGAGGTGGCCGTGCTCACCGGACGCCTCGTGGTGCGGTACGGGCCGCTCCGGCGGCAGCGGCGCGTCGGCGCCCACGACGGCGGGCAGCGGCACGAACCCGCCGCCGTCCGTCCCGTTCCCGCCCTGCGGATACGGCTGCGGGGGTACGGGCAGCTCGGCCGGGAGCGGCTGCTCACCGTACGGCAGCGGTGGCGCGGCGGTGCCGTAGCCGCCCGCCGCGACGGTCTGCGGCAGCTGGGTACCGTGCGCCGGAGTGGTCACCGGCCGCTGCACCGGCGGCGCGGGCGCCCAGGGCCCGGGGTCGCCGTAGGGGGGCGTGCCGTAGGGGTC
>NZ_VKJP01000285.1 GCF_007280575.1 Streptomyces benahoarensis
CCTCCCGCCCGTCCCGGACGGCCCCGTGCGCTTCCGGGCGCTCGCCGTCGCCAGCGCCCGGCCCACCGAGGCCGAGCAGGCCCTCGACCCGGCCGGGCAGCTCGCCGCCTACGACGCCGAGCGCGTCATCACCCAGTGCGTGACCACCGGCCGCCCGGTGCTCCTCGCCCGGGTACGCCCCGCCGACCTGCCGCGGATCGCCGCCGACGAGGACGGCGCCGCGGCCCTGGCGCGCGCCGGGCTCCGCTCCTACCTCGGTGTCCCGCTGATCGCCCGCGGCGAGGTCCTCGGCGCGGTGTCGCTCTACCGCGTCCGTAACGACGCGCCGTTCGACGAGGACGATGTGGTGCTCGCCGTCGAACTCGCCGCCCGCGCCGCCGTCTGCATCGACAACGCCCGCTCGTACCAGAGCGAACGCCGCACCGCGCTGACCCTCCAGCGCCATCTGATGAGCGAGGCGCCCGCGCAGCCCGCCGGGATGGCCATCGCCCACCGCTACCAGCCGGCCCGCGCCGCCGTGGAGATCGGCGGCGACTGGTTCGACGCCCTCGCGGTGACCGGTGACAAGACCGCCCTGGTCGTCGGCGACGTCATGGGCAGCGGCATCAACGCCGCGGCCACCATGGGGCAGTTGCGCACCACCACCCGCGCCCTGGCCGACCTCGATCTGGAGCCCGCCGAGGTGCTGCGCCACCTCGACCACGCCGCCGCCGGACTCGATCCCGCCTTCGCCACCTGCATCTACGCCGTCTACGACCCGCACGCCGGGGAGTGCCGGATGGCGAGCGCCGGGCATCTGCCGCCCGTCGTCGTCCGCCCCGGGCCGCGCCCCGCCCTCGTCCACCTGCCGACCGGCGCACCGCTCGGCGTCGGCGGCGTCCCCTTCGAGCAGACCGCCGTCCCGCTGCACCCCGGCGATCGCCTGGTGCTCTACACCGACGGACTGGTGGAGACCCGCGACACCCCGATCGACCGCCGCCTGGGCTGCCTCGTCGACCTGCTCGCCGCCCCGCACGACGACCTGGAGGAGCTGTGCGACCACCTGCTGGCCGCGCTGCGCCATCCGCAGGACCACGACGACGTCGCCCTGCTCATCGCCCACGCCACGGGCCTGTCCCCGCGCACCTGACCGCCCGGCGCGCGGGGAACGCCGTCGTTACTTCACCGCCCCCAGGGACAGCCCCTGCACCAGTTTGTCCTGGGCGGCGAAACCGGCGGCCAGCACCGGCAGCGAGATCACCGTGGCCGCCGCGCAGACCTTGGCCAGGAAGAGGCCCTGGCTGGTGACGAAGCCGGTCAGGAACACCGGCGAGGTGCCCGCCACCACGCCGGTCAGCACCCGCGCGAAGAGCAGTTCGTTCCAGCTGAAGAGGAAGGAGATCAGCGCGGTGGCGGCGATACCGGGCAGCGCGACCGGGCCGACGATGCGCAGCAGCGTGGTGGCCAGACCCGCGCCGTCCAGCGACGCCGCCTCCAGCATCTCGACCGGCACCTCCGCGAGGAACGACCGCATCATCCACACCGCGATCGGCAGGTTCATCGAGGTGTAGAGGACGACCAGCAGCCAGATGTCGTCCAGCAGCCCGGTGTTCTGCGCGACGAGGTAGACCGGCAGCAGCCCGGCCACCAGCGGCAGCATCTTCGTCGACAGGAAGAAGAACAGGACGTCGCTCCACTTGCGCACCGGCCGGATCGACAGTGCGTACGCCGCCGGGACGGCGAGCAGCAGCACCAGCAGCGTGGAGAGGACCGACGCGGTGAGCGAATTGACCAGCGGCGGCCAGGGGCTGAGCCCGCCGCCGCCCGCGCCGAAGAACTCGCGGTAGCCGTGGAGCGTCAGCGGGGCGGTGAGCGAGGGCGGGTTGGTCGCCGCGTCCTGCTCGCTGTGGAGCGACGTCAGCACCATCCAGGCGACCGGCAGGAAGAACGCGATCCCGCAGAGCCAGGCCACCAGCCCCAGCAGGCCGTTGGCGCGGCGGCGGCGCCGCAGGGAGGCGGGCGCGGTGGTCGGGGTCATCGGGTGATCTCCTCGCGGAGCAGGGACGACACGGTGCGCAGCGCGAAGGTCGCCACCAGCAGCGAGCACAGCACGACCACCACCCCCTGCGCGGACGCCCGGCCGTAGTCATGGGCCTGGTAGAAGGTCTGGTAGAGGGTGTACGGGAGAGTGGCGGTGCCCAGGCCGCCCGAGGTGATCGTGAACACCGCGTCGAAGTTCTGCACCACGTACACCGTGCCCAGCAGCGCCGCCAGCTCCAGGTAGCGGCGCAGATGCGGCAGCGTCAGATACCGGAAGATCGCGAACGTCCCGGCGCCGTCCATCCGCGCCGCCTCGATCGCGTCGGCCGGACGGGACTGGAGCCCGGCCAGCAGGATCAGCATCATGAACGGCGTCCACTGCCAGATCAGCGCCGTCTCGACGGCGGCCAGCGGCGACGACGTCATCCAGTCCGGCTGCGGTGCGCCGTCACTGCCGAACAGCCGCCACACCGCGGTCAATGCGCCGTTGAGCAGCCCGTACGACGCGTTGTACAGCGCGTGCTTCCACAGCAGCGCGGCGGCCACCGGGACGACGAGGAACGGCGTGATCAGCAGCGTGCGCACGAGGCCCCGGCCGAAGAACTTCCGGTCCAGCAGCAGCGCCAGCCCCAGCCCCAGCACCAGGCTGACCAGGACCACCGTCACCGTCAGCAGCACCGTCGTGGCGACCGAGGCGCGCAGCGCCGGGTCGGTGAAGACCGCGGCGTAGTTGTCGAGGGCGGCGAAGCCGCGGCGGTCGGGGGCGAGCGCGTTCCAGCGGGTGAAGGAGAGCACCACCGTGGCCACGAACGGCAGTTGGGTCACGATGATCAGGAACACCAGCGCGGGCAACAGCGGCGCGCGCCGCGCCCACTCCTTCGCCCGCCGGGCGGCCGCGCCCCGCACGGGCACGGCGCCACCGGACGCGGCGCCACTCCGCACGGTCTCAGCGGTCGGTGTAGGCATCGGACACCTCCTGGGCGAGCCGCCGGCTCTCGGCGAGGGCCGCGGCCACGCTCTGCTTGCCCGCGAGGGCCGCGCTGATCTCCTGGGACACCTTGGTGCCCAGGTCGGAGAACTCGGGTATGCCGACGAACTGGATACCGGGCGCCGGACGCGGCTGCACCCCCGGGTCGTCGGGCCGCGCGGTGCGGATCGCCTCCTCCGTCGCGGCGGCGAAGGCGCCCGACTCCTTGCGGTACTCGGGGTCGCGGTAGAGCGAGGCGCGTTTGCCGCCCGGCGCCCGCGACCAGCCCCACTCCTTGCCGACCAGCCGCTCGTAGCCCTTGCCGGACGCCCAGGAGACGAACTTCCAGGCGGCGCCTTGATGGCGGCTCGCCTTCTGCACGCCCCAGGCCCAGGTGTAGAGCCAGCCCGCGCTCTTCGTCTTCTCGACCGGCGCCGGCACGTAGCCGATCTTCCCGGCAACCTTGGAGCCGTCGCTCTCCAGCGACCCGACGCCCGCCGTCGCGTCGTACCACATGGCGACCTTGCCCTGCTGCATGTCGTTGAGGCACTCGGTGTAACCCGCCTGCGGGGCGCCCGCCTCGCCGTGCTCACGGACCAGATCGACGTAGAACTGCGTGGCCCGGGTGAACTCGGGGGAGTCGACGCCCGGTTTCCAGTCCTTGTCGAACCAGGTGCCGCCGAAGGTGTTGACGACGGTGGTCAGCGGCGCGGCCAACTGGCCCCAACCGGGCTGGCCGCGCAGGCAGATGCCCTTCATTCCCTTACGGGCGCCGTCCAGCTTCGCGGCCAGCGCGGCGACCTGACGCCATGTCGGACGGTCGGGCATGGTCAGGCCCGCGTCGGCGAGGACATCCTTGCGGTACATCAGGAACGATGACTCGCCGTAGAACGGCTCGGCGTAGATCTTCCCGTCCGCCGCGGTCAGCGAGGAGCGGACCGGCGCCAGGATGTCCCGCTGGTCGAACTCCGGGTCCTTCGCGGCGCGTTCGCCCAGCGGGGTCAGCCAGCCGTTGCGGGCGTAGATCGGCGTCTCGTAGTTGCTGAGGCTGGCGACGTCGTACTGTCCGGCCTGGCTGGAGAAGTCCTGGCTCATCTTGTCGCGCAGATCGTCCTCCGGCAGCAGCGTGAAGTGCACCTTGATGCCGGTCTTCGCGGTGAAGTGCCGGGCGGTCAGCCGCTGGAGGTCGACCATCTGCGGATTGTTGACCATCAGGACGTTGATCGTGTCGCTGCCGTCGTTGCCGGTGTCACCGGCGCCGCGGTAGCAGCCGGTGGTGGTCAGCGCCAGGGCCAGGGCGAGGGCGGCCGGTGCCGCCGTGCGGGCCCGGCGGTTTCCGGGGGAGCGTGCTCTCACGGCTCGTACCTTTCTGGACGTGTCCGGGCCGCCGCGCCCGGGGACGCGACGGCCCGCACGGGGCGAGGGGCGGCCGACGGCCGCGGCGGCGGACGGAGGCGGCGGTGCCGGGCGCGGCCCGCCCGGGTCAGACCCGGAGCACCTGCGGCCCCAGGAGGGAGTAGCGGTGGGCCTCCGGCGCGGACAGTCCGGCGTCGGTGACGACGGTGTGCACGTCCCCGATCTCCGCGAACCGGCAGAAGCTGCTCGCCCCGAACTTGCTGTGCACCCCCACCAGCACCCGCCGCCGCGAGGACCGCACGGCCTGCTCCTTGACCTCGGCGACCGCCGGATCGGGCGTGGTCAGTCCGCGTTCGCGGGAGATGCCGTTGGCGCCGAGGAACGCCAGGTCGATGACGAACCGGGCGAGCATGTCCCGCGCCCAGGAGCCGACGGTCGCCTGCGTCCCGCCACGGACCCGGCCACCGGCCAGCAGCACGGTCGTGGACTCGTTGGCCGACACCAGGGACGCGGTGCGCAGCGACGGGGTGATCACGGTCAGCGGCCGGTCGGCCGGGAGCAGCCCGGCGACCAGCTCCGGGGTGTACCCCTCGTCGACGAAGACCGTCTCCGCCTCGCCGAGCAGCTGTGCCGCGGCCGCCGCGATCCGGCGCTTCTCGGGGACCTGCTGGGTCTCCCGGCGCGCCAGCGTCGTCTCGAAGCCCGCGCTCTCGACCGGGTAGGCGGCGCCGTGCGTGCGCCGCACCAGGCCGCGCCGCTCCAGCTCGCTCAGGTCCCGCCGTACGGTCTCCCGGGCGACGGCGAACTCCTCGGCGGCGTCGGCGACCTCCACCCGGCCGGTCTGCCGGGCGAGCACGAGGATCCGGTGCTGGCGTTCCTCGGCCCTCATGGCTCTCTCCTGCGCTGTACGGTCGGCCCGCTCGGGCACGGATCAGGGGGCGCGCGCCGATCCGTTCGGTCATGGACCTGCCCGTTTCTGCCCGCCCGAGGTTTATAGCAACCGATCCTGGGCGTCTCGCTGCCCGCAGGGAGAGAAAAGTTGCCTGCTTCTGCCCGCACTTTTCCGCTCCGTGACGGCCTTGCGATTCGATGGCTGCCCGTTTGACCGCTCCGGGCGGTCCGCGGACATCTGCGGGCGCGCGGACCCCGGCGAATTCCGGCCGGACCGGCTGACCGAATCGCTCCCGAATGACCGTAAAAGATCATTCAGGGCCCCGGATGATCACTCGTGCGAGGGGTTCGGCACGCCCCTGGAACGACCCTGAGCGGCGGCGGAGCACCCGCCCGCACCGCCGCACACCGGCCCGCCCGCCGGGGGCACGCCCCGAGCGCGCTCCCGGCCGCGGCGGCGAGGCCCACCGCCGGGCCGCTTACGCTGGACGGCATGAGTGCGGATATGCGGTCGCTGGCGGTCACGGCACTCGTCCAGGCGGACGAGTGCGCCGTGCTGCGTGTCACGGGGGAGCTGGATCTCCGCACCGAGCAGGCATTTCTCGCCGAGGCCCGGTCCGTCGTCTCGGCCGGACACCGCTTCCTCGTGCTCGATCTGACCGCGCTGCGGTTCTGCGACTCCCGAGGCCTGAGCTGCCTGCTCGCCCTGGAATGGCTCTGCCGCCGCCTGGAGGGCCGCCTCCTCCTCGCCTCCCTGGGCGTGCGGATGCTGCGCCTGCTGGTGGGCACCCAGTCGCTCGGTGTCTTCTCCTGCTTCCCGACCGTCGGCCACGCCCTGACGGCCGTCCCGTACGCCAGCCGCCCCGTCTGGCCCCCGGAGCCGGACGACCCGCAGACGCCCGACGCCACGGACCGGGAACCGTACACCGGCGGCCCGGCCCCCGCCTGACCGCGGGCCCCGCTTCGCGCCCGCCGGACGGCACCCGGCCGCGTCATGTCCGATTGATACGCTGCGCCCGGCCGTAACGGGGAGAGGGGCATCAGGTGCCGGGTGCTGAGGTGGCGCAGGCGCGCCGCGGACGGTCGTCGCTCCGCCAGGAGGTCGCGGACGAGATCAAGCGCCATATGCTCGACAACCGCATGCGCCCCGGCGACCTCCTCCCCACCGAGTCCGCACTGTGCGCCACCCTCGGCGCCAGCCGCTCCAGCGTCCGCGAGGCGGTCAAGTCCCTCGCCGCGCTCGACATCGTCGAGGTCCGCCACGGGCACGGCACCTACGTCGGCGGCCTCGGTCTGTCCGCGCTCGCCGAGAGCGTCACCTTCCGCGGACTGCTCAGCCCCGACGACGACTTCCGCGCCTATGCCGACCTCGTCGACGTCCGGGAACTCTTCGAACGCGGCAACGCCGATGGCATCGTCGCCGCCCTGACCCCCGCTCAGCTCGACGCGCTGGACGACCTGGTCACGGAGATGGCCCGCCACTCCGCGGGCGGCGACGGCTTCACCGCCGCCGACCGCGCCTTCCACACCCTCCTCGTCGCCCCTCTCGGCAACGACCTCATCAGCCAGCTCACCCAGGCGTTCTGGGACAGTTACGCGACCGTCGGCCCGCAGCTGGACATGGTCACCCTCGACGACGAACGGCAGACCCTCGCCGCCCACCGTGCGATCGTCGACGCGGCCCGCTCCGGCGATGCGAGCGCCTTCGCGGCGGCGATCGGGGCGCATTACGCGCCGGTACGGGGGCGGGTGGCGGCGGCTCGGGGGCCTGCGGCGCGTTCGTAGCCGTCGCTGGTCGCGGTACTCGTCGGCCTGTCCGCACGGCATTCGGCACCGGGCCCTGGGATCTCCTGCGGTGCTCCCGGGGCCGGGGAAGGCGGCGCGCCGTCCGTGGAGCCCGCGCCAGGGGCGTCCGGGCCGTCCGGGGCCGGGGGATCCGCCGGGCCGCCCGTACGGTCCGCGCCAGGGGCCTGGGGCGCGTCGCCCGACCCGCCCGCGTCCGGGAGCGCCGCCGCGGCGCCCGGCCCGCCCGCCTCCTGGAACCCCAC
>NZ_VKJP01000286.1 GCF_007280575.1 Streptomyces benahoarensis
GTTCAGCCCGTGGGACGGGCGCCCCGCAACGCCGCCCCCAGCCGGACCAGCCCCTCGCCGATCTCCTCCGGCGGATGCGTCACGAACGAGAGCCGCATCGCCGCCGCGTCCGGTGTCCCCGCGAAGAACGGCGCCCCCGGGACGTACGCCACGTCATGCCGCACCACTCCGGGCAGCAGCGCCGCCGCGTCGTACCCCTCGGGCAGCGTCGCCCAGACGAACATGCCGCCCGCCGGACGGTTCCACCGCGACCCCTCGGGCAGCGCGGCGCCCAGCCCGCCGAGCAGCGCGTCCCGCCGCGCCCGGTACGCCTCCCGCACCCGCACCAGATGCGCGTCCAGGTCCGCCACCGCCAGATACCGCGCGGCGGCCGCCTGATCGACGGTCGAGGAGTGCAGGTCCGCGGCCTGCTTCGCGATCACACAGGCCCGCCGCAGCCCGGCCGGGGCCCGCAGCCACCCCAGCCGCAGCCCCGGCGCCATCACCTTCGAGAACGACCCCAGCAGCGCCGTACGGTCCTCCGCCCCCGGGAACGACGCGATCCACGGCACCGGCTCCCCCTCGAACCGCAACTCCCCGTACGGATCGTCCTCCGCGATCCACAGCCCCCGCCGGGCCGCGACCGCCGCCACCGCCGCCCGCCGCTCGGCCGACAGCGTCCGGCCCGTCGGGTTCTGGAACGTCGGCACCAGATAGAGCAGCTTGGGCCCGACCCGCGCGGCGATCTCGTCCAACGCCTCCGGGTCCAGCCCCTCGTCGTCCGTGGGCACCGGCACCACCCGCGCCCCCGCCAGCGAGAAGATCTGCAACGCCGCGAGATAGCACGGGTCCTCGACGAGCACCACGTCACCGGGCTCCAGCAGCGCCGTCGTCAGCAGCGTCAGCCCCTGCTGCGACCCGGTGGTCACGATCAGATCGTCCGCGGCGGTCGCCAGCCCCCGGGCGGAGACCCGGCCCGCGACCGCGGCGCGCAGCTCCGGATCGCCGTCGGTCGGCGAGTACTGCAGCGCCCGTCGCGGCTGCTCGGCCAGCACGTGCCGGAACGCGTCGGCTATCCCCGCGGCGTCGAACAGCTCCGGCGCGGGCAACCCACCGGCGAACGAGATGACCTCGGGCCGCGAGGTCAGCGCCAGAATGTCGCGCACCGGAGAACTCCCCGTCCGCACCGCCCGGGCGGCGAGCCCCGGGGCGGGAACCGTGGACGGGCTCTGGGCCGGATCCGTCATGGCGACTCCAATCGCTCGCACGCGGGCCACCCCCGCGTCAGCTCGGTCGCCGGAGCTTAAGCCGCCCGCCCGTCCCGGCACAGGGGGCCGCACCCGGGGCCGGACAGGGGAGAGCCCCCTCGGCCTGGACAGGGGATCCGGTCGAGAGGGCTCGGTGCCGCGCGGCGGAGGCGCGGCGGAACGACGGGCCGGTCAGGCCAGGTCGAAGGCGCCGCCGGCGACATCCGAGACGAAGGTGCTCCAGGCGGAGTTGTCGAAGGTGAGGCGCGGGCCTTCGGGGTCCTTCGAGTCGCGCACCGCAATCGCCTCGGCGGTCGGCACGGCGATTTCGACGCAGGCGCCGTTACCGCCGGAGTACGAGGACTTCGTCCAGGAGAACGCGGAATTGGGCTGCATGACCTTGTTCACTGTTCGCTCCGACTACTGTGAGTTGCCGCGGATTCGGTAGTGCTGACGCTACGCGCCAACTTCCCTTGCAGCAGGAGCAGTTCACCCTTCCGAATGGCGAATTCCTTGATCCCTTTTCAAGCCGCCGGGCGCCGGTGTACCTTGCGGATCCCTCTGCCGGAGGGGCTGGTTCCGGACCCCTTCCGACCGGCGCCTCCTGCCCCTCCCCGCCCGCGCGGCGCCTCCCGGCCCCACCCGTCAATTCCACGGAACGGGCTTCAACTCACCGCATCCGCATGCCGCTTAGCGACCGCCGCGATGAAGTCCCGGCTCTGTTCGGCATTCAACGCCTGTGCCCGCAGATGTTCGTACATGATCGTGTACTTGTTGACGTCGTTCGTCTTCTCCAGATACAGATCGCTCGTGACACCCTCGATATAGACCACGCTCGAATCGGAGGTGGCGTTGAATTCGAGAATGGAGAACGTGCCGGCCATTCCGGCATGCGCTCCCGTGTCGTACGGCAACACCTGCACCGTCACATGCGGCAGGGTGCTCATCTCGACGAGATGCTCCAGCTGCTCCCGCATGACGGCATGACTGCCCACCACCCGCCGCAGCGCGCTCTCGTCCAGCACCACCCACAGCCGCAGTGGACTGTCGGGATCATCGACCCGCTCCTGACGCCGCAGCCGCACCTGGATCCGCTTCTCCAGCTGATCGGCGGCGAGCTCCGGCAGCACACCCGGAATCACCGCCCGGGCGTACCGCGGCGTCTGCAGCAGCCCCGGCACCAGCAGCGACTCATAGACCCGCAGTGAGGCAGCCTCGGTCTCCAGCCCGATGTAGACGCTGTACGGGATGTCGCCGAACGCGTGCCACCAGCCCTGCTGCCGGGAGTCCTTGGCCATCTGCATCAGCGAATCCACTATCCGGCGGTCGTCCACCTCGTAGACACCGCACAGATCGCGAACGTCGCGCTGACTGATGCTGCGGCGGCCGTTCTCCAGCCTGCTGATCTTCGACTGCGAGACCAGCAGCCGCTCGGCCACCTCCTCCGCCGTCATGCCCTTGAGCTCACGGAGCCTGCGCAGCTCCTGGCCCAACCGGCGTCGTCTGACGGTGGGGTTGACATGGGACGCCACGGGACGTGCACCTCCGGGTCCGTACTGCTTGTTCCGTGCCAGCAGAGTGCCACCCCGGGTGGACGCCGCGCAGTCAAACGCACACAGAAGGCGAGCACGCCACGGCGCGGGACGGCGGACCGGCCGTCATCCGGAGCGGCCGGCCCGCCGTCCCGCGCCAACTGCGGCTCCCGAACGGGCTCGTGGGGACGGTTCTGCAGCCGGCCGGCGCCCCGGCGGCGTACGGGACGCCGGGGACGGGGCGCCGACCGGAGCATCACGGGAGCGCGCGGACGGCGCACGCACCGCCTCGCGCGCCCCCTGTGATCAACGTGCGCCGGCCCGGGCCATGCTGCCGTGCCCGTGCCGTGAGGGGACCGGCACTCCGGACGCGTTCGACGCGCCCCGGCCGGCCGGCTGCCGCGCCGGGCCGTGGCCCGAGCCCGCCGCCGGTGTCCGCCGCGGCTGCGCCGCGGCGCCGTTCTGGACGTCCATGACCGCGTGCGCGACCAGTCCGCCCATGGGGTCGTGCCGGATCAGATCCCGGAGGCGGGAGCGTGATGAACGCCCTTCGTTCCCCGGGTAGAGGTGCTTGCCGAGTCCGACCGCATGGGCCAGCGCGGCGAGCGCCGCGGTCCGCGGGTCCGGCGGTACACCGGTGCGGATCGCGGTGTCGAGCCGGGCCTTGATTTCCCGGCTGATGGCCGTCTCCGTCGCCTGGTAGCGCGTCGTCGGCAGCACCCCGCACATCTGCCCCTCCACGGCATGGACCATGCCGCAGCGTTCGAGATGCGAGAGATACGTCTGGCGCAGCCCCAGCCGGGGCCCGCCGATCCAGTGGACCGCGCGCACCGGACTGCCGCGTCGGCGCAGCAGTTCGAGCGCGGAGTCCAGAGTCGGATCTCCGGTCGGCCGTGGCATCACCACGGCGATACGATCCCCGTCCGGGGCTATCCGTCCTGCCAGAGCCAGCTCTACTAGCTGGGCCCCGGCCAGGCCGAGGTCGAGCGACTGCGGCTGTGCTGTGGTGCCCGTTGCCGGGTCCAAAGCCAGCAGCAGAAGCTCCTCCGGAATTGTTCTGCGGCTCCTGCCCATCCATGCCTCCCCGCGTGGATGCATGACAGGGTGACCCCTCTCACATTCATCTGTCGAGAGTGCGTGGGGGGTTCGGCAGGGAACCTGCAGGTATGTCGTTCTCGTCTAGTACGTCGACGGCGACCTCCATGGGGTGCGGCGGGACGAGGTGGCGTGGGGCGGCGGATGCGCGCCACGCGGACACAGGACACTTGGGAACACTGGGTCAGACAGTGCGACATACGAAGGAGACATCGGTGGCGGGCGAGTCCCCCGACAAGTCGGGCAAGAAGCAGGCGTCGGGGAAGGCGCGGGGCGCGAACGACCCGCGCCTCGCCGTCCTCCGGGGGGAGCCGGCGGAGACGGATAAGGCCACGGAGGCCGAGAACGCCGAACGCGGGGCCTCTGAGGCTGCCGAGGAGTCCGGGGGCGCTGCGGCGCCGAAGAAGCCGGAGGCGGCGACGGACGGGGCTTCTGAGGCTTCCGAGGCCGATGGCGCCTCTGGGGCGGCCAAGTCCACCGATTCCGCCGAGACGGATGAGGCTGCCGATGGCGGCGACGGGCCGGGCAAAGACCGGCTGCGGGCCGCTGTTGCCGCCTGGGTCGCGGGTGAGGGCGACGGTGCGGAGAGCGCCGATGCCTCCGATGGCGCTGATCCCGCCGATGGCGATGACGACTCCGACGGTGCGGACGCGGACACCGGCGGCGCGGACGACGCTGCCGACGGTGGGGGAGCAAAGGCCGCTGCAAAGGCCATAGGCGCCGCGGCGGGTGGAGCGAAGGGCTCCGTCGCCGAGGAGGCCGCGACGTCCGGTGCGGACGCCGGGGCCGAGTCCGGTACGCGGTCCGAGGCCGGTGACGCCGGGGCGGAGCGCGACGAGGCTGCCGACGCCGACGCCGACGCCGGTGGCGAGGGTGCGGACGGCGCCGAGTCCGCCGATGAAGCGAACGCCGAGGGTGGCGCCGCCAAGAGCAAGGACGGCGGAGCGCGCCCGAAGGTCGAGGAAGCCAAGGCTGTGGGGCGTAAGGCGTCCGACGCTGAGGACGCGAGCGGCAAGGGTGACGCCGCGGCCTCCAAGGGGGACGACGTGTCCGTAGCGGACGGCGGCGAGACGTCGGACGAGGATGACGACGTGGACCGGCCGACGGCCGTTTTCACGACCAAGGGCAAGAAGTCCGGTGCGGACGAGGAGCCCGTCGACGACGCCACCCGCGCCTTCACCATCGCAAAGCCCAAGGGCAAGAAGAAGCCGGAGGAGAAGGCGAAGCCCGAGGGCAAGGAGGAGTCCGAGGCGGAGCCGAAAGCTGCGACCGGAGCCGACGGTAAGAGCAAGGAATCCGAGAAGGGCGAGGCCAGGGGCGAGGGCGAGTCTGCGGACAAGGCCCAGCCCAAGGCTGCGAACAAGGCCGACGCCAAGGGCTCGGCCGACAAGGACGCAAAGGCCCCCAAGGGCGAGGTCAAGGGCGCAGCCAAGGCCAAGGGTCCCGAGCGGGAAGCCGAGCGCACCAGCCAGTTCGTCGCGCTGAAATCGGACGACACCGGTGCCGCCGGGCGGTCCATCGGCAAGACGGCCGCCAAACCGGGCGAGAAGCCGGGCGAGAAGGACGACAGCGCGACATCGGGTGCCGGTGCGGCCGCCGCGGCGAGCCGCTCGGCGTCCGGCGAGTCCGGAACGGAGAAGTCCGCAGCGGAGAAGTCCGGCGCGGAGAAGCCCGCAGCCGACAAGTCCGCCAAGCCCGGTAAGCCGCCCGCCGGTGCCACCGCCGGGCCGCAGCCGGCGGCGCTGCCCGCGAGTGAGCGGACCCGGCAGGAGCCGCTGCCGCCCCTCGACCTGCTCGCGCAGCTCACCAACACCCCGCCGCCGCCCGAGACCACGCTCCGTACCGTCGCCCGGCGGTTCAAGATCTGGACGCCGCTGGTCATCCTGCTGGCGATCGTCTTCGTGGTCGTCCAGTCGCTGCGCACGCTGCCGGAGCCGACGCCGGTCGTCGGCGAGTCGACCGCGTTCACCTTCAAGGGCGGCAAGCTCTCCATGCCGTGGCCCGGCCAGGGGCAGTCCGCGGCGGAGGTCGTCGGCGTCGGCAGCCTCGGCACGTCGGGGCCGCAGAAGCCGGTGCCGACGGCGAGCGTCGCCAAGGTCATGACGGCCTACGTCATCCTGCGCGACCACCCGCTGAAGAAGGGCGAGAAGGGCGCGACCCTCACCATCGACGCCAAGGCGGCGGCCGACTCGAAGAACAAGGACGAGTCGCGGGTGCCGCTGCAGGAGGGGCAGAAGTTCAACCAGACGCAGATGCTCCAGATGCTGATGATCCCCTCCGGCAACAACGCCGCCCGTCAGCTGGCCCGTTGGGACGCCGGGAGCGAGGAGGCGTTCGTGAAGAAGATGAACGCCGCCGCCGACAAGCTCGGCATGACGAACACGACGTACACCGACCCCAGCGGCCTGGCGAAGACGACGGTCAGTACCGCCGTCGACCAGCTCAAGCTCGCCCGTGAGGTGATGAAGAACGGTGCGTTCCGCGCCGTCGTCGCCACCGAGAACGTCCAGATCGACGGGCTGCCCGAGCGGCTGTTCAACAACAACAGCCTGCTCACGACGATGCCGTACGTCGTACGCGGCATCAAGACGGGCTCCAGCACGCCCGCGGGCGGCGCCTTCATGTGGGCCGCGTACCGGACCGTCGGCGGCAAGGACCAGCTGCTGCTCGGCGTCACGATGGACCAGCGCACCAGCAGCTCCGACCCCAACGCCCACCTCATGCTGGCGCTCGACAACAGCGCGAAGGTGATCACGGCGGCCCGGGAGGCGCTGGTCGCCGACACCGTCGTCAAGAAGGGGCAGGTCGTTGGCTACGTCGACGACGGTCTCGGCGGTGAGACGCCCGTCGTCGCCACCAAGGACCTCACCGCGGTGGGTTGGCCCGGTCTGAAGGCCGCCTTCTCGATCGGCAGCGGCGGCAAGACCGTCCCGCACACCGCCAAGGCCGGGACGGAGGTCGGCGTGCTGACCGTCGGCAGCGGCGACAGCACCCAGCAGGTGCCCGTCGCCCTCGCCGAGGACCTGACCGAGCCCACCTTCGGTGCCAAGCTGACCCGCCTCGGCTGAGCCCGGCCCCGTACGGGGTGAGCACGCCCGCCCTCGTCCCGTACGGGGAGCCGGCCCTCATCCCGTACGGGGCCGTCTGCGTCCCGGAACAGGTCCCGAACAGGTCCCTTACGGGGCACAACCTCGGTCCCGTAAGGGACGCACCCCGGGCTCGCCCCGGAGGCCGTACGCCCGGACCCGTACGGGAAGCACGGCCGACCCCGTAGGAGCAGCCCGCCGGGCGAGCGAAGCCGACCGCCGTCCGGGGGAGCGGCGGCCCGGCCCGTAAGGGGTGAGGTTCCGGGCTCTCCCCAGGGGCGAGCATGAAACCGCCCCTCCCCGGGTGAGCACCCCTCCGATGCGCACGAGCCACCGCACC
>NZ_VKJP01000287.1 GCF_007280575.1 Streptomyces benahoarensis
CAGCCCTCCCGGCCCGCCCGGTTGGCACCGAGCGGGCCGGGAGGGCTGGGCGTTCAGCTTCTCCGGCGTCACGATCATCGCCGCGGTGGCGATGCTGTTCCTGACGCTCTTCCCGAACGTCATGCCGTCGACGCTGAACGATGCCTGGAGCCTCACGGTCACCAACGCCTCGTCCAGCCCGTACACCCTGAAGATCATGACCTGGTGCGCCGGGATCGCGACGCCGATCGTGGTGCTCTACCAGGGATGGACGTACTGGGTGTTCCGCAAGCGCATCGGCACCCAGCACATCGCCGAGGCCCACTAGGTCCGTGGCGCCTTCCCTCTAGGGGAGCGCCGCGGGCACCCGCCGGGGTGGCGCCGGATCTCCTGCCGGGGACCGGCGCCCTCCCGGACCGCCAGCCCGAGCCCGCCGGGCGGTTCCGCTCCCCGGAGCGGCGCCAACCGGCTTGCCAGGACGGATGTTTCACGTGAAACCCATCGACCCGCGCTTGATCCGTCACGCCCGCGCCACCCGCGGATTCCTCGTCGCCGTGGTGCTCCTAGGGCTGGCCGGCGCGGGTCTCGTCATCGGCCAGGCGATGTTCATCGCCGAGATCGTGGTCGGCGCCTTCCAGCAGGGCCGCGACCTCGGTGACCTGGCCGTTCCGGTCGCGCTGCTCGCCGCCGTCTCTGCCGGGCGTGGGCTGGTCTCCTGGCTCACCGAACTCGCCGCGCACCGGGCGAGCGCCGCGGTCAAGTCCGAGCTGCGGACCCGGCTGGTGGAACGGGCGGCGCTGCTCGGTCCGGGCGCGCCCACGCGGCGCACCGGCGGCGACGGCTCTGTGGAACCGGCGCCGGTTCCGGTGCCGGTGCCGGTGCCGGAAGGCGGCGAAGCGCGGGGCGCGGACGGTGCCGAGCGGCGCACCGGTGAACT
Source organism: Streptomyces benahoarensis (assembly GCF_007280575.1). Lineage (GTDB taxonomy): Bacteria > Actinomycetota > Actinomycetes > Streptomycetales > Streptomycetaceae > Streptomyces > Streptomyces benahoarensis. The sequence goes on from NZ_VKJP01000287.1 coordinate 917, forward strand.
CGCCACCCTCGCCACCCGCGGTATCGACGCGCTGGACGACTACTTCGCCCGCTATCTGCCGCAGCTCGGCCTCGCCGTCGTCGTGCCCGTCGCCGTGCTGGCGCGGATCGTCACCGGCGATTGGATCTCCGCGCTGACCATCGTCGTCACGCTGCCGCTGATCCCGCTGTTCATGGTCCTCATCGGCTGGGCCACCCAGGCGCGGATGGACCGACAGTGGCGGCTGCTGTCCCGGCTCTCCGGCCACTTCCTCGACGTCGTCGAGGGCCTGCCGACGCTGAAGGTCTTCGGCCGGGCCAAGGCCCAGGCCACCGCCATCCGCACGCTGACCGGCACCTATCGCCGCGCGACCCTGCGCACCCTGCGGATCGCGTTCCTCTCCTCCTTCGCGCTGGAACTCCTCGCCACCCTCTCCGTCGCGCTGGTCGCCGTCGGCATCGGCATGCGGCTGGTCCACGGCGAACTCGACCTGACCACCGGGCTGATGGTGCTGATCCTGGCGCCCGAGGCGTATCTGCCGCTGCGGCAGGTGGGCGCGCAGTACCACGCGGCGGCGGAGGGCCTGGCGGCCGCCGAGGAGATCTTCGCCGTCCTGGAGACGCCGCTGACGCCCGCCGGGACGGCTCCGCCGCCCGCCGGTACCGCGCTGACCGTCGACGGCCTCGTCGTCCGCCACCCGGGGCGCCGGACTCCGTCGCTCCCGGCGACGTCGTTCGAGGTGCGGGAGGGCGAGACGGTCGCCCTGACCGGCCCGTCCGGCGCCGGGAAGTCCACCCTGCTGAGCGTCGCCCTCGGCTTCACCACGCCGTCCGGCGGCCGGGTCCTCGTCGACGGCACCGACCTCGCCACCCTCGACCCCGACGCCTGGCGCGCCCGGATCGCCTGGGTGCCGCAGCAGCCGCACCTCTTCGCCGGGACGCTCGCCGAGAACGTCCGGCTGGCGCGCCCGGACGCCGACGATGCGGCGCTGCGCCGGGCGCTGCGGGACGCGGGCGCGCTCGACTTCATCGACGCGCTCCCGGACGGTGCCGCCACCCGCATCGGCGAGTCCGGCGCGGGTCTCTCCGCAGGTCAGCGACAGCGCATCGGACTGGCCCGGGCCTTCCTCGCCGACCGGCCGGTCCTGCTCCTGGACGAGCCGACCGCGAACCTGGACGGCGCGACGGAGGCGGCCGTCGTCGACGCGGTCCGCCGCCTGGCCGCCGGACGGACGGTGCTGCTCGTCGTCCACCGTCCGGCGCTGCTGGCGGTGGCGGACCGGGTGGTGCGGCTGCCGGATCCGGAAGCCGATGCGGCGGAGGCCGAGGGTGCGGCCCTGCGGCGGGAGCCCGGCGCGGCGGCGCGGGCGGCGGCCCCGGCGGACGCCTCCGGGGGCGCGACGGCACCGGAGACTTCGGGCAGCCCGGACACGCACCCCTCCGGCGGCTCCGCGCTCGCCCGGCTGCGGCGGATGGCGCGGGCGCGCCGGGGACGGTTCGCGCTGGCGCTGCTGCTCGGCAGCCTCGCGCTGGCCAGCGCGATCGGCCTGATGGCGACGTCCGGCTGGCTGATCTCCCGGGCCTCGGAGCAGCCCCCGGTGCTCTACCTGATGGTGGCGGTCACCGCGACCCGCGCCTTCGGCATCGGCCGCGCCGTGTTCCGTTACGCGGAGCGGCTGGTGGCGCACGACGCGGTGTTCCGGATGCTCGCCGACGTACGGGTGGCGGTCTACCGGCGGCTGGAGCGTCTGGCGCCCGCCGGGCTGCGGGAGCGGCGCCGCGGCGATCTGCTCTCCCGGCTGGTCGCCGACGTCGACGCCGTGCAGGACCACTTCCTGCGCTGGCTGCTCCCGGCCGGGGCGGCCGTGGTGGTCGGCGTGGGCACCGTCGGCTTCACCGCCTGGTTGCTGCCGGAAGCGGGCGCCGTGCTCGCCGTCGGGCTGCTGCTCGCCGGGGCCGGGGTGCCGCTGCTGTCGGCCGCGCTGTCCCGGCGCGCCGAACGCCGCCTGGCCCCGGCCCGCGGCACCCTCGCCACCCGCGTCGTCGACCTGCTCACCGGCACCGCCGAGCTGACCGTCGCGGGCGCGCTCGCCTCCCGTACCGCGTCGGTGAAGGACGCGGACGGGGAGCTGACCCGGATCGCGTCCCGCTCCGCGCGGGCCGCCGGGGCGGGCGCCGGACTGTCGGCGCTGTTGAGCGGGCTGACCGTCACCGCCTCCGCGCTGCTGGGCGTGCAGGCGGTGCACGCCGGGCGGCTGGACGGCGTCGCCCTCGCCGTCGTGGTGCTGACACCGCTGGCCGCCTTCGAGGCGGTGGCCGGGCTGCCGCTCGCCGCGCAGTACCGGCTGCGGACCCGGCGCGCCGCCGAGCGGGTCTTCGAGGTGCTGGACGCGCCCGCACCGGTCCGCGAGCCGGAGGCGCCGAAGGCAGCGCCGGACGCACCGTTCCCGCTGGTCGTACGGGGGCTGACGGCGCGCCACCCGGGGCAGGCGGTACCGGCGCTGGACGAGGTCGGTTTCGCGTTGCACGCCGGGCGGCGGCTCGCGGTCGTCGGGCCGTCCGGCTCCGGCAAGACCACGCTGGCGCAGGTGCTGGTGCGGTTCCTGGACCGCGAGGCGGGCGCGTACACCCTGGCCGGGACGGACGCCGCGGAGCTGGACGGCGACGCGGTGCGGCGGCTCGTCGGGCTCTGCGCGCAGGACGCGCACGTCTTCGACAGCTCGCTGCGGGAGAACCTCCGGCTCGCCGCACCGGAGGTGACCGGCGACGACGACCTGTGGGAGGAGCTGGAACGGGCCCGGCTCGCCGCGTGGGTGCGGTCCCTGCCCGACGGGCTCGACACGATGGTCGGCGAGCACGGCGCCCGCCTCTCGGGCGGCCAGCGCCGCCGGCTGGCGCTGGCCCGCGCGCTGCTGGCCGACTTCCCCGTCCTCGTCCTGGATGAGCCCGCCGAGCATCTGGACCTGGCCACCGCCGACGCACTCACCGCCGATCTGCTGGCCGCGACGGAGGGCCGCACCACGGTCCTGATCACCCACCGGCTCACCGGCCTCGACGCGGTCGACGAGATCCTGGTGCTGGCCGACGGCCGCCCCGTCCAGCACGGCGGCTACGCGGAGCTGGCCGCGGCGGACGGCCCGTTCCGCCGGATGCTGGAGCGCGAACGGGCGGTGGACGCGGTGTACGGTGCCGGGTCCGTACCGGGCCCGGAGGGGCGCGAGGCGATGGCGGGGGCGGCGCGCGGGTAGGGGAACGTGCCCCTGCCCGCCCGGGGGCGCCCGCCCGGGACGTACCGTCCCCGGGCGCGGCCACGGGTCACCGGCACCGTCCAGCACCGCAAACGCCCACAAACCAGCCCGTATTAGGCTCTGGGTATGGCAGCCACCGAAGGGTCTTCCGTACCGCAGGACACCGGGCATCCCGGGGCGGACGCCGACGCGTTGCAGGCCGCCACCGAGGCGACCCGCAGCCTCCAGGGGCTCTCCGCGGAGCTGACCGCGCGGGTGCCGCGGCTGATGGAGGCGATGCGCACCGTCGGCGCCGGACTCGACCTGCACGTCACCCTCGACCGCATCGTGCAGACCGCCGCCGAACTCGCCGACGCCCGGTACGCCGCGATCGGCATCATCGACGAGGCGCGCGAGGGCCTGTCGGACTTCGTGACGTACGGCGTGACCGCGGAGGACCGGCGGCGCATCGGCGCGCTGCCCGACGGCCACAAGGGCCTGCTCGGCGCGCTCATCCACGCCCCCCAGGCGGTGCGGCTGGCCGATCTCACCCGGGATCCCCGCTCGTGCGGATTCCCCCCGGGACACCCGCCGATGCGGACGTTCCTGGGGGTGCCGATCCGCGTCCAGCACGAGATCTTCGGCAACCTCTACCTGACGGAGAAGCGCGGCGGCGGCGAGTTCAGCGAGGAGGACCTGCACATGGTGCGGGTCCTCGCCACCGAGGCGGGCATCGCCATCGGCAACGCCCGCCTCTACGCCGCGACCCGGCAGCGGGAACACTGGATCGATGGTTCCGTCGCCGTCACCACCGAACTGCTCAAGGGCAGCGACGTCGACGATGCGCTCGCCGTCGTCGCCGAACAGGCCCGACGGCTGGCGGATTCGGCGGCCGGGATCGTGCTGCTGCCCGACGAGGACGGCGGCCTGGAGATCGTCGCGGTGTCGGCGGACGACCCGGTCGGCATCATGGGGACGCAGATCCCGCCGGACAGCCCCGTGGCGGAGCAACTGCTGGCCGGGGAACCGCTGTTCCTCGACGATTCGGCGACCGATCCGAGGATGGTCACCCCTCTGGCATCGCGGTTCGGGCCGAGCATGATGTTGCCCCTCAAGAGCGACGGCCGGGTCCTGGGCACCCTCGCCACCCCCAGGGCGCGCGGCGCCCGCCCCTTCACCGGGGCGGAGCGCACCCTGGCCACGCAGTTCGCCGCGCAGGCGGCGCTGGCGCTGGTCCTCGCCGACGCCCAGCGCGACCGGGCCCGGCTCGCCGTCTACGAGGACCGCGACCGCATCGCCCGCGACCTCCACGACCTGGTCATCCAGCGGCTGTTCGCCACCGGGATGCTGCTGGAGAGCGCCCAGCGGCGGGCCGTGGTGCCCGAGGTGAAGGAGAACATGGCCAAGGCCGTCGACGAGCTGGACGTGACGATCCAGGAGATCCGGACGGCGATCTTCGCGCTCCAGCAGGAGCCCGCCGAGGCGCCGTCCGGGCTGCGCACCCGGGTGCTGCGGGAGATCGGCACGGCCGCCGTCCCGCTGGGCTTCCGCCCGTCGGCGTCGTTCATCGGCCCCGTCGACGCGCGGGTCGGCGAGCTGACCGGCAAGAACCTCATCGCCGCGGTCCGCGAGGCGCTGTCGAACGCGTTCCGGCATGCCCGGGCGGCGCGGATCGAGGTCGTCGTCGACGCGACGGTGACGCTCCCCGACGGCACGGACGGCGTCCGGCTGACCGTCTCCGACGACGGCACCGGCATCCCCGCGGACGGCCGCCGCAGCGGCCTCCGCAACCTCGCCAAACGCGCCGAGGCGCTGGGCGGATCGAGCACGCACGGCCCTGGGATCGGGCCGGATGGCGGGGGGACGACGGTGGTGTGGGAGGCGCCGTTGTGAGGGCGGTGTGCCTCCGGTGACCGGCGCGCGGCTCGGGGGCGCGCGCCGGGCCGGGCGGGGGGCGTGCAACGGCTGGCGTGCGCCGGGCCCGCTGGCGTTGCGCCGGACCCGGCTGGCTCTAGGTGCCCAGCAGCCGTTCGATCACCGCCGCCACACCGTCCTCGTTGTTGGAGGCGGTGCGGCCGGTGGTGACGGCGAGGACGTCGGGGTGGGCGTTGGCCATGGCGTACGAGGTGCCCGCCCAGGCCAGCATCTCCATGTCGTTGGGCATGTCCCCGAAGGCGGTGACCTCCTCCGGGGCGATGCCGCGTTCCGCACAACACCGGGCGAGCGTCCCGGCCTTGCTGACCCCGAGGCCGCTGATCTCCAGCAGGGAGGTGGGGCTGGACCGGGTGATCGAGGCGAGCGTCCCGGCGGTCCGCCGCGCCAGCGCGAGGAACGCGTCCGGCTCCCACTCGTGGTGGTGCGCGAGCAGCTTGAGCACGGGCTGCCCCGGGCCCGCCGTGGGGATCTCACCCGCGACGACCCCGGGCGCCGAGGCCCCCGGAATGACGCTCACGGTACGGGGCGGACCGGCGTCCGACGCTCCCACGGGGACGGCGCCCTGAGCACCCACCGGGACGGCGTCCGGGGCCCCCAGGGGCGCGGCGATCACCTCGTCCCCCGCGCCCAGGGTGGTGGGTGCGGGCCCCGGAGGCGGGTCGAAGTCGTCGGCGAGCAGCTTCTCCGCCGGGGCGGTGACGGCCGCCGGATCGCGGTGGAACGGCGGGTAGTGAGGCTCGTAGTGGATTCCCCCGGTCCGCTCGACCGCGAACGACGTACCGGGCGCGGCGGACCGCAGCGCCTCCACGACCTCCCGCGCGGCCGCCAGCGGCAACGGGCTGACCTCGACGAACCGGCGCCCCCGGTGCAGGTCGACGACGGCCGCACCGTTCGCACAGATCGCCAGACCGTGCCCGTGGACATGAGCGCTGACCACATCCATCCACCGGGCCGGCCGCCCGGTGACGAAGAAGACGTCGACGCCGGCCCGTTCGGCGGCGGCGAGCGCGGCGACCGTCCGCTCCGAGACCGTCTTGTCGTCGTGCAGCAATGTCCCGTCGAGATCGGTCGCGATCAGCCGGGGCAGGGCGCCCGTCACAGAGGATCGGGAAGGCGTCGCAGAGGTCACCGGCCCATCTTCGCGCACGGGGCGGCGGGCGGAACCCCTGGGGCGGGGCTGTCTCGTATAAACATCTCACGCTGCCG
>NZ_VKJP01000288.1 GCF_007280575.1 Streptomyces benahoarensis
GGGATGCACCACCCGGAACCGCGGCCGCCCCTCCCCCGGCGCCTCGACGATCCGGCTCCACAACACCCCGTGCGCGTCCCGGTCCCCGGCCACCTCGTCCCGGTACGCCAGCCCCGCCCCGTCCGCCCGCACCGCCAGCGAACGTACGGCCACCCGTTCCCCACTCCAGGCGGTGATGTACGGAACGGGCACCTTGCCGTGTCCTTCGGAATGCAGCATTGCCGTCGGCCTCCTCGTCACGCGGTTCGCGTCGCACTCCCGGGTGAAGTCACCGCGGGATGTGGTCAGTTGGTCACTGGGGGAACGCACCGGGCAATACGATGGCGTCACTTAAACGGCAACGCTGAAAGCACTGACCTGCCGTAACGCTGGCCGGAACCACCAGAAGCAGAGGTCGCGGCATTGGAAGAGACAACACCGTCGGAGCGTTTGAATCCCCTCCAACGCTTCGGACTCGACGTGAGACGCGTCCGGTTGGGCCGCCGACTCACCCAGAAACAGTTGGGCACCGCCACCGGCTACTCCCACGCCTACGTCAGCATGGTGGAGGCCGGAAAGGTCATGGCGAGCATGAAGTTCGCCAAGGGCTGCGACCTGGCCTTCGGCACCAACGGCCTCTTCGAGGGCATGCTGACGCGGATCGACGAGGGGGATCATCCGTCGTGGTTCGCCCCTTATCTCAACCTGGAGCGCCAGGCGACACGCATCCTGACGTACCAGACGAACCTCGTCGCTGGCGTCTTGCAGACGGAGGACTATGCGCGGGCCGTTTTCCGTGCATCCAACCCTCACGCAACGGCGGAGGCCATCGAGGACAAAGTCGCGGCGAGGCTACGGCGACGTGAGCCGCTGGAGCGGGACACTCCGCCTTTCCTGTGGGCCATCCTGCATGAGGCGTGCCTACGCACTGTCGTCGGCAGCTCCGAGGTCATGGCAGGCCAGCTCGAACACCTGCTGTCCGTTGCCCCATCGCCGCACATAAGGCTTCAGGTCATGCCGTTCTCGGCAGGCATTCCCGCCACCTCCACGATGCCCTTCATCGTGCTGCGCTTCCCGGACTCCCCCACGGTGCTCTACACGGAAACCCGGGTAGGAGGACGGATGCACGATTCCGCACAAACAGTCGAAGCCGCCCTCGATGATTATGATCTGCTCAGGGCGCATTCGCTGTCCCCGGACCACTCCCTGACCCTGATCAGGACACTGCTGAAGGAGTACCGAGCATGAGCCCCGACCTCGATCTCACCGCCGCCGAGTGGGTCAAGTCCTCGTACAGCGAAGGCAACGGCGGCGACTGCGTCGAGTTCTCCCGCACCTTCGCCTGGATCAAGTCCTCCTACAGCGACGGCAACGGCGGCCAGTGCCTCGAATTCTCGCCCGCGCTCACGCAGGCGCACGGCATCGTCCCCGTCCGCGACAGCAAGAACCCCGACGGGCCCGCGCTCGTCTTCCCCGCCGGACACTGGTCGGCGTTCGTCACGGCCCTCAAGGTCGGGGAGTTCGGAGCCGCGTGAGGCCGAAAGTCCGCTGACCCCCGGTGCTGCACACCGGGGGTCAGCTTCCTTTTCGGGCAGCGCGTCAGCGGGACCCACGACCCGCCGCGCGGTGGCCGGTCAGCGGTTGTAGATCGGCATGATCGCCTGGCTGTCGTCGCACCACACCTCGTGGTACCCGTTCGCCTGGGCGTACTGCAGCTCCGTCGCCTCGCACTGCGCCTTCGAGGGGTACCTCTCGGCACCGACGGGCACCCAGCCGTCACCGGGCGGCGGGGCCGCGAAGGCGCTGGCGGCGGACAGCGGAATGGAAACCGCCGCGGCACCGACCGCGAGACCGATACCGATACGGGAACGCCACGACTTCATCATTTCCTCCATGCGAATGGGCTGATATTCAGCACTGCTCGACACGCACACACCCCATTGCCAACTCCCCCTCTGTACAGGGACGTTGATGGTGCGCGTTTTTCATGAAGGGAGATGCGGGCTCCGCGGCGGAAGTTCGCCGCGAGTTGTGGATTTCTTGGGGTCTGCCCTTCTGCGGGCCACCCCCTGGCCCGTACGGGCAAGCCTCGGGACAGTCCCCGTAATGCGGGGGCAAAGTGGCAGGTCGTCAGTGATCTACGGAACGGTCGGGCCGCCCGCTGCATCTCAACCCCGAGGGCCCGCGACCGGGGTGTGGTCGCGGGCCCTCGGGGTGGCAAACGGGCGGGCTCAGGTCTCCGAGCGGTACATCAGGTCCGTCTCGTGCGTGACGAAGCCCAGGCGTTCGTACACGGTGACGGCGGCCGTGTTGTCCGCGTCGACGTAGAGCATCGCGGTCGGCAGGCCCTCGGCGGCCAGGTGGCGCAGGCCGATGGCGGTGAGGGCCTTGCCGAGGCCACCGCCCTGGGCGCCGGGGCGGACGCCGAGGACGTAGACCTCGCCGAGGCCCTCGTCGGCGTGCACCTTCGTCCAGTGGAAGCCGAGCAGCGTGCCCTCCCGCTCCGCGAGGAAGAAGCCCTTGGGGTCGAACCACGCTTCGGCCTTGCGGGCGTCGAGGTCGCGCTGGGTCAGCGAGCCCTGTTCGGGGTGGTGCGCGAAGGCGGCGGCGTTCACCTCCAGCCAGGCGGCGTCGTCCTGGCCGGGCTGGAAGGTGCGGATCGTCACTCCGTCGGGGCGCCGCGGTTCGGACAGGTCCAGGTGGGTCAGCGGGCGGCGCATCTGGCGCAGTTCGCGGAACTTCGTCAGGCCGAGGGTCTGCGCCAGGTGCCGGGCGGCGGCGTGCCCGCCGTGGGCCCAGACACGCAGGCGGCGGCCGGACTGGGCGAGCAGTTCACCGCCGAGCGCCCGGCCGTGGCCGCGGCCGCGGTGCGCGGGGTGGACGACCAGTTCGGCGGCGGGCGCCTCCACCGGGTCGGTGTCCTCCAGCTGGCCGTAGCCGACCAGCTCGGCGCCGCCCTCGGCCTCCTCGGACGGTACGGACACCAGCAGGTGCCGCACCCCTTCCCGGGCCCCGCCGCGCAGCTGGAGCCGTCCCTGTTCGGACACGGCGGGCTGCCCGTCGGTCCGCGCGGCCTGCTCGATCAGCGCGAGCACCTCGGCGGCTTCCTGGGGCGTGAGCGTGTCGGCGACCCGAATCCGGCGGCCGGTGGGGCCCATCTCCTGTGCAGCGTCAGTCATGCTCCGAAGCGTACGGCCCCGGGGCCCGACCCGGACGGACTCTTGGGGGCGGCCCCTACGGGCTCCGGGCCCGTACGGGTCGGGGCCTTAAGGGGCGACCCGTACGGGACACCGGGGCTCGGGAGTGACCCGTACGGGCCCGGGTCTCAGGGCCGACCCGTACGGGATGCCGGGTTCTCAGGGGCGCCCCGTACGGGTCCGGTCAGGCGTCAGCCCACGGTCATCGCCTGCTTGACCGCCGCGCGGCCGGGCCGGGGCGGCGTGTAGCCATGCGACGGGGACCGGTCCGGGTACAGGGCGTGGTGCGCGGCGCGGGACACCTGCTCGATGGTGTCGATGCCGTAGTACCAACCGTCGGTGGCCGGACGGCCCTTGGGGACGCGGTTGTTCTCGGTGAGGACGGCGAGCCCGTAGTCGTACCGGCCGCCGGTGAAGGCTCCCAGACTGTTGACCTTCCAGTCACCGCGGTCGAACGGGTCGCGGGGACCGTTCTGCGAGCGCTGCAGCCAGCCGTTCTTGACCTGGATCGTGGACGTGTCGGGCGCCCCGGCGGGCGTCCCCCAGCGCTGGTCCTTCTCCACCGCATGCATCAGGCGGAGGGCGTACGCGCGCGAGGCGTGGGAGAGGACGGCGTTGCCGCGCCCGGTGAAGAGCTTCAGCAGGGTGATCTGGTCCGCCGCGGAGATCTGCGTCAGGCCCCAGTTACCGGTCCGGTCGAGGACGGTGTCCCGCATTCCGGCCGCGTTCAGGAAACGCTGAATGGCGACGGGGTTGGGCTTTTGGGGATTGCTGGTATCCGACAGTTTTCGCCACAGGGTCGTGGTCGCGGCATTGTCGGAGTTCACTATCATTTTCCGCGCCAGCTCCGCTTCCTTGGCGGTGAGGTTTCCCTTTCCGGCCAGGAGAAGCGCGCCCAGGACGATCGGTTTGACCGTGCTCGCGGAGTCGTATCTCTTGTGCGCGCCGTAGGTGCAGGTCGTCGCGGTGGTGCGGTCGTAGAGGGCCAGCGAGGCCATGCTCCTGCGGCTCTTCAGTCGCTTCGCCATGTCGGCGGCCAGCCGTTGTGCCAGTCCGGGCCGGTGGGACGAGCAGTCGACGGTCGCGGCGCCCACCGCGCTCCGTGCGGTCCCGTCCGAAGGGAGCGCGACCGCATGCGCCGGTGCCACGGCCGAAACGGAGGCCACCAGGGCTATTGTCCCGGCGGCCCATTTCGAAGCCCTGTTGCCGGACTTCGCCCCGGCCTTCCTTCCGGCCCTCGCTCGACCCTTCTCTTCGGCCTTCTTCTCGGCCTTCTTTTCTGTGGTCACCCTTGATGGCTCCTGGGTCAACTTTCGCGGTACGTCCGGGCCGGTACGGGAAAATTCGGACAGTGCCACGATTTCCGGGATCCGGCCCCTTCGGACCCTACCGCGGGGAGTTCAGGCGTCCACCAAGAAAGGGCAAGGGGTACGGGACACGCGCATTCGGTGCGGTAATGCCGGGTATTTCACCACAGCACAAATGACGCGCGGGGTGAATGCGGGCCCTCACCTTGCGGCCGGGCGGTACGTCAGCAGGACGTTGCCGGAGCGGAAGGTCGTGGTGCGCCACAGGTCGAGCGGGAGGCGTTTGCCGAGCGTGGAGAAGAAAGAGTGGCCGGCGCCGAGGAGGATCGAGTTCACAAGGATGCGCAGTTCGTCGATCAGGCCGCGTTCCCGGCGTGGCCGCTCATCGAACCTGAACCGGTTGCGAAGTGCAAGCACTTCGGGGAGGGGTGGCCCCCGGCGCGATCGAGGGGCGGCCCTTGGTGCGATCGGGCCGACCGCCCGTCACCATCCCGCCATCTCCCAGGACCTGTTGCGCTACGCGCGTTGACCATAGGCTGCGTCCGCCCGGACGCGTCGGCGTGCCGGCACCGCAGCCCCGCCCGGCCGCCCGCACCCGCGCGGCGCCGCCGGGTGCCCGGTCCACGGAAGGGATCCCATGCAAGCGACACCCCAACGGCGCCGCCTCGTGCGCAGATTGACGGCCGGAGCCGCGGTGCTGGCCGCCGCCACCGCGGTCACCGCGGCGTCCCTGCCGTCCGGTGCGGGACCGGACACCGGCCGCGCGGGCACCGCCCAGGGACGGACCGTCGACGTCCAGCTGCTCTCGTTCAACGACTTCCACGGCAACCTGGAGCCGCCGCAGGGCTCCTCCGGGACCGTTGACGAGATCCAGCCGGACGGCAGCAAGAAGACCGTCGCGGCGGGCGGCGTCGAGTACCTCGCCCAGTCCCTGCGTACGGCCCGTAAGGGGCACCCCTACTCCGTCACCGCGGCCGCCGGGGACATGGTCGGGGCCAGCCCGCTGCTCTCCGGGCTCTTCCACGACGAGCCGACCATCGAGGCGATGAACAAGCTCGACCTCGACGTCACCTCCGTCGGCAACCACGAGTTCGACGAGGGCCGGGCCGAGTTGACCCGCCTCCAGAAGGGCGGCTGCCACCCCAAGGACGGCTGCTTCGAGAAGGGCAGGACCTTCCAGGGCGCCGACTTCCCCTACCTGACGGCCAACGTCACCGACGACAAGACCGGGAAGCCGCTGCTCAAGCCGTACACCGTGTGGAAGCACCACGGCGTGAAGATCGGCTTCATCGGGGTGACCCTCAAGGGGACCCCCGACATCGTCAACGCCGACGGCGTCAAGGGGCTGACGTTCCACGACGAGGTCGCCACGATCAACAAGTACGCCAAGGTCCTCGACCGGCAGGGCGTGAAGTCGGTCGTCGCCCTCATCCACGAGGGCGGGATGCCCGCCTCCACCTCGTACAACTACGACTGCGACAGCCCCGGTCCGGGCGACGGCATCTCCGGGCCGATCACTCAGATCGCCAAGAAGGTCACCCCGAAGGTCGACGCGCTGGTCACCGGACACACCCACCAGTCGTATGTCTGCACCATCCCCGACCCCTCCGGGAAACCCCGTACGGTCACCTCCGCCGCGTCCTTCGGGAAGCTGTACACCGAGACCACGCTGACGTACGACCGCGCCACCGGCGACATCGTGCGGACCCACGTCACGGCGCGGGGCGGCGCCGGGCGCGCCGTCAACCACGTCGTGGACCGGACGCAGCCCAAGGCGGCGGACATGACGTCGCTGATCAGCCGCTGGAACAAGCTGGCCGCGCCGGTCGCGGACCGGCCCGTCGGGCACATCTCCACCGATATCCCGGGCCGGGGCGCGCAGACCCCCGAGTCGCCGCTCGGTGATGTCGTCGCCGACGCGCAGCGCGAGGCGACCGCGGCGCCGGACAAGGGCGGCGCGCAGCTTGCCCTGATGAACCCCGGGGGGATCCGTTCGGATCTCGCCTACGCGGCGTCCGGCAAGGAGGGCGACGGGGTCGTCACCTACGGGGAGGCGTTCACCGTCCAGCCGTTCACCAACATGATGCGGACCGCCGACCTGACCGGCGCTCAGCTGCTCACCGCGCTTCAGCAGCAGGTCAGCGGCGCGAATGAGGCGTCGCCGAAGATCCTTCAGGTGTCGGACGGGTTCACGTACACGCTGGATATGACGAAGTCGGGCGCCGACCGGATCGTCAAGGACTCGGTGAAGCTGGACGGCGCGGCGCTCGACCCGGCGAAGACCTACCGCGTTGCGATGAACGAGTTCCTGGCCGGTGGCGGCGACGGCTTCCCCGCCTTCAAGGACGGCATGAACCCGCACGTCGCGGGCTCCGACCTGGACGCCTTCACCGCCTATCTGACGGCCCACTCGTCGGCGGACAAGCCGCTCACCCCGCCGAAGGCCGACCGGATCACTCTCGTGAAGTGACCCCGTAGAGGCGGTGGTTGCCCCGCCGCCCACCTCCGGGATTGCCCTTGCGGGTACCCCTACGGGCCCGCCCCCGGCCACCGCTCCGGCCGCGCGGCCCGTAGGGGGCTGCCCCACCGGGTACCCGTACGGGCCGGGCGCCGGGCCCCGGCCGGGCTGCCCCGAGCGACCCGTAGGGGACCCGCATCCGGGCCGCAGGGCCGATCCGCCGGATGCCCGTACGGACCCGGCCGACCGGCCACCCGGCGCGGATCACCCCACCCATGGTCTGGCTCTTATACACATCTCCGAGCCCACGAGA
>NZ_VKJP01000289.1 GCF_007280575.1 Streptomyces benahoarensis
GGNGTATAAGAGACAGGGCGTGTGGGGTGGCCCGGGCCGGGTGGCCGTTGGGCGGCGGCGCGCCGGACGGCGGCTCATCCTGGCGCGGGCCGGGCAGTGGCGCGGCAGGCGGGGGCGCGTCCCGGCACGGGACCGGCGGGAGCGCGTCCCGGCAGGGGTCAGGCAGGACCGCGTCGCCGCGCATGCCAGGTCGGCACCTGCCGCGTCCCCGCAGGCCGGGCCCGTGGCGAGACCCGGGCTCGTCAACCTGACCCGGGCGCCGGTGCGATGCGGGGCCGGGCGGGCCGCCCGTACCATCCCTCGCAGGGCGGGGCGTTGCACGGCCGTCGCCCCGCCGGCGCCGCCACGGTCGTACGCGCCGCGGCGGGTGCGGTGGGCGGCGCGGCCGACCTGTGAGGAGCACCGCCTTGACCGACCAGCCGCAGCCGGAGTACCGCATCGAGGACCTGGCCCGCCTCAGCGGTGCCACCGTCCGCACCATCCGCGCCTACCAGGACCGCGGTCTGCTGCCCCGCCCGGAGCGCCGGGGCCGCGCCAACGTCTACGGCGACGCCCACCTCGCGCGACTGCGGCAGATCACCGACCTGCTGGAACGCGGCTACACCCTCGCCAGCATCAAGGAACTCCTGGAAGCCTGGGACGCCGGGCGGGACCTCGGCGGGGTTCTCGGGCTGGCCGCCGAGGTCGACGGGCCCTGGAGCGAGGAGCAGGCGTCCCGTATCAGCGTCGAGCAGCTGCACGACGCGTTCGGCGGCACATCTGACGGGCCGGGGCTCGACGAAGCGGCACTCGCCGAGGCCGTCGAACTGGGCGTCCTGGAGCCCGTACCGGGCCGCACCGACGTGTACGCGGTGCCCAGCCCGCGGCAGTTGGCCGTCGCCGCCGAACTGCACTCCGCGGGCGTCCCGCTCACCGCCGTCGCCACCCATCTGCGGGAGGTGCGCGCGCAGGTCGAGCACATCGCCTCCCGCTTCCTGGACTTCACCACCGAGCACGTCTTCCAGCCGTTCCTCGACCACCCGCCGACGGAAGCGGCGGCAGCCGAGGCGGCGGCGTTGATTCGGCGGCTGCGTCCGCTGGCCCGGCAGACCATCGACGCCGAACTCGCCCGCGCGATGCGCACACTCGCCACCCGCCATCTGCGCCGGCACCTCGCCGGTGCCCTCCCACCGGGCGACACCCCCGGTGCGCACGGGACCGGCACCACCGACGCCCACTGGCCCGGCGTCGGGGCGGAGGCCCACGAGCCCTTCGCCGCCGCACCGCGCCGGTACGGCGGTATGCCCCTGCGCCCCCGGCGCGAGGACGGTTCCGCGCTGCTCGCCGTGCCCGGCCCCGCCTCGGCCCCCCGTGCCGAGGCGGGCCGGGTATCGGTCATGCTGCCCACCGACGCGGTGGCGGCCGTGCGGGAGCTCGTCGGCCCGGAGAACACGGCCGCGTTCATCGCGGCGGCCGCGCGGCGGGAGGTGCAGGCCCGCGCCCTGGACTCCCTGGTCACGTCGGTGCCGCCCCACCCCCACGATGCGGGACCGGGCGGGGCTGCAGCGGCACCCGGGCCCGACGGTACCGGCAGCTCCGGCGAGACCCGCGGCACCATCGGCGGCTGAGGCCGTGGGCCCGGGCCGACGCCGGTACCGAGGCCCCAGCCTCGCCGCACTGTGCTGTTGTCAAAGAGCAAGCCGGAAGCGCCGTGGCGCCGGCACGGTCAACAGGCCGGGTCCGGCAGCCAGTTGCCGTGGAATCCGTAGGGGACGCGCCGGGGAAGGCGGACGGTGGCGACGGGGCCGGCGGCTATCTCCTCCGCGTCGAGGATCACGAGGTCACTGGTGTCCGTCGCCGCGTCATGGACGTAGGTGAGCAGCCAGCCGGGGCCGCCGGGGGTGTCGTCGGCGGGTGCGAAGGCCGCCTCTCCGGGGGTGCGGCCGGGCCCGAAGTCGTACCGCTCGGATGCTCCGGTCTCCAGGTCGTAGCGGAGCAGCGCGCCGGGCACCGGGCCGGAGCCGGGGCCCTCGGCGGCGGTGGCGTGGCCGAAGCGGGTGGGGCGCCCTGCGAGGCGGTCGTCGATCCGGGGGAACTCGCAGTCCCGGTCGTCGAGTTGCTCCTCACGGACGGTGCCGGAGGACAGGTCGAGGGTCCACCGCCACAGGTGCGCCGGGGCCGGGCCGCCGTAGGACGCGTACCGGGAGACGTACAGGACGATGCGGTCGTCGCCGTCGTCGTGGGCGTTGAGCGCGTGGAAGACGTAGCAGGGGTCGATGGGCAGTCGGCGGACCGGGCCGAACGGGTCGTCGCGCCGCAGGACGCAGAGGCGGGCGCCGTACTCCGGGTCCCAGCGGTAGGGCATACCAGGGGTGGTGTGGTCGAAGACGACGGGGAGATCCATGAAGACGACGTGGGCGTCGGTGAGGTGGAAGTCGTGCATCATCGTGTGGCCCGGTACGTCGATCGGGCGACTGAGCACCAACTCCCCGGCGGCGTCGGCGCGATGGTAGGTGAGATACGGGGGCCGGAGCCCGCCGTAGCCGAAGAAGTGCAGCTCGCCGGTGGTGGGGCAGGTCTTCGGGTGGGCGGTCATCGCGGTGGTGAGGCGGCCGCCGAAGTCGTACGGGCCTAGTGTCTCCAGCTCATGGCCCGGGCGGTGGTCCAGGACGTAGGGGAAGGACGACTCGACGAGGGCCAGGGTGCGTCCGGCGTGCCGGACGACGTGGGTGTTGGCGAGACCGGCGGTGCGGTCGAAGCCTCCCCGGCCGTCGTAGAGCGGGGCGCCGTCGGTGAAGGTCTTGGTGCGCACCCAGCGGTTGCGGTAGGCGGTGGCGCGGCCGCCCTCCAGGCGTACGCCGTGGACCATGCCGTCACCGAGGAACCAGTGTGCCGAGGCGGCGGCGTGCGGGTTGGGGCCGTTGCGCAGATACCAGCCGGTCAGCTCGGGCGGGATGGCGCCGGTGACCGGCAGGTCGTGTGCGGTGAGTTCGTCGAGCACCGGGGCGAAGTTGCCGGCCAGGTGCGGTGCGGGTGCGGTGGTCATGGCGTCAAGCTCCCTGGGTCTGTGCCGGGTGCTGCGGGACGGTGTCGCGGAGGTAGCGGGCGCGGGCCCACTCCGGGTAGGCGGCGGTGAAGCGGGCCGGGAGGACGAACCCGGCGATCTGCACCACGACGGAGAGGCCGGGGAGCCCGCTACGGAAGGACAGTGCCGCCTGGGCGAGGGCGGTGAGGGTGAAGGAGAGCGCCCAGGCCGCGGTGAGGACGGTGTTGATCCTCAGGAAGAGCGGGCTCGCGGCGACCTCGGGCGTCACCCGGCGGCGGGCTATGGCGAGGGTGAAGGGGGAGCGCGCGGCGATCGATCCCCAGGCGACGAGCGCCAGCCAGCCCATGGACAAGGACCCGGCGTAGACCTTGAGGCCGCTGTCCGGCCGGAGGAAGGCGAAGGCGGTGAGGGCCGTGAAGAAGAGGACCGTGCCGTAGTCGAGGAGGCGCTCGGAGGGCGCCCAGCCCGTGGTGCGGTCGGTGAGGAGGAACGCCGCCGCGAGTGCCAGTCCGGCCAGCGCGCCCCACTGCCACCCGACCGCGGAGACGACTCCGAAGGCCAGCCAGGGAATGAATCCCCGTAGGTACTGCATGACTTCTCCCCCCCGTCGGCGGGCCACACCCGCACACATTTCTGTTTCGACATGTCGAATGTAGAAGGTCAATCTCTGACGTGTCAAGAGTGGAATGTGGGAGGTAGTGTGCGGGCATGAGCCTGAGACATGCCGTGCTGGGCCTGCTGTCCGAGTCCCCGGCCAGCGGCTACGACCTGATGAAGCTGTTCAACGCCTCGCTGGCCAACGTCTGGCCGGCCACGCAGAGCCAGGTCTACGGCGAGCTGGGCAAGCTGACCTCCGCGGGCCTGGCCGAGGTGTCCGCGCACGGCCCCCGCGGCCGCAAGGAGTACGCGATCACCGACGAGGGCCTGGCCGAGCTGCGGCACTGGCTCGCCGAGGTCCCGCCCAGCGGCCCGCACCGCGACGACAGCCTGCTGCGGGTCTTCTTCCTCGGCGTCCTCACCCCGCTGGAGGCCCGTACGTTCCTCCTCGGGCGCGCGCAGGAGACCGCCCGGCTCCATGCCACGTACCGCCGGATCGACGAAGAGGCGGAGTGGGACGACGACATGATCTCCGTCTACGGACGGCTCGCCCTGGAGTACGGCCTGCGCATGACGGCGGCGCAGGAGGAGTGGGCCCGGTGGGCCGCGGAGCAGATCGACTCCGTCAAGGCCCGCGAGGCGGGCAACCGCGCCCGCAGCCGCCTCCGGAACGGCACCGGCACCAGGAACGGCACCAGGAACGGCGACGACCTCACGCCCACGGAATAGCGCGCCACCGGGACGCGCCCCGGGCGGGGCCGTCGGCCGCGCGGCTCAGAGCCCGGGCGCTCCCCACACCGGGAACCACCGGGCGAGATCGCTCTCGATCCGCAGATCGTCGCCGAGCATCGCCTTGACCTGCAGTTCCAGCGGGTTGTCGCGCTTCTCGGCGCCGTCCGCGGCGGGTGCGAAGGGGTAGAACGTGCCGCGCTTGTAGAGGTAGACGAGCGCCAGCCGCCGCCCCTGCTCGTCCTCGAACCCCATCAGCGAACAGAGCAGCTGCGGGCCGAACCCGGCGCCCTCCAAGGCGGAGTTCACCGCGTGCAGGTCGTTGACCAGCCCCGCGACGTCCTGCGGGTCGTGCCGGGCCTGCATCCAGGTGTAGCCGTACGCGTCCCGGCTGAAGTCGACCGGCGCTCCCAGGAGGGCGCGGACCTCCGCCTGGATGCGGGCGAACTCCCCGCCCTCGACGCTGGCGAAACAGACCGACCCGCGGCCGGTCGGCCTGAAGTCCGCCGCCGCCTCCAGCGTCACCGCCGCGGACGGCAGCGCGAAGAGCTGATCGAGGTCGGGGCGTACCGGCTTGCTGCGGCCGAGAAGCGCGTCCAGAAATCCCATGGCGTCATTCTCCCCGCTCGCCCCGCGCCCCGCCCGGAGCACACCCGCCGGACACGACGAACGGCGCGCCTTCCGGAGCCCCGTGAGGACGTGCGCCCCGGGGCGCACGCGCCGTCACGGGCGCCCCAGCTGCGCCGAGATCCGCCCCAGCTGCTCCAGCCGCTGCTCCAGCGTCGGGTGCGAGGACAGCAGCTGGTTGAAGGTCTCCTTGTTGAACGCCGGGGCGAAGAAGAAGGCGTTGAACGGCTGCGACTTGCGCAGATCGTCGGTGGGGATCCGGGCGATCTGCCCGGTGACCTTCGTCAGCGCGGAGGCCAGCGCCGACGGGCGGCCGGTGAGGATCGCCGCGGCACGGTCGGCGGACAGCTCGCGGTACCGGGACAGCAGCCGGGTCAGCAGGAAGCTGATCGCGTAGACGACTGCGCTGACCGCCGTGACGACGAGGACGGCGACCGCGGCGTTCTGATCGCGGTTGCTGCGGCCGACGCCGCTCCACAGGGCGGCGCGGGTGATGATTCCGGCGAGCACCCCCAGGAACGACGCGATGGTCATCACCGCGACATCGCGGTGCGCGACATGCGACAGCTCATGGGCGAGCACGCCCTCCAGCTCCTCCGGCTCCAGCCGCCGCAGCAGGCCCGTCGTGGCGCACACCATGGAGTTCTTCTGGTTGCGCCCGGTGGCGAAGGCGTTCGGGACGTCCGTCTCGGCGATGGCGACCCGCGGCTTCGGCATGTCCGCCAGCGCGCACAGCCGGTCGACGGCACCGTGCAGCTCGGGCGCCTGCTCCGGGGTGACCTCCCGCGCGCCCATGCTGAACGCGGCGATCCGGTCGCTGAACCAGAACTGCGCGACGAACATCCCGCCCGCCAGGAGCAGCACGATCACCCAGGCGCCCTTGAGCAGCACCACCAGCACACCGACGACCACCACGTACAGCAGCCCGATGAAGAACATCGTGGTGACCATCCGCGAGGTCAGCCCGCGATCGGGGGCGAATCGGGTCCGTGCCATGACTTCCTCCACGCGCCGCGCCTTCGCGCACCGGCCGACCCCGGCGTACACACCTTCCTGCGCGCCGGGCCCTGCTCACTGCGCCGCTCGCTTCCGATTCTCCCTCTTCCCCGCCGTACGCGGCATAAGTCCAGGTCAGCGGGGGCGGCGGAACGGGCATGGACGCCGGTGCAGGCCGCACGCGCCCCGGCAGGCCCCGCGCGCCCCTGGGGCGGCGGGCCCTCGCCACCCGTATACGAGCCGACCGGACGTCCCGGCCCGTCCGTGGGGCGCCCCCGTACGCTGAGAGGCATGAGTCTGCGTCTGAGCACCGTGATCCTCCCGTACCGCAGGTGGCACGAAGGGGGTCGCGCCACCTGGCAGCGGGCGGAGGAGCTGGGCTTCCACACGGCGTACACGTACGACCACCTGTCCTGGCGCGTACCGTTCCGCGACGGGCCGTGGTTCGGCGCCGTGCCGACGCTGACCGCCGCCGCGGGGGTCACGGAGCGGATGCGGCTGGGGACGCTCGTCACCTCGCCGAACTTCCGCCACCCCGTCACCCTGGCCAAGGAACTGATCTCGCTCGACGACATCTCCGGCGGCCGGATCACGCTCGGCATCGGCGCGGGCGGCACCGGCTTCGACGCCGGCGCCCTCGCCCCCAGCGGCCGGGAACCGTGGACGCCGCGCGAGCGGGCCGACCGCTTCGCCGAGTTCGTGCCCCTCCTCGACCGGCTGCTCACCGAGGACACCGTCACCTACGACGGCACCTTCTACGCGGCGGGCGGCGCGCAGAACATCCCCGGCTGTGTGCAGCGCCCCCGCCTGCCCTTCGCCGTCGCCGCGACCGGCCCGCGCGGCCTCAAGCTCGCCGCGCGCCACGGGCAGGCATGGGTGACCACCGGGGACCCGAAGCTGTACGCGACGGGCACCCCCGAGCAGTCCGTCGACGCGCTCCGGGCCCAGATGGACAAGCTCGGCAAGGCATGCGCCGACGCCGGACGCGACGCCACGGAACTGGACAAGATCCTCCTCACCGGCTTCACCCCGGACCGCGCCCGCCCCCTGGAATCCGTAGCCGCCTTCGTCGACTTCGCGGGCCGCCACCGGGAGCTGGGCTTCACCGAGCTCGTCGTGCACTGGCCGATCCCGGGGACGGATTTCGCGGCGGATCAGGGGGTGTTCGAGGCGATCGCCACGGAGGCGGTGGGGCAGCTGGGGTGACGGCGAGGCCGTCACCGGGGCCCGGCTCAGCTTCCCCGGAGCCCCCACCCCCACCTCGGAAAGCCC
>NZ_VKJP01000028.1 GCF_007280575.1 Streptomyces benahoarensis
GGATCGGCGGGTGGTGGCGTATGTGGTGGGGGAGGCGGATGCTGCCTCGTTGAGGGCGTATGCGGTCGAGCGGTTGCCGGAGTACATGGTGCCGTCGGCGTTCGTATCGTTGGCGGAGCTGCCGCTCACCCCCAACGGCAAGCTGGATCAACGTTCCTTGCCTGCGCCCGACTTCGCCGGTCATATGGCGGGAAGGGCTCCGCGTACCGAGCGGGAGGGGCTGCTGTGCTCCCTCTTCGCCGAGGTACTCGGCCTGGAGCAGGTCGGCGCCGACGACTCCTTCTTCGAGCTCGGCGGCGACAGCATCCTGTCCATCCAGCTGGTGAGCCGGGCACGCTCGGCGGGCCTGCTCTTCTCCGCCCGTGAGGTTTTCACCCATCAGTCCGCCGCCGCGCTGGCCACTGTCGCCGGAGCGACGGCCCCGGCGGCCGGGGCGGAACGGCAGGAGGGAACCGGGAGTCTCGCGGCGACACCGATCATGCACTGGCTTCGGGAGCTCGGCGGTTCCTGGAAGGGCTTCAACCAGTCGATGGCCGTTCAGGTGCCCAAGGGCGCTGACCCGGCCCGGCTCAGGACCACCGTCCAGGCCGTACTGGACCACCACGACGTGCTCAGAATGCGCGCCGTGCCGACCGCCGACGACTGGGAACTGTCGGTGCCTCCCCGTGGTGCGGTCTCCGCCGAGGACGCCCTGCGCAGGGTGCCCGCGACCGGCCTCGACGCGAGGGCCTGGGAAGCGCTGGTCGAGAGTGAAGGCGAGGCGGCACGCGCAAGACTGGCACCCGACGCGGGCGTGATGGTGCAGTTCGTCTGGTTCGACCGCGGGCCGCAGTGCCCGGGACGACTGCTGATCGTGGCGCACCACCTCGTCATGGACGGCGTCTCCTGGCGCATTCTCCTGCCGGACCTCGCCGCGGCCTGGCAGGACACGGCAGCCGGCGGCCGCCCGGAGTTGGCGCCGGTGCCGACTTCCTTCCGTCGCTGGAGCCGCCTGCTCGCCGAGAACGCCGGCACCCCGGCCCGTACCGCCGAACTGCCCAGGTGGCAGGAGCTGGCGGGTGCGGCGGACCCGCTGCCCGGCACCGGCACACCGGACCGTGCCCGGGACGTGGCCGGCACGACCCGGTCGCTCACCGAGCGCCTGCCGTCCGAGGTGACCCAGGCGCTGCTCACGACCGTACCGGCGGCCTTCCACGCCGGAGTGAACGACGTGCTGCTGAGCGGGCTCGCGCTGGCCGTGCTGGAGCGACGGCGCGCCGGGTACCGGGAAGAACGCGGTACGGGGGCCGGAGGGGCAGACACCGACACCGCGCTCCTCCTCGACCTGGAAGGGCACGGCCGCGAGGAGATCGTCCCGGAAGCCGATCTCTCCCGTACCGTCGGCTGGTTCACCTCGCTCCATCCCGTCAGCATCGATCCCGGACCAGTGACCGACGACGAACTGCGGGCGCCGGGCGCCGCGTTGGGACGGGCGCTGAAGCGCATCAAGGAACAGCTGCGGACGCTGCCCGACAACGGAATCGGCTACGGCATGCTGCGCCATCTCCGGTCCGACGGCGCGGCCGCACTCGCCGGCCGTCCGGCGCCGCAGATCGGCTTCAACTACCTCGGTCGATTCCCCGCGATGGCACCCGCCACGGGGTCGGCGCGGAGCACCGCGGACGCCGCCGACTGGGCGGTCGTCCCCGGCGTACGAGGGCCGCTGCCCCGTGATCCGGACATGTCGGTCGGCCATGCCCTGGAGATCAACGCCATGACCCAGGACCTCCCGGACGGGCCCGAGCTCACCGTGACCTGGTCCTGGCCGGCCGCACTGTTCGACGAGGACGACATCGCCGCGCTGGCCGCCGCGTGGTTCCGGATGCTCGGCGCGCTCGCCGAGCACGCCGAGGCCCCGGATGCCGGTGGCTACACGCCGTCCGACCTGAGTCTGGCCGCACTGAGCCAGGACGAGATCGAGGACCTGGAAGCAGAATTGAGGGACATCATATGAAGGCTTCGAGACTTGAAGACGTCCTGCCGCTCTCGCCGCTGCAGGAAGGACTGCTCTTCCACGCGCTCTCCGACGAACAAGGCACCGACGTCTACCACACCCAGCTGGTCATGGAGCTCGAAGGGCTGCTGGACATCGAGCGGCTGCGCTCCGCCGCGCGCGCCCTGCTGCGGAGACACGCCAACCTGCGGGCCGGGTTCCGGCAGCGCAAGAACGGCCAGCCCATCCAGGTGATCCTCGGGCAGGTGCCGCTGCCGTGGGCCGACGTCGACCTGACGCCGCTGCCCCCGGAAGAACGACAGCAGGCACTGGAGACGCTGCTGGAGGAGGACCGGGAACGCCGGTTCGTCCTGTCGGCCGCGCCCGTGGTGCGATTCACGCTGGTACGACTGGAGGAGCGGCGCCACAAGCTCGTCCTGACCAGCCATCACATCCTCATCGACGGCTGGTCCGCGCCGATCCTGCAACGCGAACTGCTCACGCTGTACGCGAGCCACGGCGACCCCTCGGGCCTGCCCGCCGTCACTCCGTACCGCACCTACCTGGAATGGCTCGCCCGGCAGGACGCGGACGCCGCCAAGGAGGCATGGCGGCACGCGCTGGCGGAGCTGGCCGGCCCCACCCTGGTGGCGGCGCCGGATCCACAGCGCGCGCTGATGCTTCCCGAGTACCACACCACCACCCTCTCCGAGGAGCTCACCGCGGCCCTCACCGGCCGGGCACGGGCTCACGGCCTGACCGTCAACACCCTGTTGCAGGGCGTGTGGGCGCTGGTCCTCGCCGAGCTCACCGGGCGGGACGATGTCGTCTTCGGCTCGGTGGTGTCCGGCCGTCCGCCGGAGATACCCGGTATCGAGACGATGGTGGGCCTGTTCATCAACACCGTTCCGGTCCGGGTGCGCCTGGACCCGCGGGCCTCCCTCGCCGACAACCTCGCCCGGTTACAGGGCGAGCAGTCCCTGCTGCTCGACCACCAGCACCTCCGCCTCGGTGAGCTGCAGCGGCTCGTCGGCGCCGGTGACCTCTTCGACACGGCGCTGACCGTCGAGAACTACCCGGGCGGTGGCACCGCGGGGACCGGCGCCGACGGGCTGCACGTCACGGGCGTCTCCGGCAAGGACGCGGCCCACTACCCCCTGCGGCTGATCGCGGGTCTGCTCGGCAGCCGGCTCCAGGTGCGCCTGGAGTACCGCCCCGACCTGTACCGCCCGCGGGCCGCCCAGGCCCTCGTCGCCTGGATCGAAGCGCTCCTGCGGGCGGCGGCGGACGACGCCGGGCGTATGCTCGCCCACCTGCCGCGGCCCACCGACGAGCAGCGGGCGGCCTTCCCCGAGACGGTGAGGGCGCACGAGCACAAGGCGGCGCACGAGACCGGGGCCGACGACGCGGACTGTGGAGAGGCGGCCTTGGCCACACGGACCGCGGATACGCCTCTCACGCCATCGGAGGAGATCCTGTGCGGTCTCTTCGGCGCCCTTCTCGGGCACGACGAAGTCGGAGTGGAGGACGACTTCTTCGCACTGGGCGGTCACTCGCTGTCCGCCATCAAGCTGCTCAGCCGGGTCCGCACCGCCTTCGACGTCGAATTGCCGATCCGTACGCTGTTCGAGGCGCCCACGGTGGCGGCGCTGGCCCGGCGCATCGGTCAGGCCGGGCAGGCCCGGCCCGCGCTGACTCCCGGCGAGCGCCCCGAGCGCGTCCCGCTCTCCTTCGCCCAGCAGCGCCTGTGGTTCATGCACCGCCTGGAGGGCCCCAGCGCCACGTACAACATCCCCATGCCGCTGCGGCTCACCGGGCCGCTCGACCGGGCGGCACTGGCCGCGGCGCTGAGCGACCTGACCTCCCGTCACGAAAGCCTGCGCACCGTCTTTCCCGAGGCCGACGGCGTTCCCTACCAGCACATCTTGGATCCCGAACAGGCACGCCCGCAGTTCGAGTCGGTCGAGTCGTGCAACGGGACGAGCGCGCGGCAGCTGCTCGACGCGTCACGGTACGCCTTCGACCTGACGCAGGAGATCCCGCTGCGCGCCACGCTGCTGCGGATCTCCGAGCGGGAGCACATCCTGCTGCTGCTCGTGCACCACATCGCAGGGGACGGCGGCTCGGTCGCACCGCTGCTGCGGGACCTGGCCGAGGCCTACACCGCGCGGCACGCGGACAGCGCACCTGCATGGACGCCGCTGCCCGTCCAGTACGCCGACTACACGCTCTGGCAGCGGCAGCTCCTGGGCAGCGAGGACGACCAGGAAAGCCTGCTGGCCGAGCAACTCGCCTTCTGGCGGAAGACGCTGTCCGGGGCGCCCGAGCAGCTGGTCCTGCCGGCGGACCGCCCCCGCCCCGCGGTACCCGACCACCGCGGCGGCACCGTGGAGTTCGCCCTCGACGCGGTCACCCATCAGCACCTCGCCGAGCTGGCGAAGGCCGCTGACTGCACCTTGTTCATGGTGGTGCAGGCCGGACTCGCCACATTGCTCACCAGGCTCGGAGCCGGCCAGGACATTCCGCTCGGCACCGCTGTCGCGGGCCGCACCGACCAGGCGCTGGAAGACCTGGCCGGCTTCTTCGTCAACACTCTCGTGCTGCGCACCGACACCTCGAACGATCCCACCTTCCGTGACCTGCTGCGCCGGGTCAGGGAAACGGACCTGGCGGCCTACGCGCACCAGGACGTGCCGTTCGAGCGGCTGGTGGAGGCCGTGAACCCGGTGCGGACGGCCGCCTCGCACCCGCTCTTCCAGGTGATGCTGACCTTCCAGAACAACGCCCGGCCCCGGCTCGAACTGCCGGATGTCACCGTGGGTTTCGAGGGGTTCGGGGTCGGCGTCGCCAAGTTCGACCTGAGCTTCAGCATCGCCGAGACCAACGGCCCCGATGGGCGGCCCGCGGGACTGCGCGGCGTGATCGAATACGCCGAGGAGCTCTTCGACCCGGGCACCGTGCGGACCCTCGCCGAGCGCTTCGCCCGGCTGCTCGCCTCGGCAGCGGTCGAGCCCGCCCGGCCCCTCAGCAGGCTCGACCTGCTCTCCGACGCCGAACGCCGCGCGGTGTCCGACGCCTGGCAGGGACCTCCCGGGAGCGAGGCGCCCGCCACGCTCCCCGAGCTGTTCCGGCGGCAGGTGGACCGCACCCCGCACGCACCGGCGGTGGAGGCGGCCGACGCGACCTTGACCTACGCGGAGCTCGACGCCCGGGCCAACCGGCTGGCGCACCACCTCATCGCCCGTGGGGCAGGCCCCGAGCGCCTCGTGGCCCTCGCATTGCCCCGGTCGGCCGCACTGGTCACCGCCGTTCTCGCGGTGTCCAAGGCGGGCGCCGCGTATCTGCCGCTCGACCCCGACTACCCGCGGCGGCGGCTCGATCTGACGCTCGCCGACGCCGCGCCCGACTGCGTCCTGACCACGGCCGAGTTCGCCGGCCGGCTGTCCGCGGGAGAGGCCGCCGTCGTCCTGCTCGACGACCCGGCCACCGCAGCGGCCCTGGAGGACGGCGACGGCATCGCGCCCGCTCCGGCCCTCCTGCCCGACCACCCCGCGTACGTGATCTACACGTCGGGCTCCACCGGCACCCCCAAGGGCGTCGTCGTACCCCACAGCGGCCTGGCCGGGCTCGCCGCCAACCACCGCTCCGTGCACGGGGCGGGGGAGGGCAGCCGGGTACTGCAGTTCGTCTCGCCCGGCTTCGATGTGTCGGTCTCCGAGCTGTGCATGGCGCTGCTCACCGGCGGCTGCCTGGTCGTCGCCGACCAGGTCCCGGTCGGCGGCGAGCTCGCCGCCTTCCTCGCCGAGCGCCGGATCACTCACGCGCACATCCCGCCGGCCGTCCTCGACAGCGTCCCCGCCGCCGCCCTCCCCGACCTGGGGACCCTCATCACCGGCGGCGAGGCGTGCACCCCCCAGCTGATCGACCGCTGGGCGACCGGCCGGCGCATGGTCAACGGCTACGGCCCCACCGAGATGACCGTCGAGGTCACCTGCGCCGTCAACGACCCGGAGGAGGACGGCCCGGCATCCATCGGCCGTCCGCACCGTGACGTCCGCGTCCACGTGCTGGACGATCGGCTCCAGCCGGTACCTCCCGGTGTCCCCGGCGAGCTCTACCTCTCCGGCCCCGGTATCGCCCGCGGCTATCTGCACCGGCCGGGCGCCACCGCCGCGAGCTTCGTCGCCGACCCGTTCGGCGGGCCGGGCAGCCGGATGTACCGCTCCGGTGACCTCGGCAGGTGGCGTGAGGACGGGCGCCTCGACTTCCTCGGGCGCGTCGACGACCAGGTCAAGCTCCGCGGCTTCCGCATCGAACCCGGCGAGATCGAGGCCGTGCTCGGCCGGAGGGCAGGCGTGGCCAGGGCGGCGGTGACGGTCCGTGAGGACCGCCCCGGCGACCGCAGGCTGGTGGCCTACGTGATGCCCGAGGACCCGGACGGCGCGGACCTGGACGCCGCCCGGCTGCGGGCGGACCTCGCCGAGGAACTCCCCGCGTACATGGTGCCGTCGGCGGTCGTCCTGCTCGACGCGCTGCCGCTGACCCCCAACGGCAAGCTGGACCACCGGGCGCTGCCCGCCCCCGAGGCAGGCAGGGGCGGTGGGCAGGGCCCCCGCTCGGCACACGAAGAGGTGCTGTGCCGGCTGTTCGCCGAGGTGCTCGGCGCCGAACGCGTCGGCATCGACGACAACTTCTTCGAGAGCGGCGGGCACTCCCTGCTCGCTTCCCAGTTGGCCGGGCGCATCGGCCGCGCACTGGGCGTCGAGGTGCCACTGCGGGCGGTCTTCGAGGCCCCCACCCCTGCCATGCTCCTGCGGCGGCTCTACGGCGACGGTGACCATACCGACGGCTTCGGCGAGCTGCTGCCGCTGCGCACCACGGGAGAGCGGCGTCCGCTGTTCTGCGTGCACCCGGTGGGCGGCCTCGGCTGGTGCTACTCCACGCTGCTGCCCACCCTCGATGCCGACCAGCCCCTGTACGGGCTCCAGAACAAGGGCCTGGCCGGTGGCGAACCGCTCACCGCATCCTTTGCGGAGCTGCTCACCGGCTATGCGGAGCAGATCCGCTCCGTCCAGCCGACCGGGCCCTACCGCCTGCTCGGCTACTCGATGGGCGGTGTGCTGGCCCATGCGCTCGCCGTGGGACTGGAGCAGCAGGGCGAATCGGTGGAACTCCTGGTGCTTCTCGACTCCTACCCCGTCGAGCCTGGCATGAAGGGGGAGCTGACCAAGGAGCAGGTGCTCACCGACATGTTCCAGGCGTACGCGCGGATCCACGGCGACCCGGACCAGGTCCCCGCCGATCCGGCCGAGACACGGGCCCGCGTCGTCGATTACATGGGGCGTGGTGCCAGCGAATCCCGGTATTTCGACGACGAGCAGCGTGGCACGGTCCTCGATGTCCTCATCAACAACGTGACTCTGGTGCACCCCACGGAACTCGGTGTGGTCACGGAGGACGTGCTGCTGGTGGCGGCGACCGAGAACGTGCGGCCCTGGGCGGACCCGCAGGCGTGGCAGCCCTTCACGGCGGGCGGTTTCGAGCGCTACGAGATCGCCGCGACCCACGAGGGCCTGCTGGCCCCGGAGCCGGCCGCGGAGATCGGCCGCATTCTGTCGAAGCGTCTGTGACGGCGGGCTGACGGATTTCCGGTACGCAGTCGTGTTTCATCCGGTGGCGGTGGGCTGTACAAGGCCACCGCCACCGGCATGTGCCGTGCCGATTCCGGTGCTGCTGAGAATGAAGTAATGCAATATTCCCGCGATAAGAGGTCTGATTAATGTCGCCCCCGAATGCGTGAAGTTGACTGACGGCTCATGAACGTGACGGTCATCCCGGGTGGAGGCGAAACTCGTGCGGGACAGTGCGGGCGAAAACGGCGCAGCGGCCGGTCGGAACTACTGGCGCAAGGTACTCGACGCCGGCGGATTCACGCCCTTGCCGGCCTGGGCCGCCTCGGCGCGGCCTGAGCGGGGGCTGGGCGAGTACCGGGCAGCACTGCCCGCCGGGGCCGACGTCACCAGTTCCGTGCTGCTTGCCGTACACGCGAAGGTCGTTGCGGCGCTGACCGGCGACCGCGGGACGGTCATCGGTTTCCAGCCCGCGGCCCGGCCGTCGCAGGACGGCCCCCTGCCCGCACGGGTGAGCGTCGAGGGGGGCACCTGGCAGGAGCTGATCGGGGCGGCGGACCGTACCCGCCGCGACATCCTGCGGTATGCCGCGCAGGCCCCGCAGCCCGCCGAGCATGCGGGTCGTGCGCTGCTGGACACCATGGTGGCCGAGCGGACCGGCGAGCTTCCCCCCGGAGTCGTTCTGGCGGTATCCGCGGACGGCGGGGCCCTTGTGGTACGTCACCGCACCGAGGTCCTCGACCACCAGGCGGCGGTACGCATCGCCGGTTACTTCACCACCGCACTGCGCCGCATCACCGAGAACCCGGCGGACGCCCACGACCGCAAGAGCCTGCTCTCCGCCGACGAACTCCACGTGCAGACGGTGGAGTTCGCGGGGGCCGAGGAGCCGCTGCCCGACCGCAGGTTCCACGAGCTCTTCGAGGATCGGGTGCGCCGCCACCCGCATGCCGTGGCGGCCGTGCAGGGCGGACGCCGTGTCACCTACGAGGAGGTCAACCGGCAGGCCAACCGCGTCGCCTGGGCGCTGCGCCGTTCCGGGCTCGGGGACGAAGACGTCGTCGCCGTGCTGACCGAGCGCAATCTCGCCTGGCTCGGCGCAGTGATCGGAGTCTTCAAAGCCGGCGGGGTGTACCTGCCCATCGAGCCGAACTTCCCCGCCGCACGGATCTCCGCCATGCTCGACCGCAGCGCCTGTCGTTACGCCCTGACCGAGCACGGCCCGGCCCCCGTCCTGGACCAGGTGAGGGCCGCGCCGCTCCCCGGTCACCGGATGGAGGTGATCCGGCTCGACGAACTCTCCGGCCAGGACCTGCCCGATCACAACCCCCGACTGCCGGTCGCCGGGGACCAGCTCGCGTACATCTATTTCACCTCCGGCTCCACGGGCGAACCCAAGGGTGCGATGTGCGAGCACGCCGGATTCAGCAACCACCTCCTCGCCAAGATCGAGGACCTGGGCGTGGGGGAAGGGGGCACGGTCGCGCAGGTGGCACCGCAGTGCTTCGACATATCGCTGTGGCAGCTGGTGTCCGCCCTTCTGGTAGGCGGCACCACGCATATCGTCGAGCAGGAGGTGGTCCTCGACATCGGCAGGTTCGTGGACACCCTGCGCACCGGCCGGGTCGAGGTGGCCCAGCTCGTCCCCTCCTATCTGGAAGTGCTGCTCGCCCACCTGGAAGGCAGGCAGGGACAACTGCCGGACCTGCGGTGCGTGTCGGTGACCGGCGAGGCGTTGAAGAAGGAGCTCGTCGAGCGCTGGTTCGCGGCCTTCCCCGACGTGGCCCTGGTCAATGCCTACGGCCTCACCGAGACCTCGGACGACACCAATCACGAAGTGATGCGCCGGGTGCCGGACGGGCTCACGGTGCCGCTCGGACGGCCCGTACGCAATGTGCGGGTCCACGTGGTCGACGAGCACCTCGACCCGGTGCCGCTCGGCGCGCCCGGGGAGATCGTCTTCTCCGGTGTGTGCGTGGGCCGCGGATACATCAACGACGAGGCCCGCACCAAGGAGACCTTCCTGCCGGACCCCTCCCGGCCGGGTGAACGCCTCTACCGGTCGGGTGACTTCGGGCGCTGGACCCCCGATGGGCGGCTGGAGTTCCACGGCCGCCGGGACTCCCAGCTGAAGATCAGGGGTTTCCGGATCGAGACCAGCGAGATCGAGAACCGGCTGCTCCAAGTGGCCGGTGTGCGGGACGCCGCGGTGGTCGCCGCGGGCTCCGGCGAGGGCCGCTACCTCGTCGGCTACTACGCGGCCCCGGACGGGCCGGAGCCGCAGGACGTACGTGCCCGGCTCGCCGGGTCGCTGCCCGAGTACATGGTGCCCGCGCGGCTGGTGCAGCGCGACGCGCTGCCGCTCACGCCCAACGGCAAGATCGACAAGAAAACACTGGCCGCACAGGCCACGGGCGCTGACGAGGCACCGGATCATCCGGGGAAGCCCCGGACCGACAGCGAACGGCGGATCGCCGGCGCATGGTCACAGGCGCTCAAGGTACCGGTCGAGCGCATCCTCCGCACCGCCCACTTCTACGAGACCGGTGGCACCTCGCTGACCGCCGTACGCCTGGCCGTCGCTCTGGACGGGCTCGTCTCCCTCAAGGAGATCGCCGAGCACCCCGTCCTCGCGGACCTGGCGGAACTGCTGGACCGCAGGCTCGCCGAGCAGGATCCCGCCGCAGCCGTCCACTGACGCCCCGCCGGCGCCACCGTACCGAGGGAGACATCGAAGAGATGACGTCCGTCCCAGCCAAAACCTCGTCGGGTGCACTCGACGTGACCCCGGCCGCGCCCGGTCGGCTGACCGTCCTGCACGTGCGTGAGACCGACGGCGACGCCCCGCGCCGGGCCGCGGCACACCGCGCGGAGGTGCTGCGCAGCGTCGCCGAGCACGGTGCCGTACTGCTGCGCGGCCTGGGGCTCAAGTCGCCGGCCGCGATGGCTGACACGGCAGTCGCGCTCGGCATCGAGCCCATGGTCGAGCGGGAGCGCTTCTCCCCGCGGCGCGAGTACCAGCGCGCCGTCTACTCCTCCTCCGAGTGGCCGAGCGACGAGCCGATCTGCATGCACCACGAGCTGAGCTACGCCGCCGAGGTGCCCGCATTCGCACTGTTCGGCGCCCTGGCCGTGCCCCGGGAGGGCGGCGCCACGGCTGTCGCCGACTCGCAAGAGGTCCTGTACGCCCTCCCCGATGACCTGGTGGCGCGATTCACCCGCCTGGGCTGGCAGCTCACCCGCACCTATCGTGAGGTGGGCGTGGCCTGGAGCGAGGCGTTCGGCACCGACGACCCGCAGGACGTCGACGCGTACTGCCGGCACGCGCTCATCGACCACGAATGGCTGCCGGACGGCGCGCTGCGCACCCGCCAGCGCAGGGCCGCGGTGCTCAGCCACCCCGGGAACGGCCGCCCGGTCTGGTTCAACCAGGCCGCCTTCCTCAACGAACTGACCCTCGACCCGATGGTCCGCGCATACCTCACCGATGTGTACGGCCCCGACTCCCTGCCGTTCCACACCACCTACGGCGATGGAACGCCTATTCCCGCAGCGGCCGTCGACGTGATCAACGAGGCATACCGAGCGGCAACCCGGAGCGAGCCGTGGCAGGTCGGAGACCTGCTGCTGGTCGACAACGTGCGGATGGCGCACAGCCGCGAGGCGTACGAGGGCGACCGCGAGATCGCCGTGATGTTCGGCAACCCCACACAGCTCGCGGGACACGTCCTGCCCTGAGCCTCCACCCGCAACACGCCACCCCATGCCAGCTACGGAGACGCACATGTCACACACTTCTGAACCGGCTGCTCCGGCGCCCTCCTTCGCCGTGATCCCCGGCGCCCACGTGCACCGCGTCCTGGAGGGACAGCACAAGCGCACCACCGAGATCATCGAGGCGGCCTACCGCACCCACGGCAGGGGCGGGACCGTCAACCCGCCCTCGTACTTCCTGCGCTTCCCCGACCGCCCCACCTCACGGATCATCGCGCTGCCCGCCTCTGTCGGCGGTGATGTCCAGGTCGACGGGATCAAGTGGATATCGAGTTTCCCGGAGAACGTGAGCACCGGGCTGCCCCGGGCTTCCGCCGTCCTCATCCTCAACGATCAGGAAACCGGGTACCCGCTGGCGTGCCTGGAGAGCTCCATCATCAGTGCCGCGCGCACCGCCGCCTCGGCCGCTGTCGCCGCCGACCGGCTCAGCCAGGGACGCGCCCGCCCCCGGAGGATCGGCTTCTTCGGCGTCGGGCTGATCGCCAGGTATGTGCACACCTATCTGACCGGCACCGGTTGGACGTTCGAGGACACCGGCGTGTACGACCTGTCGCAGGAGCACGCCGAGGGCTTCGCCGGCTACCTGAAGGAGTCCGGTGCCGGGGGGACCGTCACCGTGCGGGAGAGCGCCGAGGACCTGATCCGCTCCAGCGATGTGGTCGTCTTCGCGACCGTCGCCGGCGAGCCGCACGTCACGGGCCCCGACTGGTTCTCCCACAACCCCGTTGTCCTGCACGTCTCGCTGCGCGACCTGTCGCCCGAGGTGGTCCTTGCCGCCACGAACGTCGTGGACGACGTGGAGCACTGCCTCAAGGCCAACACATCCCTGCACCTGGCCGAACAGCAGGTGGGAAACCGGGACTTCGTCAACGGAACCCTCTACGACGTGCTCACCGGAGAGCTGGAGATCCCCGGCGACCGGCCGGTGATCTTCTCGCCCTTCGGGCTCGGGGTCCTGGACCTCGCGCTCGGCAAGCACGTCTACGACACCTTGCAGGCTGCGGGAGAACTGACGGTCGTCGACGGCTTCTTCCACGAGACGCGCCGTTATGGGTGACCGGCCCGCGCTATCGACCCTTCCACACCACGGGGGGTAGTGTGCCGATCATTTCGGCTCCACATGAATTCCATGAGGAAGATCTGTTCGTCGATCTGAAGCCCACGCTCGACATCTCGCTCTTCCTCAAGTGCGAAGGCTTCAATTTCGCTGGCTCGATCAAACAGAAAGCCGCGCTCGAAATGGTCGAAGCGGCGGAGAGAGCCGGGGTGTTGACGACCGGATCGACCCTGGTGGAATCCTCGTCCGGAAATCTGGGCGTCGCGCTGGCCACGATTGCGGTGAGTAAGGGATACCGCTTCGTCTGCGTGACCGATTCACGGTGCAACCTGGGGTCCCGGCGGCTCATGGAGGCGCTGGGCGCCGATGTGCACATCGTCACCGAAGCAGACCCGGACGAGGGGTTCCTCGGGGCCAGGCTCACCTACGTCCGGCGGCTGTGCGAGAGCGACTCCGGGTATGTGTGGCTCAACCAGTACCTGAACCAGGACAACTGGCGTGCGCACCACCGGCTGACCGCGCCCGCCATCGCTCGCCGCTTCACCGGCCTCGACGTGCTCTTCGTGGGAGCCGGCACCACGGGCACGCTCATGGGCTGCGCGCGATGGTTCAAGGAGTTCCGTCCCGAGGTCCGGATCGTCGCGGTGGACAGCGTCGGCTCGGTCGCCTTCGGGGGCCCACCGGGAACCAGGATGATCCCCGGCCTCGGCGCCGGGGTGCGCCCGCCGCTGCTCGACGAGTCCTACGTCGACGACGTCGTGCTGATACCCGAAGCCGTGACCGTGCAGATGTGCCACCGGCTGGCCGCCCGCGGGTTCCTGTTCGGCGGCTCCACCGGAACGATCGTCGCCGGGGCCGTTTCCTGGCTCGCCACTCATGACACGGGCTGCACCGAGCTCACCTCGGTGGCCATCTCTCCGGACCTGGGCGAGCGCTACCTGGACACGGTCTATCAGACCAACTGGGTGCACGACCTGTACGGACACCAGGACGCCGATGCGGGGACGCGGACCGTCGCGGAGCCGAGGAGCTGAGCGCCGGTCCCGCCGCCCGACCGTCCGACCGCCATCCATGGATGAAGAAAGCGAGTGAGCAATGACCAACCCGTTCGAGGACACCGAGGGCCGATACCTCGTACTCATCAACGACGAGGGCCAGCACTCCCTGTGGCCCGCCTTCGCAGAGGTACCCGGCGGCTGGCAGGTGGCCCAGGAAGAGAGCGGGCACGAGGAGAGCCTCGCCTACATCGAAAACCACTGGACGGACATGCGCCCCCGGTCCGTCGCCGAGGCCATGAACCGTGCCGGATAGAACGTCCCTCGTCGGAACCGGTCCCGGCGGCGTCCGACCGGACAGGGCCGTTCTCCCTTCACCCGGACCTGCTGCTCGTAGCGGAACCGGACCTGCCGGACAGGACGTCCCGTCGCCTGTTGCCCAGGTCAGTGAGCAGAAAGCGAGGAATTGATGACAGTGACATGCGACCTCGGCGTCACCACACCGGTGATTCCCGTGGATCCGGAGTCGGCGGACAGGACAGCGGAGACGGCGCGCCGGATCCTCCCGGTCGCCGGCGGGCACATGGACGATCCGCAATGGATCGCCGCGGCCCGGGACGCCTGGTCCGAACTGCCGGTCGGACTGCGCCGCGCGCTGCTCGACTTCCGCCGGGCGTCCGGCCCCACCGGTTCAGCACTGGTACGCGGGCTGCCGGTGCACGAACCGGCGCTCCCCCCGACCCCGTCCGTCAAGGGATCCGTCCAGCGCAGCGCCACCGTGCCCGCGGCAGTGCTGATGATGATCGCTGCCGGCCTCGGTGATCCGGCCGCCTTCCGACCGGAGAAGAGCGGCGCCCTGGTGCAGGACGTCGTCCCCGTCCCCGGGCAGGAGGACTTCCAAGGCAACGCCGGATCCGTACTGCTCTCCTTCCACAACGAGAACGCCTTCCATCCGCACCGGCCGGACTTCGTGATGCTGCTGTGCCTGCGCGCCGATCACGACCGGGTGGCCGGGCTGCGCACCGGCTGCATCCGCCAGGCGCTGCCGTTGCTGTCCGAGGAGAGCCGTGAGGCGCTGTCCCTCCCGGAGTTCGTCACCGCGGCGCCGCCTTCCTTCGGTTCCGGAAGCGGCGGCACCACACCGCACCCGGTGCTCTTCGGCGCGCCCGAAGACCCGGACGTACGGGTCGACTTCGCCGCCACCGAGCCGCTCACACCGTGCGCCGGCCGGGCGATGGATGCACTCCAGGCGGCGTTCGGCCGGACCGCCCGGACCGCTCTGCTGGAGCCGGGCGACCTGGCCATCGTCGACAACCGGGTCACCGTGCACGGCAGGACCGCCTTCACCCCCCGCTACGACGGCCGCGACCGCTGGCTGCAGCGCAGCTTCATCCTCACGGACCTGCGCCGCTCCCGTGGCTGCCGGGACGCGGACGGCTACGTGCTCGACTGACGCTGCGCACCGGCGCACCCATGAGACTGCCTCGACGGTTCTTCGACCGTCGAGGCAGTTTCCGTTGTGCCGTCTGCGGGAGCCGCGGGGCCGGCTCCACCGGCGGACCGATGGTCAGCCGGAACCCACGAGGCGGCGTGCGACGTATACCTGGAGCCGGTTCAGCCGGATGACGAGCCACGGCGCCCCGAAGAAGGTCACCACACCGGCCGCGAAGTGCAGCGACACCGCGCCGAGCGGAGAGGGTCCGCCCCATGCGGGATCGGGATAGGGCACCCACCCCCAGAAGGGGTAGCTCACGTTCCGTACAGAGACGATCACCCAGCCGATGACCACGGTGAACGAGGCGCTCCCCAGCAGCAGGTTGGCGAAGAAGAAGGCCGTCCCGCGCTTGAGACGGCCGTCGCGCTCAGCGCGGCCGACCTCCTCACCGAGCCAGACACGAGCCCTGAACCGCTCGAAGGACGGTCCGCAGAGGGCGACCACGGCGACGGCCGCCAGCAGGGCCAACGGGCCGACGCCGCCCCCGGCGCTGCCCCGTTGGCCCTTCATGACATGGAAGACTCCGGCGATCAGGGCGAGCCCCAAGGGCAGGAGGAGCGCGAATCCCAGGTGCTGCCAGGTCCGGCGTTGCAACGGCAGTCCCAGCAAGGTGCGCAGGCCGAGCAGGAGCCGCTGCGCGCCAGGCAGGGAGTGGCGAGAGTCGTCCATGGAGCCATCATGTCAGCCGGCGGTGCCCGGGCCTTGGACCAACGGGCCGACGGAGGCACCCGATGCACCGGATGCGCCCGTCGTGGCGGAGGCGGCAGCGGCATGTGCCGTCTCACGCGGCCGCGGTGCGGGGCGGTCGGCTGAAGGGGCCCGCACGCCGAGGGCCTTGAGCAGCGGCCCGGTCATGGCGGTGGTGATCAGCGCCATCAGGACGAGTACGGTCAGGCCGGTCGTGCTGATGAGGTGGAATTGCCAGCCGATGCCCGCCACCACCAGTTCCGTCACGCCACGGCAGTTCATCAGCACGCCGAAGCGCAGCGACTCGTTGCGCGGAGTGCCGATGAGCCGGGCGGCGCCGCCCGCGCCGATGATCTTGCTCAGGATCGCCGCGAGAACGAGTCCCGCGAACGCCAGCCAGGTCCAGGGGTTCAGGCCGAGGGCGCTGACCGAGACGTGGAGTCCCACACCGGCGAAGAAGAGCGGCAGCAGTACGGCCAGGGTGAAGCCCTGGAGCTGCTGGTTCATCCAGGTCGTGACGGCGGAGTCGCGCGGTACGGCCGTACCGAACAGGAAAGCGCCGATCACGGGATGCAGCCCCAGAAGGTGGGTGAGGGCGGCGTACCCGATGGCGCCGACGAGCAGCAGGGGAAGCAGCCGCTCGGCACCGGGCCGCTGCTCGGCCCTGCGTACGAGGGCCGCGAGGAGCGGGCGCACCACCAGCGCGGTGAGCGCGACCAGGGCCAGGGTCATGCCGATGGTGGCCGCGATGTGCAAGGTCCCACCGGAACCGGTCACGGCGAGAATCACGGTGAGGGCCAGCCAGGCGACGCCGTCTCCCACGGCGGCGCCGGCCAGCGCGAGCGACCCCAGCGGTGAACGGTCCATGCGCAGATCGACCAGGATCCTGGCGAGTACCGGCAGGGCGGTCACCGACATGGTGAGCCCGATGAAGAACACGTAACCAGCCTGGGAAGGGGTGGAGCCCTTCAGCAGGGTGGGCGCCGCGGCCGCGACACCGACACCGACGAGGAACGGCAGGCCCATCCCGCCGAGTATGGTCGCGCCCACCGCCCTGTTCCCCAGACGGCCCGTCCGCTCCACACGCAGTTCGCACCCGAGCAGGAACATGAAGGTCACCAGGCCGAGTTGGGCCGCCATGTCGAGGGTGGAGACGACCTCGGAGGGCAACAGCCAGGCCTGGGCGGAGGGCCAGACCCATCCCAGCGCGGAGGGGCCGAGCAGCAGTCCGCCGAGGATCTCGCCGACCACCAGCGGCTGGCCGATGCGGCCGAGCAGAGCTCCCAGCAGATGGCTCAGCAGCACGATCACCGCGACGGCGAGCAGGAACCGCGCAATCGGATCGACCGCCGCACCGCCGCTCGCGGCGGCCAGTCGCACGGTGTTCAGCATGGCGAGCCCGGGAGGGACGAGGGCAGCGGCGTCACGGCGGGGACGGAGGGCGGCTGTGGTACCTCGCCGTCCGGCCAGACGGCGAATCGGCGCCCCCCGTACAGCAGTGGTGTGGCGGGCGTCTGCGTCACCCCGGTCACCATGCCCAGGACCATGGTGTGGTCGCCGACTTCGAGCACACGGGTCACCTGGCACTCGGCCGTGGCGAATGCGTCTTCCGCCAGCCGCGGCAGGCCCGCGTTCGGCGAGGGCTGCCAGACGACTTCGGCGAACCGGTCCGCCACCGGCTTGGCGAAGACCTCGGCGGCGTGCTGTCCCTGCTCGTGCAGCAGATTCACCGCGAACGCTCCGCAGTCCAGCAGCGCGCGAAGAGTCTCGCCCTGGGTCGTCAGGCACACCGCGAGTATGGGAGGACTGGCCGTGACGCTGGAGAGGGACGTACAGGTGAGGCCGTACGGGCAACCGTCGGGCCCGAGTGTGGTGACCACCGCGACCCCTGTGGCGAAGCCGCTCATCAACGAGCGGAATTCGCCGAGCGGCACCGGCGCACGGGGCGGTGTCTCCGACGGCAGCTCGGGGTGGGGGACAGGTCGGAATGGCACACGGGTAGCCATGCGCGGTCGCCCTTCAGGAGGGAACAGATGGGTGGTGGGGTGATGGGCAGCAGTGCCGATGCCCGTACCTGACGGTGGAATCGGTACGGGCATCGGAAACTGCGGCGGTGAGGTGTGCTCAGCGAGCCGAGTTGATCGAGGCGAGGTACTCGTAGCAGCTGGGCAGTGTCGCCACCTGGCGCTCCGCATCGGCCCTGAGCTTCGCCCACTCCGCGCGCGCTCCGGCGGGGTCGATATGGGCGAGCGTCGGGCGTGGCCGGGTGGGCTCATGGCCGAGCCCGAGCATCATCGTGATCCACGAGTACTGCTCGAAGCCGTGGTAGTAGGGGTAGATGGTCTCCTCGTCCAGGAGGTGCGAGGCCCCGATCTCCAGGCGGGCGGCGAGCGCGTCCGGGATGGGACGGACCTTGGCTTCCTTCCAGTACGGCGTGTCATCGCGCTGTGCCGCGCGGTAGTGCAGGACCAGGAACTCCTTCACGCCGTCCAGGACGTGCGCGACCCGGTCGTTGTAGCTCTTGGCCAGCGTCTGGTCCCAGCGCTCGTCGGGAAAGTGCTTCACCAGCTGCTCGATGCCGTGCTGGATGAAGAAGATCCCGGTGGACTCCAGAGGCTCGACGAAGGCGCTGGACAGGCCGATGGCCACACAATTCTTGACCCAGGAACGGCGGTTGCGCCCGATGCGCATACGGATGTGGTTGGCCTCCAGGCCGTCCTGCCCGGGGGCGGCGAACTCGCGCAGGGTGCGCTCCGCCTCCTCCGGGGTGCAGAACTCGTCGGAGTACACGTAGCCGTTGCCGTTGCGTCCGAAGAGCGGGATGGTCCAGATCCAGCCCGCCTCCATCGCGGTCGCGGTGGTGTATGGCCGCATCCCGGTGGTGGCCTGGTCGGGCTGCGGTACGCGCAGCGCGACGGCGCGATTGTTCGGCAGCACGTCCTGGAAGGACTCGAAGGGCTCCTCCATGGTCTGGTTGATCAGCAGACCGCGGAAGCCGGTGCAGTCGATGAACAGGTCACCGGCGAGCTCACCGTGCTCGCGCGTGGTCACGTGCGAGAGCCAGCCGCGCTCGTCGCGGCCCACGTCGACCACGTCGTCGACGATGTGCCGTACACCGCGGTCGGTCCCGTACTTCGTCAGGTACTGCGCCAGCAGACCGGCATCGAAGTGGTACGCGTAGGGGAACTGGGCGCGCTGCTCCTCAAGCGTCGAGCGCCCCAGCGAGCCGTCGAGGCCGCTCGCGAACAGTGAGCCGTCGAGCATGCGCGGGGAACGCTGCGCCTCGCACAGGGCCGGCGTGATGAAACAGGAGCGGTCGAAGGGCTGGCTGCGGTCGCCCTTGAGCAACCACCAGTCGGCGAGGGAGAAACCGTCGGAGGCCCCCAGCCGCTCGAACGGGTGGTAGAAGTGCTGGCCGGACTTTCGCCAGTTCTCGAACCGGATGCCCAGTTTGTACGAGCCGGCGCACTCCGGCATCCACTCGCGCTCGTCCAGGCCGAGATAGTCGAAGAAATGCCGGACGGTGCTGAACGTTGCCTCTCCGACGCCGATGCTGGAGACCCGGTCCGATTCCACCAGGGTCACGTTTATGCGGTCTCCGAATGCGGCCTTCAGGTACGAGGCGCTCATCCACCCCGCAGTGCCGCCGCCGACAATGACAACCGAGTTGATCACTCTGGAACTCCTGCGTCGAAGGATCTGGAACAACTGATCAGGGCGAGAGCCTATGTACACCTGTCACCCCTGAGCGGGGCTGGCCGGATTGCCCGCAGTGAAGCTATCCCGGAGTCCTTTCCTCTCGTTATCTCGGCTTCACGGTTTCGATTCATGGCAGGCCCGGCAATGCTTCGGCCGAGTCGCCGACAATTCCGCGAAAGCGAGACGATATCGAGACGATACCGGGGTCGCATAGCCTGAACAACCGTGCATATCACCTGTCCGAGACGCGGTCCGTGCAGGTGATCAAAAAGTTTTTTTGCAAGGTCAATGGAGGGCCAATGGATGTCGTCTCGGTCGATTCTCTGAGCAAGCTCTATCAGAAATATGAGAACGATCTCCGAGCGGTACGTGACAGCCAGCGCGCCTTTCTGGAGCAGCGCGGGAAGTCCATGAAGGCGCAATTGGACGATCTCGAAGCCGAGATAACCTACCTGCTGCTGCGCGACCATCGGCCGGAGCGCGTGGTGGAGATCGGCACCTTTTACGGGTGGTCCACCATGTGGATCCTGAGCGCGCTG
This sequence comes from Streptomyces benahoarensis, assembly GCF_007280575.1. GTDB lineage: Bacteria > Actinomycetota > Actinomycetes > Streptomycetales > Streptomycetaceae > Streptomyces > Streptomyces benahoarensis. The sequence continues at coordinate 19,849 of NZ_VKJP01000028.1, forward strand.
CGCGACAACGGCACCGGTCACCTGTACTCGTTCGACATCGTCGACAAGGTTGTCCGCAATGTTCCCGCCGAACTGTCCGCCGACCGGTGGACGTTCACGATGGGTGACGTTCGCGAGCACCTCGGCAAGATCCCGGACGACACCGACTATCTCTTCATCGATGCCGACCACGGTGCGCGATTCGCGCGCTGGTACACCGAGAACCTCTTCCCGGCCGTCCCCGCCGGAATTCCCACGAGCGTCCACGATGTGTACCACGGCCGTCGGCCGAAGCCGCTGAGCGAGGGGTCGGTCGTCATCAAGTGGCTGGCCGAACACCACGTTCCGTACTTCACGCCCTCGCTCGCCAAGGCCCCCGAGGTCATGGAGCAGCTCACCGAGGTCAAGCGTGATCTCGGGCTCGCGGAGCCGGTGCGGAACAGCACCGACAACCCCATGATTTTCTTCCATCTCTCTCGCTGAGCATCCCCCCGAAGGCGGGCAGTGCGACCGGCTCCGGTCACCTGCCCGCCTTGCTGTTTCGCTCCCCGCCCGTCAGGCCCGCCGGGCCACCACGGGCAGATTCTTGGCGCCGTACATCCCGCGCGCGTGGTAGGCGATGTCGGCATCACGGTCGACCCGCAGCTCGGTGAAGGTGTCCAGCAGGGCGTTGAGCGCCACCCGGGCCTCCAGCCTGGCGAGGGGCGCTCCGACGCAGAAGTGCCCGCCACGGCCGAACGCGACGTGCCGGTTGGGGGTGCGCCGGATCACGAACCGGCCCGCGTCCGGGAAGTGGGCATCGTCGTGGTTGGCGGAGATGACCCACGGCGTGACCATGCGGTTGGCGGGGATCAGCCGCCCGCCGACCTCGACGTCGGTCACCGTTACCCGGCTCACGGTCGTGAACGGCGACCGGAAGCGCAGCACTTCCTCGACCGCGGACGGAATGAGGGAGCGGTCGGCGCGGAGCTCGGCATATGTCTCCGGATTGTCGTCGAGGCACTGCACGGCATTGCCGATCAGTAGCGTCGTGGTGAGATGCCCGGTCAGGAAGAGAATGCCGGCGAACTTGACCACCTCGTCATCGGTGAGCCGCTCGCCTTCCACCTCCGCGGTCGCCAGCTTGCTGATCAGATCGTTCTTCGGGTCCCCCCGGCGCTGCCGGCAGTGTGCGAGCAGATATTCGTCCATCTCCCGGGTGGCCGCCTGGAAATTGGCCACGATGTCCTTCTCGGACCTGGGTCTACTGAGATTCATGAACCGGTCGGCCCACTTGCGGAACAGGTCCCGGTCCGATGCCGGAATTCCCAGCAGTTCGCTGATGACGATCACCGGCAGTGGATAGGTGAGCGCATCGATCAGATCGAACCGCTCGCTGCCGATCTCGGCAAGCAGCTCGTTCGTCACGGCCGTGATGCGCGTCTCCAGTTTGTCCACGGTTTGGGGCGTGAATGCCTGGTTGACCAGCCGGCGGAGCTTCCCGTGCTCCGGCGGGTCCATCGCGTTGATATGTCCCTCGGTCAGCGGCTTCACATGCGGCATGACACGACCGGTGTCGTTCGAAAATACCTTGGGGTCGGAAATCACCTGCTGCACGTCGTCATAGCGGAATACGTGGTAGGGGCCATTTCCCTCCTGCCATACCGGATTCTCGGCCCGCATGCCGGTCAGCCAGTCGAAAAGATTGTTGCTGCCGTCGGCGTGCGGGACGGATATGGGATCCTGCTCGGTCATCGGGTCTCCGTTCTGTGTGCGTCGTTACCGAACTGCTTTTCGTCGCCGAACATGCGTGGGTGAGAACCGGGCGTACCGGGACTCGCTGCCGCAGGCGGGCCCCGGATGCCGTAGGAGCGTCGGACGGGCTCGTTCAGACGAGCAGGCCGCGGTGGTACAGCACCCGTTTCTCCACAGGCCGGAACACCATGGCCTCGACCAGCACGCCGATGGCGAGGATCAGCGCCACCGACGCCATCACCAGGGCGAAACTGTCCTCCTGCTTCCCGGTGTCGAGGATCCGCCCGACACCGGGAAGTGGCGTCGAGGTGATCAGCTCGGCGGTCATCAGGGCCCGCCACCCGAAGGTCCAGCCCTGGCGCAGCGTCGCGATCAGTCCGGGCAGCGCGGCCGGCACCAGCACATGGCGGTACGCCCGCAGACCAGTGGCGCCCATGGCCCGACCGGCACGCCGCAGCAGCACGGGAACCTGGTCGAGCGCGCCGACCACGCCCATGGAGAGGGACGGCACGGCACCCAGCAGGACGACCGAGTACACCGACCGCTCCGACTCCCCGAACGCCACCACCGCCAGCGGAACGAGGGCCGCTGCGGGCAGCGACTGGAATGCCGCGAGGACCGGCGTGAGGACGGTCCGCACCGCGCCGTACCGGTACACCAGCAGGCCGAGCGGGACACCCAGCAGCACCGCAGCGGCGAATCCGGTCACGGCCCGGCCCAGACTCTGCCCGAGAGCCGGCAGCAGGATGCCGTCCCGTAGCAGCTTGGCCAGTTCGTCCAGGACCGCGACGGGTGACGGCAGCCTCGGGAACAGGCCCGAGAGGGCGGCCAGTTGCCACACCGACAGGACGAAGACGGCCGCGAGAACCGGAGCCGTCGCCCTCTTCACGGACCGGCGGAACAGGGTGGGCACGGCCGGAGCGGTCGGGGAATCCAGCACGTCCGCACCTGACGAGAAGTCCGGCGGGACGTCCTCCCCGCGGACGGGGCTGAGGTCAGTCACGGGCATGTCGGCAGACCTCCTCACGCAGGTCTCGGGAGATCTCCCGGGCCAGGCCGAGGAGGGTGGCGTCCTCGGCACGGCGCGGGTGGGGAATGCCGACCCGCCACTCGCGGGCGATCCGGCCCGGCCGGGAGGACAGCAGCACCACACGGGTACCCAGCCGCACCGCCTCCCGAATGTCGTGCGTGACGAAGACGACGCTCGGCCGCCGGCGCTCCCAGACGCCGATCAGTACCTCGTGCAGCACATCCCTGGTCAACGCGTCGAGTGCCGCGAACGGTTCGTCCATCAGGAGGAGGTCGCTGCCCTGGGCCAGGGCGCGAGCGAGGGCGACACGCTGCCGCATGCCGCCCGACAACGTGTGCACCCGCTTGCCGTAGGCGTCCCCGAGCCGTACGAGTCCGAGGAGCCGCGCGGCCTCGGCGCGGCGCTCGGCCCTGTCGGCCGTCCCGGCCAGTTGCAGTGCGAGTTCGACGTTGCGACCGGCCGTCAGCCAGGGAAAGAGCGCATGGTCCTGGAACATCAGGGCCGGGCGCCCGGCGCCCGAGGACACCTGGCCGGACGACGGCCGGTCCAGACCGGCCAGCAAGTTCAGGAGGGTGGATTTCCCGCAGCCGGACGCGCCCAGCAGGCAGAGGAACTCGCCCGGCGCCACTTCCAGGTCGATGCCGTCAAGGACGAGCGCATCGCCGAAGGTCTTCGTCGCACCGGTCAGCCGCACGGCCGCAGTGGTGGCGGGGGACATCGGCTCAGTGGGCCATGCCGGCGCTGAGCGTGGCGCCGTCGGCCGGAGCGATCAGGAGGAAGGCGCCGGTGGGACGCGACCGGGCGTACGAGTCGAGCGCCAGCGGCTCTGCGGTACGCACCCGGACCGTGCCGATGTCGTTGGCGACCAGCTCGCCCGGCGCAGGGTGCCGGGCGAGGTCGTCGAGGGCCAGCCGGGACGGGATGTCCTTGACGATCGCCTTGACGGTGCGGGTGGTGTGCTTGAGCAGCACCCGGTCACCGGGCCTCAGCGGGCGGTCATGGAGGTGGCAGACGGTCGCCTCGATGTCCTGGGTGAGGGTGGGCGCGGCGGCGACCGGGGCGATCAGGTCGCCGCGGGAGACGTCGAGGTCGTCGGCGAGACGCACGGTCACCGACTGCGGTGCCCAGGCCGACTCCGCGGGCTCGCCGAGGATGTCGATGGCCGCGATGACGCTGGTGCGGCCGGAGGGCAGCACGGTGACCTCGTCACTGACGCGCAGCATCCCGGCGGTCAGCCGCCCCGCGTAGCCGCGGTAGTCGGGGTGCTCGGGCGTCTGCGGCCGGATGACGTACTGGACCGGGAAGCGGGCCGGCGCATCGGTGGGCGCGGCGACGACCGGGACGGTCTCCAGGTGCTCCAGCACCGTCGGGCCGGCGTACCAGTCCATGGTGACGGACGGCGTGACGACGTTGTCACCGGCCAGGGCGGAGATCGGGATGGCGGTGACCTCCGGGACGCCCAGTGAGGCGGCGTAGGCGGTGAACTCCTCGGCGATGGCGGCGAAGACCGGCTCGGCGTAGTCGACCAGGTCCATCTTGTTGACGGCCAGGACGACGTGCGGGACGCGCAGCAGGGCGGCGACCGCGGCGTGCCGGCGGGTCTGCTCGACCACGCCGTTGCGGGCGTCGACGAGGACCACGGCCAGTTCGGCGGTGGAGGCGCCGGTGACCATGTTGCGGGTGTACTGCACATGGCCGGGGGTGTCGGCCAGGATGAACCGGCGCCGCGGGGTGGCGAAGTAGCGGTAGGCGACGTCGATGGTGATGCCCTGTTCGCGCTCCGCGCGCAGCCCGTCGGTCAGCAGCGCCAGGTCAGGGGCGTCCTGACCGCGGCCCAGCGACGCCCGCTCGACGGCTTCGAGCTGGTCGGCGAGGACCGACTTGGAGTCGTGCAGCAACCTTCCGACCAGCGTCGACTTGCCGTCGTCGACGCTTCCGGCGGTGGCGAACCGCAGCAGCGAGGTCGCGCTCGTTTCGAGGTCGGCGGTCGGCATGGCTAGAAGTACCCCTCACGTTTGCGGTCTTCCATGGCTGTCTCGGACAGCTTGTCGTCGGCGCGGGTGGCGCCGCGCTCGGTGCGCCGACTGACGGTGATCTCGCTGATGACGGACTCGACGGTGACCGCGTCGGAGTCGACGGCGCCGGTGCAGGACATGTCGCCGACGGTGCGGTAGCGCACCCGCCGCTTCTCGACTCGCTCGTCCTCCTTCGGGCCGCCCCACTCGCCCGGCGCCAGCCACATGCCGTTGCGGGCGAAGACCTCGCGCTCGTGCGCGTAGTAGATCGTGGGCAGCTCGATGTGCTCGCGGGCGATGTACTGCCAGACGTCCAGCTCGGTCCAGTTGGAGATGGGGAAGACCCGGACGTGTTCGCCGGGCGCGTGCCGGCCGTTGTAAAGGTCCCAGAGCTCGGGCCGCTGCCGGCGCGGGTTCCAGCCGCCGAACTCGTCACGCAGGCTGAAGATCCGCTCCTTGGCGCGGGCCTTCTCCTCATCGCGGCGGCCACCGCCGAAGACTGCGTCGAAGCCGTGTTTCTCGATGGCGTCGTTGAGCGGGACGGTCTGTAGCGGGTTGCGGGTGCCGTCCGGGCGCTCGCGAAGCTCGCCACGGTCGATGAAGTCCTGCACCGAGGCGACGTGCAGCCGCAGCCCGTGCGCGGTCACCAGTCGGTCCCGGTGAGCCAGCACCTCGGGGAAGTTGTGCCCGGTGTCCACGTGCAGCAGGGAGAAAGGCACCGGCGCGGGCGCGAACGCCTTCAGCGCCAGGTGCAGCATGACGATGGAGTCCTTGCCGCCGGAGAAGAGGATCACCGGCCGCTCGAACTCGCCCGCCACCTCGCGGAAGATGTGCACCGCCTCCGATTCCAGCGCGTCCAGGTGGCTGAGGACGCGTGCCTGGGTCACCGCGGTCATATCAGTCCCTCCGCCGCCAGCAGCGTCTGCACGGCGTGCGCCGACTGCCCTGGGGACTGCAACTGCGTATCGAGGTACAAGTCCGGTTCCTTGGGTGGCTCATAGGGGGCGTCGACCCCGGTCAGCCCGGTAAGCCGGCCGGCCGCCTGCTTCGCGTAGAGGCCCTTCACATCGCGCTCGGCGCACACCTCCATCGGGGTGGCCACATGGACTTCCACGTACCGCGTGCCCGAGCCCTCGTGACGCGCGCGGACAGCAGCGCGGCTGTCCGCGTACGGGGCGATGACAGGAACCAGCACCATGACGCCGTTACGCGCGAGCAGCTCGGCCACCAGGCCGACCCGCTGGACGTTGGTGTCGCGGTCCGCACGGGAGAAACCCAGACCGGCCGAGAGGAAGGTGCGGATCTCGTCCCCGTCCAGGACCTCCACCCGGTGGCCGGCGGAGCGCAGTCGCTTCGCCAGCGTGCCGGCGATGGTGGTCTTTCCCGAGCTCGGCAGCCCGGTCAGCCAGACCGTCGCGCCGGGGTGATGGCGATTCATTTCGGTTCCTTCGAGTGCGGCGCCCATGTGCCCGGTTCGTTCGTTGCGTCCGCTCGGGGGCGCTCAGCCCCTCGCGCCGGGCACGGAGAGCCCCATCCGCTCCGCGAACGCTCCCTCGAAGGTGCGGCGGAACGTACCGGAGTCGTTGACGTGGGGGAATGCCTCGGCCGGGACCGGCACGTCCAGGAACTCGCACAGCGGCCCCCAGCCCTCGGTGACCCGGTAGACCAGCAGACGGTCGGCCGGGACGACACGCTGGACCTCTTCGTTGTGCCGGAGGAACGTCTCGATGGCTCGCTCCTCGTCGGCCTGGTCCAGCCGGCCGCCCTGCCCGTCGTCCATGATCCGCGGCAGCAGTTCATTGCCCATGAAGCCGGCGAACTCCATGGCCTCGGGGGAGAGACCGTTCGGCGGCAGCGTGGGGCCTTCGGTGTCCTCTCCGGTAGCGAAGATGGTCTTCTTGACGCTCGCGTACCAGCTTTCCGGGTCCCGTACCGTCAGAACGACCTTGGCCTCGGGAAAGGTCTCGACGAGCTCGCGCCAGAATGCGCAGCCGGGCCAGTCGACCGAGGAATTGTAACCGTCGAATACGCGGTCCCATTCGACCTTGTCGGCGCTCAACGCATGGCGCCACCGAGGAAGGTGATCGGCATGTCGAATCACTTCGAGCATGTGATAGCAGGGGCCGAATCCCAGCTTTTCCAAGGCCAGCTGGAGGGAATTGGTGCCGGTTCGGCCGAACCCCACGCCAATGACGTTGAGCATGTCAGTTCCTTTCGCATGGAAAAATATCAACGACCGGCATGCGACGCGAGCGCGTCCAGGGCGTCCCAGAGTTCTTCGGCGGCTGACGGCCGGCAGATCGCCAGGTCGGGCAACGAGGGATCGGGCTGGTTGTAACGGGGCGCCGACCCGTCCAGTCGCCGCACCCGCAGGCCGTGGGCCAGCGCCACGGCAACGGGGGCGGCTGAGTCCCATTCGTACTGGCCGCCCGCATGCACATAGGCGGAGCCGGTGCCGCTCAGTACCGCCATGGCTTTGGCCCCCGCGGACCCCATGGGCTGGATCCGGGCGCTCAGCCGCTCGGCGAGGTCGCCGACCAGCGCAGGCGGGCGGCTCCGGCTCGCCAGGAGCGTCAGTTGTTCGGGATCGGGGCAAGGGGGAGCGGTCTGCCAGGTCGAGAACGTCTGACCGGCCGCGGGCAGGGCCACTGCGCCGGCGGCCAGTGAGCCCTCGATCCACAACGCGACGTGCACCGCCCAGTCGGTACGCCCCGCTTCGCCGAACTCACAGCTGCCGTCCAGCGGATCGATGATCCATACGCGCCGTGCGTCCAGCCGGGACCGGTCGTCCGCGGATTCTTCCGAAAGGACCGCGTCGCCGGGCCGATCCGCCGCGAGCCGGGCGAGCAGGAATTCATTGGATCGGCGGTCGCCCTCCGCGCTCGGATTCGTGTGACCGGGTTCCGATCGCAGAGCGAGCAGCAAAACGCCGGCGGTCTCCGCGAGCCGGTGTGCCAACTGATGGTCTGCGGGGTCCTGCGTCGGAATGTAGACCGGGGCCCTGTCATCGGTCGGGCTCATGCCCGATGGCGGGACCGCATCGGCTTGCGAAGTGGACAACAGGATCTCCTGGGCGCAAGTGACGACTCCGTGGCGGAACGGTCGTTTCGACCAGATCTCGCTGATCAGGAAAGTAGCCAAACGACCTATTGTTTGGTTATCAAACAGTTTCAGGGAACCCGAACTCGCCGTTATTCACGAATAACGGCGAATGAAGCTTTCTGTAGTTCTTCTCGGTACGGCGAACACTCCTCAAGGCGTTCGGCCGCCTGCGAGCGGCACGAGCGCTCGCAGGCGGCCGGTCGGTGACAGCTGGTCTCACCTCTTGTGCAAACTCGCCGGTGCCCGCTGTCCGGGCACCGAAATACGGTTCCCCGGCCCGCTCTGCACGACGGGCTCGGAGTCCAGCGCGTCCAGCTCCAGCAGAGCCCGTTCCTGCCAGGGCGGGGAGCCTACGCTGGTGAAGATCTGCTGGGCGGCGAGCAGATGTGTCCGCGAAGCCGAGTACCGGCCCTGCCGGCGGCAGGATTCCCCGAGAGCCAGGTTGATCTGGCCCTCCACCAGCGGACTGTCGATCCGTCGGCTGATCTCCAGCGCCTCGTTCAGCACGGCATCGGCCTGCTGCGGGGCATTGGCGGCCAGGCTGGTCTCACCGACGCCGAGCAGGGCATAGGCGAGTCCGACCTGGTCGGACTTCTCCTTGACGATCCGTACGACCTCCAGGAAGGTCTCCTCCGCCAGCACCAGCTGGCCCTGCGCAAGATAGGCACGGGCCAGCCGATGAGATCCCTGCGCGAGGCCCCGTTCCCCGCCCGCACCGATCGACTGCGAGATGCGGATGGACTCCAGGGCGAGCCGGACCGCGGAGTCCGGCTGGCCGCGGTCGAGCGCGATCTGCGCCATGTTGTTCAGCGCATGGGCCTCCGAAGAATGGTCACCCACGGTACGGAACGTGGCCCGAGCCGTTTCCAGGCCTGTCATCGCGCTGTCCAGGTCACCCCGGATCCGGTCGGTTATCGCGATGTTCCGCCGGGTCAGCGCCTGGCCGTGTTCGTCGTCGGTCGCCTCGTAGAGCCGCAGCGCGTCGTGGAAGCGGTCGGCTGCCATGTCGATCCTGCGCAACCGCAGTTCGACCGCGCCCAAGTCGTGCAGCATGGCTGCCTGGCCGCGTGTGTTGCCGGCCTCGCGGGCGGCGGCCAGGGCGTGTTCGCAGCAGACCCGCCAGTTCTCGACGTAGTTGCGGGTCTCGAAGAGCGTCACCATGGACGCGGTCAGGTCCCAGGCAAGGTCGTCCATGCCCGCGCGAGCCGCCTGCTCGATCACCGCGAGGAGGTTGAGCCGCTCGGCCTCGAACCAGTCCAACGACACGGCGAGGAGATCGTCCAGGAACGCGGGATCGACCGTACGGCGGGGTACATCGCTGTGGATGACGGTGAAATCCCCGCCGTAATCCCGCCGGTGCGCCTCCTCGGTGATGGTCAGGAAGGTGCGGAAGACGCGGTCCAGGGCCGCCCGGTGTTCGTCGCACGGCGTTTCGTCGTGAGCGCGTTCACGTGCGTAGAGACGCAGCAGATTCTGGAAGCGATAGCGCAGGCAGCCGGTCGCGTCGGTGCCGAGCGCCACGAGGAGCTGGGCGTCGACGAGGTATTCGATGAGCCCTTCCGCGTCGAGTACGTCGGTGTCCAGCAGCGCCGCGCCGACCCAGGCGGTGAAGTCCGGGATGTCCAGGAGGCCGAGGAGACGGTAGAGGCGGGCTGCGTCGTCGGGCAGGTGCCGGTAGCTGAGCTCGAAGCTGACCCGTACCTGCGATTCGCCTTGGCTGAGTTCGTCCAGCCGCCGCCGTTCGTCGTCCAGCCGGTTGGCCAGATGCCGTACGGTCCAGTGCGGTTTGGAGGCGAGCCGGGCGGCTGCGATCCGCAGCGCCAGCGGCAGCTTGTCGCAGAGCTCGACCAGGCGGGCGGATTCGGCCGGCGCGGCGGAGATCCTGGCCGTGCCGACGATCTTCCCGAGCAGTTCCATCGCATCAGGGTCGGGGAGCGGGCCCAGGTGCACCCGGGCCTCCGCGGGCCAGGCCACCAGCCCTTCCAGCTGTTCACGGCTGGTGACGAGCACGCAGCTCTCACCGGCGCTCGGCAGCAGCGGCTGTATCTGTGCATACGTCCGCACGTTGTCCAGGACCAGCAACACGCGCCGGTCGGCGAGTATGTTGCGATAGAGGAAGCAGCGTTCCTCCAGCTCGGTGGGGATCTGCTGGCTCGACACACCGAGCGAGCGCAGAAAACGGCTCAGGACATCGCTGATGGGCAGCGTGTCGCCGCTCTCGTAACCCTGCAGATCCGCGAAGAGGCGTCCGTCCGGGAACTGGTCGCCGACGCGGTGGGCCCAGTGGAGGGCCAACCCCGTCTTGCCGACGCCGGCTGCCCCGGTGATCAGGCTCACGCTGACCGCCTGCCGTGTGCCCTCGTCCGCCACGAGGGTGCTCAGCGCGGCGAGTTCGTGCACCCTCCCGACGAATCCAGGGATGTCGGGCGGCAGGCTGGAGTGGACGGCCGTTGTCCGGGGTTGGTGTTTCGGGGCGACGAAGGAGATACGGGCGGCCGGGGTCAGCGCGGGATCGTCCCGCAGAATTGCATCGTGCAATTCCTGTAGATCCGGGCCCGGTTCCAGGCCGAGCTCCTCGACGAGCTGGCGGCGTGCGTCGCGGAAGGTCGCCATGGCATCGGCGCGGCGGCCGGAACGGTATTCCGCAAGCATGAGGTGGTAGCGCGTGCGCTCCCGCAGCGGTTGTTCGCGCACCACTGCGGCTAACTCCGGAATGGTCGCCTGGTGATTCCCGAGTTCCAACTGGACGGCTGTGTGGTCGTCGTAGGCATTGAGCCGCAGCTCCTCCAGCCGGCGTGCCTCCTCCTCGACCAGTTGACCGGTCACTCCGTCAAGAGCGGGCCCCCGCCACAGATCCAGTGCGGACTGGTAGAACTGCGCAGCTTCATCGAGCCGCTGCTCTTTTACGGCCTGTTGCGCCGCGCCTACCAGCTTGGTGAATTCCACCGAATCCACTTCGTGTCCTTCGGTGTTGAGCAAGTAACCGGGGTGGGCCGTGATGACGATGTCCTCGGCAACACCTTCAGCTTTGAACTTCTTGCGCAGGGCGGCTATGCAGATTGCCACCTGAGTGCGTGCAGTTGTTGGCGGCCTGCCATTCCAGACCACCTCGACCAACGTGTCCATCGGGACGATTCGGCCGGGGTTGAGGATCAAGAGTGAAAGGATCGTGCGCTGCCGCGCGCCGCCAACTGTCGTACTTCTTCCCCCTACGATCATGGACAGCGGGCCAAGGATCTTGAAGCTCAGCCGTTCTCTCATCATTCCTCCCCATCACTACGTCCCCCGAGGGGTGGTTATGGACCGAACAGTAGCCAGCAGCGAGAGGGTCGGATGTAGCGCGCATCAGAATCGTGACGAGTCGGGTACCCGTGCTCACCGAGAGGTGGGTTTCCGTAACGCTTGGTAGGGGTGAGGTTGAAGGGTGGGATGTCACGCAGGGGGCGGCCGGAACCACTGTCCGCGGGGGCGCTGCCTGCTGACTGTCCGTAAGGGGGTGTGCGACGGGAGGGGCGCGCTGCCCCTCCTCCGGGGCCTCTGACGTCGCGCGCAGGGAACGCGCTGGCGGCACGGGGTGATCAGTTCCGGCCGTGGTAAGGTCACGCGAGTGGGGGAGCAGAAGAGTGCGGGGAAGAGGGCATCACCGCGCCTGGGCGAAGTCCAATACCGCCGTGCAATTCATCTCCTGGAATCGCTGTGGGTGATCCTCCGGGTTCTTTGTGACCTATCGAGAGGCCCCCGGCCCGATTTGCGCTCCCCACGAAAGCGACTGTGGCGCTGGCTCGCCGTTTCCGCTGCCGGGGTCGTTGCGGCGGCGCTCGCGGTGTCCGCCGGCAATCTGATGGCAGAGCGACTGCGATTACCTCTCGCCTTGTGCGCCACCCTCGCATGCGCGCAAACCCTCCCGATGGCGCTTTCTCTCGTTCGCCCCGTTGCCGCCTGGTGGCTTTCACTGGCGGCCACGATCGCCTACGCATGGACCGGTGCTTCGCTTGCCGGGCACAACACGGCGGGATTGCCCTGGCCCTGGACGGGGGCTGCACTGCTCGTCCATCTCGCCGTCACCCTCATCAACGCCTGGCAGTTCCCGCTACGGGTAGCAGCCGCGCAATGGGCGCTCAGCATGCTCACCGGCCTTGCCCTCCAGACGTGGGCGACACCCCCGGGTGCGAACCACAACCTGCAGCTGTACGGAGCGGCTTCGGTGATCGGCCTGGCGCTGCTGACCGTCGTCCGGTCGAATGTGCGGGCCCGGCGGCAGCTGCGCAGGCAGGAAAGCCTGACCGCGCTCGAACGTTCCCGCCGAGCAGTCCTGGAAGAACGGGCGCGTATCGCGCGGGAACTTCACGATGTCGTTGCCCATCACATGTCGGTGGTGGCCGTTCGGGCGGAGGCGGCTCCGTACCGGGTGGCGGATCCGCCCCAGGAGCTCAGCGAGTGTTTCACCGAGATCCGGGAGAACGCGCTGGCAGCCCTGGCCGAGATGCGACATCTACTGGGCACGCTCAGGTCGGACGAGCAGGACCCGGACAGCCGCTACGTGCCGCAGCCCGGCCTGGACAACTTCGAGGAACTCCTGGAAAACGTCCGCTCGGCAGGACTGGACATCGCTGCCGAGATCCGCGGTGTACGACGTGAACTGCCCAAGCGGGTCGAACTGTCCGCCTTCCGGATAACCCAGGAGGCGCTGAGCAATGCGCTGCGGCATTCCCCGGGTTCCCAGGTCGAAGTCACCTTGACATATGGCCGGTCGGAGATCGAGGTGCACGTATCCAACGGTCCGCCGGCCGGTCCGGTGGAGCCCCGGCCGGGGTCCGGTCATGGCGTGCTGGGAATGCGGGAGCGGGTTTCCCTGCTCGGCGGTACTTTCCGGGCGACACATCGAGGGGACGGGGGGTACGAAGTGACAGCAGCGTTGCCCTTGCGTTCCGGTGGGAGCGAGGAAAGTTGACGATTCGTGTAGTGATCGCGGACGACCAGACGATGATCCGCGAAAGCTTCGCCATTCTCCTCAACGCGCAGCCGGACATCGACGTTGTCGGCGAGGCGGACAACGGTGAGGAGGGGGTCCGCCTGGTTCACGAATTGGACCCGGACATCGTCCTCATGGATATCAGGATGCCGCGGCTCAACGGCCTCCAGGCCACTCAGCAGATCACGGCGGGCGGCAGCGTCGCCAAGATCCTCGTACTGACCACGTTCGACCTGGACGAGTACGTGTACGAGGCGTTGCGCGCCGGCGCGAGTGGTTTCCTGCTCAAGACTTCCTCCGCGCACCAACTGGCCAACGCCATACGTACGGTGCACGAGGGCGGCGGGCTCATCGAACCGACCATCACCAAGCGGCTGATGGAGGAGTTCGCCCGGTTGCCCATCCCGCGCAGACCGCGGCAGGAGAACGTCGGCGACCTGACGCTCCGTGAGACCGAGGTGCTGTGCCTTATCGCGCGGGGACTGTCCAACGCCGAGCTCGCGAAGGAGCTGGTCATCGCCGAGCAGACCGCGAAGACGCACGTGGGTCGCATCCTGGTGAAGCTCGGCCTGCGGGACCGTACGCAGGCGGCGATATTCGCCTATGAAGCCGGCCTCGTCGTCGCAGGTGAGTGAGCGTGCCCGGAGGGCCCGCGCGCGTCGACGCGCTCTGCGCCGGGGACATCTGTCCGGGCTTCTCTGCCTTGAGGCCGACGCCCATGCCCCCCTTGGGTATGGGTGAGTTCCCCACTGTCATACCTGAGAGCTAGCTGCCAAGTGAGCTCTCTGGTGTGATCCCTTCCCGTGTCGGTGAAACCTAGCCTTCCTCTCAGTTCTTCGAACGACGAGGAAGGAAAAGAAGCCGTGCGAGCTGCCCGTCTCAGACGTGGATTGCTGATCTCCGCCGCTGCTGGCTGCCTTGTGTTCTCGGTCACCGCAGCAGCTCATTCCCACGCCACGCAGACTCCCGTAGCGCCCCGGCTACCCGCGCTCTCGGCGGACACACTGGAGGACCGTTACGCAGCGAACCGCCACTACATGGCCGAGGCGGAGCGGGCGGCAGGGGACGTGGGGGACGGCGCTCGGGCGGACCGGCTGGGCGAACTGCGCTCCGTAGAGCGCAACTTCCTTTCCTTCTCGCCCGTTGGTGACGGCCAAGCCGTGGAGGTACTGGGAGATCTGGCCCATGCGGACCGGATAGCCGTGGTGGTTCCGGGCTCCGACACCACTATCGACACGTTCGACATGCTCGGCTCGCGTTACGGCTCGCTGGCCGGTGGCGCCCGCGGCCTCTATGCCGAGGCCAAGAAGCTGGACCCGAAGTCACGGGTTGCCGTAGTGGCCTGGTACGGCTACCGAGCGCCCCGGACCCAGAGCGTCGAAGTCCTCACCAAAGGCCGTGCGGAGGAGGGAGGGCAGCGGCTGGAAGGGCTGATCAGGCAGTTGCGGCAGGTGAACCCCGCGGCCCGGACCACCCTGCTCTGCCACTCCTACGGTTCCGTGGTGTGCGGAAGCGCCATGGGCACGATGGCCCCCGGGACGGCGTCGGCGCTGTCGGACATCGTGGTCTTCGGCAGCCCCGGCATGGGGGTGCGTTCACGGTCCGAACTCGGCACCCACGTCCCGTTCTGGGCGGGCCGCGGCACCCGTGACTGGATCGCAGACGTGCCGCACGCCAGCGTGAGCGTCTTCGGCGTATCGGTCGGCTTCGGCAGCGACCCGACATCCACCCCTTTCGGCGCCAAGGTCCTTCCCGCGGGCTCCGCCCAGCACAGCGACTACCTGAAGCCCGGTGGCATCGCCGTACGGAACATCGCGCTGATCACGCTGGGCCGGGGAGCGGAGGTGTCCCGTGGCTGACCTCCGTATTCCTCCCGAGGAACAGACCGCCCGAGCCGGTGCGCCCGGTGCCCAGGCACTGACGGGCCGGCCGTGCGCGGGCCGTCGGCCAAGGACTGCCAGGCTGCACGCGACGGTGCTGCGGATCGACGCGATGACCCCCGTCGGCCGAGACCGCGCCGTCGACGTGCTGCGTTCGCTGGCCACCCTGGGTGTGGTCCTCGGCCACTGGTTGGTCAGTGCCGTGGTGCTCCAGGCCGGCGGCCACCTGGCCAGCGACAGCCCCTTATCGCACATGCCCGGCCTCGCCCCGCTGTCGTGGGTGCTGCAACCGCTCGCGATCTTCTTCTTCGTCGGGGGCCGCGTGGGGTCTCACAGTTACGGCTCGGCCAGGGCGAGTGGCATGGGGTACGGCACCTGGCTCGCCCAGCGGCTGCGCAGGCTGCTGCGCCCGACGCTCGCACTCGCCCTCACATGGGCGCTGGCGCTGGTCGGCCTGGCCACCGCGGGCATGGCGCCCGAGACGATGCACACCCTGACGCGGCTCTCCTTCTCGCCGTTGTGGTTCCTCGCGGTGTACGCGGCGTTGACCGCCCTGACACCGCTCGTCCAGAAGTGGGGAATCCGGGTAGCTGTGACGGCGGGCATGGTCGTGGCCGCCACGGACGGTGCCCGATTCATCTTCGGCGACACCGGCTGGGTCGAATCGCTCCGTGACATCAACATCATCGCGGGGTGGCTGGTGCCGTACTGCCTGGGCACGGCCTGGGTGTCGGGGGCGTTCACCCGCCGCCGGTCCGCCATCACGATGCTCGTCGGCGGCGCTGTGGCCACGGCCGCCCTGATGCTGTGGGGCGGCTACCCCGTGAGCATGGTGGGCGTCCCCGGTGACAGCATGTCGAACCTCAACCCGCCCACGCTGGCTGCGGTGACATTCGGGCTGGCCCAGTGCGGTGGAGCTCTGCTGCTGCGCCGACCGTTGCGCCGCCTGGTCGGGCAGCCGGTAGCGGACAAGTCCCACTCCGCTTACCGGACGTCACCCCGGGCGACGCCCCGCCAGTTCCTCTGGGCGGCGGTTGCGCTGCTCAACCTCTCGACCATCACAGTCTTCCTCTGGCACCAGACGGCGATGCTCGTCACCACCGTTGTCTCTCTCGCACTCGGTCAGCGGTACTTCGCACTGCACACGAGCCCGGACAGCCCGTTGTGGGTCGTTGCCCGCCTGGCCTGGACACCGGCGTTCGCGGCCGTGCTGGTCCTTTTGTGGGCCGCCTTCCGTGACTGGGACAGCGAAACCCCTAAGAGCTCGTAACACGATCTTGCTGAATCGTCCTGGTTGGCCGTGACCGGTGTGAGGATTCGGCCGTTCGTGATGGTGTGACTACTCGGCCGTGGATCGTGGATGACGACTTGTGGGCGCTGATCGAGCCGCTGCTGCCGCCCTG
>NZ_VKJP01000290.1 GCF_007280575.1 Streptomyces benahoarensis
AAGGAACGGACGCTTCCTTTGTGCCTGTTTCACCAGGCTCTCCGGGCGCTTCCCTTCGGTCTTGCGTTTCCGACTCTATCAGATCCTTTCGGCCCTGATTTTCGCCGGTGCGGTCCGACCTTTCGGCTTTCCCGCCATTTCACTCTACCAGGCTTTTTCGGCCTCTCGAAACGCTGACTTTCTACAGGCAAGCAGAATGAGATTCGATATTCCGAATCGCGATTCGAGGAGTGCTGTCCACGGCGCTTGATCGCATTTTCCGCGATGTCGGCGCTCTCGGGCAGATCTCAGACAGTACAGGCCCCCCCATGGGCGAGGCAAATCACGGGGCGCTGATCGGCCCCGATCGGCGGGTGTCGTTCATGCGGAGGGGCTGATTCTTATGACTTACGCTCTGAACGGTGCGCCGTCCGGGACAGGTAGTGGCGGCGGCCTGATGAATCTCCACCCCTGGGAGGCTTCCCATGACCACCGTGACGTCACCGCTCGCCGGACGTGCCATCGGACTCGCGGCAGTGCCCGACCCGGTGTTTGCCGGCGCGATGGTGGGCCCCGGTACCGCCATTGACCCCGTGCGCGAGCCTGCCGAGGCCGTCGCGCCCGTGGACGGCGTCGTCGTCTCGCTCCACCCGCACGCATTCGTCGTGGTGAACGCGTCCGGTCACGGGGTGCTGACGCACCTCGGGATCGACACCGTGCAGCTCAACGGCGAGGGCTTCGAACTGCTCGTCAACAAGGGCGACACCGTGCAGCGCGGCCAGGCGGTCGTGCGCTGGGACCCCGCGCAGGTCGAGAAGGCCGGTAAGTCGCCGATCTGCCCGGTCGTCGCGCTGGAGGCCGCGGCCGACTCGCTCGGCGAGGTCCGCGAGGACGGCGACATCGCCGCGGGCGAGGCGCTCTTCTCCTGGCAGTAGCCGGGAGCCGTCCCGCGACGGCAGGTTCGACATCCACCGTGGCGGCTCGCGTCGCCGCATCAACCGGAGACGGGTGCAATGGAGACAACGCTGCGAGGCGTCGGCGTGAGTCACGGTGTGGCGATCGGCGAGGTGCGGCACATGGGGACGGCGGTGCTGGAGCCGCCGGCCAAGCAGATTCCGGCCGAGGAGGCGGAGCGTGAGCAGAGGCGTGCCCGCCAGGCCGTGGAAGCGGTGGCGGCCGATCTGATCGCGCGGGGCAACCTGGCCGGTGGCGAGGCGCAGGCCGTGCTGGAGGCCCAGGCCATGATGGCCCAGGACCCGGAGCTGATCGCCGATGTCGAGCGGCGGATCGCCGTCGGCAGCACCGCCGAGCGCGGGGTGTACGACGCGTTCGCGGCGTACCGGGCGTTGCTCGCGGGCGCGGGTGAGTATCTGGCCGGCCGGGTCGCCGACCTGGACGATGTGCGGAACCGGATCGTGGCGCGGCTGCTGGGTGTGCCGATGCCGGGTGTGCCGGACAGCGACGAACCGTATGTGCTGATCGCGCGGGACCTGGCTCCGGCCGACACGGCGCTGCTCGATCCGACGCTTGTGCTCGGGTTCGTGACCGAGGAGGGCGGTCCCACCAGCCACAGCGCGATTCTGGCGCGGGCGCTGGGGGTGCCCGCGGTGGTCGCACTGCCGGGCGCAGGTGAGCTGGCCGAGGGGACCGTCGTCGCGGTCGACGGGAGCACCGGCGAGCTCTTCGTCGAGCCGAGCGAGGCGAAGCGGGAGGAGCTGGAGACGGACGCCGCGGCGCGGAAGGCGGCGCTGGCCGCGTCGACCGGGCCCGGTGCCACCTCCGACGGTCACAAGGTGCCGCTGCTGGCGAACGTCGGCGGGCCCGCGGACGTACCTGCGGCGGTGGAGGCCGGTGCGGAGGGCGTGGGGCTCTTCCGTACGGAGTTCCTCTTCCTGGACGACAGCAAGCAGGCGCCGTCCGAGGAGAAGCAGGTCGAGGCGTACCGGACGGTGCTGGAGGCGTTTCCGGAGGGCCGGGTCGTGGTGCGGGTGCTGGACGCCGGTGCCGACAAGCCGCTGGACTTCCTGACGCCCGCCGATGAGCCGAACCCGGCGCTGGGGGTGCGGGGGCTGCGTACCCTGCTCGACCATCCGGAGGTGCTGCGGACGCAGCTGACCGCGCTGGCGAAGGCCGCCGAGGGGCTGCCCGTCTACCTGGAGGTCATGGCGCCGATGGTGGCGGACCGTACGGACGCGAAGGCGTTCGCGGACGCGTGCCGGGACGCCGGACTGCAGGCGAAGTTCGGGGCGATGGTGGAGATTCCGTCGGCGGCGCTGCGGGCGCGGTCGATTCTGCAGGAGGTGGAGTTCCTTTCGCTGGGGACCAACGACCTCGCGCAGTACACCTTCGCGGCGGACCGTCAGGTGGGCGCGGTGTCGCGGTTGCAGGATCCGTGGCAGCCGGCGCTGCTGGATCTGGTGGCGCTCTCGGCGGAGTCCGCGAAGGCCGAGGGCAAGAGCTGTGGGGTGTGTGGTGAAGCGGCGTCCGATCCGCTGCTGGCCTGTGTGCTGACCGGGCTCGGGGTGACGTCACTGTCGATGGGTGCGGCCTCCCTTCCGTATGTGCGGGCGTCGCTGGCCAAGCACACGCTGGCGCAGTGTGAGCGTGCTGCTGCGGCGGCGCGGGCGGCGGACACCGCCGAGGAGGCGCGGATCGCCGCGCAGGCGGTGCTCTCCGGGGAGTGATTCCCGGCGGCGCACTGCCGCTCGTGTCGTACCGGATGGCCGTCCCGCCCCTGTGGCGGGGCGGCCGTCCGGCGTATCGGGGTACCGCTGCGGGATGTCAGCAGCGGTGGGTCTCCGGTGGGCGGGTGAGGGGGAAGCCTGCAGTGTGGTCGACCTGGTGCTCGGGCGGGATGGGCTCGCCGGTCTCGGCGTCGGTGCAGTAGGCGGTGAAGACCTGGGCGGCGGTGAGCGGCTCCGGCCAGCCGTCGCGCAGTGTCCAGCCGCGGACGGTGTCGTGTGGCGTCGCGGTGCCGTCGTCCGGCTGCGGTTGCGGGCGGGTGCTGCGGGAGACGATGCCGCCCGGTGTGCGGTGGGCGATTCCGGCGGCCAGGACCGTACAGAAGGTCAGGGACTCGGATTCCGAGAGGTGGTGGCGGCCCTCCTCGGAGGTGATGCGGAGGGCTGCCAGGAGGGGTGGGGCCCCGGCGGGGATGCTGCAGACGAGGTGGTGGGTGCCGTCGCCGAGGCCGTCGAGCAGTTCCTTGAGTGCCTGGGTGGCAAGGGCGAAGGCGGTGTGGGAGAGGTCCTCGTCGCAGTCCGGGCAGGTGCCGGCCTCGGCGAGCCGGGTGGCCGCCCTGTCCCAGGCGATCTGCCGCCCGGTCTCCTCGACCAGCAGTGGCAGGAGTTCGGCCAGGGGTTCACCGGCGTATGGCACGGTGGCGCCGGTGCAGGCGAGTTCGGCGGTGTAGCGGGCGCGGCTGTCCGTGGTGTCCGGGTCGAGACCGAGCTCCTGGCAGTACTCGGCGTAGGCGTCGGGGTCGAAGAGGGTGAGGGTGGTGCGCACGCCTTTGGCGGTGCGGGTGCGGAGGTGGTCCTCCAGGTGGCGGAGGTAGCGGGTGTGGTCGTCGAACGGGAAGGTGCGGTAGCGGCGCATGGTCGCGAAGTCGTGTGGGTCGGCCAGCACTGCGGCGGTGCCGGGGATTTCGCGGCGCAGCTGTTCCCGGGTGCGGCGGGTGGTGCGGAACGTGGATGTCATGACGCCCCCTCGGTGAGTTGGTCGTCCGCGGCGGCGGAGTGCCGCCGCGGACTTCACTTGTCACTGAGAGTAATCTTGGGGTCTGACAACGGCGGGTGGAGCGGTCCGGCCGTTACTGTGCGCGGTCGTCGTTCCGGGTACGGCGGTCGGCGGCGATGCGCTCGTAGAAGCCGAGGAGTTCGAGGTTGTCGACGGAGCCGGGGTTGACGGCCTTGTCGAGGGGGGTGCCCTGGAGGAGGCGTTTGACGGGGACCTCGATGCGCTTGCCGGTGAGGGTGTGGGGGATGCCGGGGGCCTCGATGATGTCGTCGGGGACGTGGCGGGGGGAGAGTTCGGTGCGCAGGGTCCGCTTGATGCGGTCGCGGAGGGCGTCGTCGAGGGCGGCGCCCGGGGCGAGGTGGACGAAGAGGGGCATCCAGTAGCCGCCGTCGGGGAGTTCGAGGCCGATGACGAGGGATTCGCGGATCTCGGGGAGGCGTTCGACGGCTTCGTAGATGTCGGAGGAGCCCATGCGGACGCCCTGGCGGTTGAGGGTGGAGTCGGAGCGGCCGTGGATGATGACGCCGCCCCGGGAGGTGCGGGTGATCCAGTCGCCGTGGCGCCAGACGCCGGGATAGGTGTCGAAGTAACTGTCGTGGTAGCGGCTGCCGTCGGGGTCGTTCCAGAAGCGGACCGGCATGGAGGGCATCGGGTTGGTGACGACGAGCTCGCCGACCTCGTCGATGACCGGGCGGCCCTGGGGGTCCCATGCCTGGAGGTCGGTGCCGAGGCTGAGGGCCTGGAGTTCGCCGATGTGGACGGGGAGGGTGGGGACGGCCCCGGCGAAGCAGCTGCAGACGTCGGTGCCGCCGCTGACGGAGGCGATCCAGAGGTCGCCGTCGCTCTCCCGGAAGGTGTCGTGGAGCCAGCGGAAGCCGTCGGGGGGCAGCGGTGAGCCGGTGGTGGCGACGCAGCCGACGGTGGAGAGGTCGAGGTCGCGGGCGGGGTGGATGCCGGCCTTGCGGCAGGCCATGACGTAGGCGGCGGAGGTGCCGAAGAGGGTGGCGCGGGTGGCTTCGGCGATCCGCCACTGGGCGGCGATGTCGGGGTGGCCGGGGCTGCCGTCGTAGAGCACGATCGTGGTGCCGGTGAGGAGGCCACCGACGAGGAAGTTCCACATCATCCAGCCGGTGGAGGTGTACCAGAAGAAGCGGTCGCCGGGGCCGAGGTCGCAGTGGAGGCCGAGCTGCTTGAGGTGTTCGAGGAGGATGCCGCCCTGGGACTGGACGATGGCCTTGGGCAGGCCGGTGGTGCCGGAGGAGTACAGGACCCAGAGCGGGTGGTCGAAGGGGACCTGCTCGTAGGCCGGTTCGGCTTCGTTGGTGGTCAGGTCCGACCAGGTGAGGGCGGATTCGGGGGCGTCGGTGCCGAGCAGGGGGATGTGGACGACGGCGCGGAGGGTGGGGAGTTCGGCGCGGAGTTCGGCGACGGTGGCGCGGCGGTCGTGTTCCTTGCCGCCGTAGCGGTAGCCGTCGACGGTGAACAGGACGACGGGTTCGACCTGCTGGAAGCGGTCGAGGACGCTGCGGGCGCCGAAGTCGGGGGCGCAGGAGGTCCAGACGGCGCCGACGGCGGCGGTGGCGAGGAGGGCGACGACGGCCTGCGGGATGTTGGGGAGGTAGCCGCTGATCCGGTCGCCGGGGCGGACGCCGAGGTCGCGCAGGGCGGCGGCGAGCGAGGCGACCTGGTCGCGGAGGTCGGCCCAGCTGACGGGGGCGACCTCCTGGCGCTCGTCGGTGTACAGCAGGGCGGGGGTGGCGGCGCGGTCCGGGTCGTCGGCGGTGCGCAGGGCGTGCTCGGCGTAGTTGAGGGTGGCGCCGGGGAACCATCGGGCGCCGGGCATGCTCCGGTCGGCGAGCACGGTGTCGTACGGGGTGGCGAAGCGGACGTCGAACCAGGCGGCGACCGCCTGCCAGAAGGCGGGGAGGTCGTCGGTGGACCAGCGGTGCAGGTCGGCGTAGCTGCGCTGCGGGTCGCCGGGGGTGGCGGCGGGTGCGCCGTGGTGGGCCGCGGCCCATGCCTGGAAGCGGGTGACCTGTGCGCCGTCGATGCGGTCCGGGCCGGGCTGCCAGAGGGGCGTCGGCTGCTGGGCGGGGGGCGGTGCGGTGGTCATGTCGAGGCTCCCGGACGGTACGCGTGGTGGGCGTCGGCTGCGCCCGGCGCGGGTGCGGGGGTGGCGCGGCCTTCCTGGACGATGCCATGTGATCGTCCTGTGCACCAGGGTTGACCTGTGGGGCAGTGGTCACCCGGGGGTGCGGAGCGGGTCGGTGGTACGGACGTGACCTGGGGTGCGGTCCGGTCGCGGGCGCGTCCGGTGGCCCCGGGGTGTGGGGGGTTCGGCCGTCGGGCGGCGCCCGGTGGACACTCAGGTGAACGGGAGTTGAACGCCCCTCGGGGTGATCGCCGGGAATGACAGTCTGAGCAGCATGAACGGGCGTGATCTGGTGCGGTCGGTGCGGACCGTCGGTGCGGCGCAGGGGCTGCGGTCGGTGCGGTGTTCTGCGGCTGGGACGGGGCGGCGCCGGAGCCGTCGTACGCGCTGGCCGGGTGTCCGCAGGCGGATGCGCGGGCGGTGCTGGAGCCGGACACCGAGGGCGGCTGGCGGGTGGTGTCGGAGCGGGTGACGGTGGTGGTATCGCGGCACGGCGCGGTGGAGGTGCGGACGCCGGGCGGGGTGCTGCTGCGGCGGGAGCTGCCGCCGCGGTGGTGGGACCGTACGGATCCGGGCGGCGGTGCGGCGCCGGGTGCGGATGCGGCCGGTCCGGAAGGCGGCGGGGCGGACGCGGACCCGGCGGGCCCCGGGGACGGCGGGGCCGGTACGGAGGGCCGTTCACGGTGGGTGCAGCGGTCGGAGGTGGCGGCGGACGCACGGTTCTTCGGGCTGGGGGGCCGGGCGGCGGGGCCGCTCTTGGGGGTGCCGTCCGCGGTGTCGTCGGTGCGGGCGGAGGTGGAGCCGCGGTTGGCGAAGGCGATGGCGGCGATGAGGAGGACCACCACGCCGACGACGGCGATGAGGTTGCGGCTCGACAGGCCGGTCCGGGACCGGCGTCCCGAGCCGAAGGCGTCGCTCTCGCTGTCCGGAAGTCTGGTGCGGGTCTGGCCGGTGGGACTCGTGTAGTCGCCACCGCCGTAGCCGTCGTCGTCGCTGCTCATCGCGTACGTGCCCCCTCAACCGCCATTGCCGTCTCCACCGTCTTCGCCGTCCCCGCCGTTGGGGGTCTGCCCTCGTATGACCGTAGCCGCGTGGTGGGCGGCTCGGGTGAAGTGGTACGAGTACATCTCACCGTGACGGGTCCTCAGCTGCTGTGCGGTGGGGGTGAATGGGGCGCTTCAGGGCATTTGCCCCCTTGGTGTGCACCCGCTTCGCCGCCTGCCGCCGTGACCTTCTTCCTTCCGGACGGACCTGTCCCCACGGGGTGGCCGCCCCAACCGGTCCGCTGGTCGCGGGCGTGCCGGGGCCGGCCGGGGGTCCGGCCGTACGCGGGTGGGCGGACGTCAGCATGGGGCCTCGG
>NZ_VKJP01000291.1 GCF_007280575.1 Streptomyces benahoarensis
CCCCCGGCTACCGTGCCCGCCGCACCCTCCCGTTGCGCGTCGAGGCGCTGCGGCAGCTGCGGCGGCGCCGCACCCTGGTGATCGGCGCCGGTCTGGCGCTGCTGCCGTTCGTACTGGTCGTGGCCTTCGCCATCGGCGGCACCCCGGGGCGGCGGGCGAGCGGCCGGGTCACCCTGATGGAGACCGCGACAGCGTCCGGCGGCAACTTCACCGCCACCGTGCTCTTCGTCTCGGCGGGCTTTCTGCTGGTCGTGCCGGTGGCGCTGTTCTGCGGTGACACGGTGGCGTCCGAGGCGAGCTGGTCGTCGCTGCGCTATCTGCTCGCGGCGCCGGTGCCGCGCGCCCGGCTGCTGCTGAGCAAGCTCACCGTGGGCCTGCTCTTCAGCGCCGCCGCGATGGCGCTGCTGCCCCTGGTCGCCCTGGGGGTGGGCACCGCCGCGTACGGCTGGGGCCCGCTCACCCTGCCCACCGGCGGCGCGCTGCCGTCGGATGAGGCGGTGGGGCGGCTGGCGGTCGTGGTGGTGTACCTCTTCGTCAGCCAGCTGGTCACGGCGGCGCTGGCGTTCTGGCTGTCGACGGCCACCGACGCGCCCCTGGGGGCGGTCGGCGGCGCGGTCGGCCTGACCATCATCGGCAACGTCCTCGACCAGGTCACCGCTCTCGGCGGCTGGCGCGATGTGCTGCCCGCCCACTGGCAGTTCGCCTGGGCCGACGCGCTGCAGCCCAAGGTGGAGTGGTCCGGCATGCTCCAGGGCGCCTCCGTCTCGGTCGCGTACGCGCTGGTCCTCGTCGCCCTGGCGTTCCGCGGCTTCGCCCGTAAGGACGTGGTGTCCTGAGGGGCGCTCCGGGGGTGGTCCGGCCGTTCCGGGGCGGCGCCTGACCGCTCATGGGGCTGCCCCGGGCGCTCTCGGCCGGGGGCGTGTCGGGTGGGCCCACGCGCCGGGTGCGCACGCCTGCCCGCGGACCGCACCGCACGGCGCGCGACGGAACGGAACGCGCCCCCGGCCGCGCCCTGCCCGCGCCTCGGGCGCGAGCCCCGGCCACGCCCCGGCCTCGTGCCCGCCCGCGCCCCACCG
The DNA here is from genome assembly GCF_007280575.1 of Streptomyces benahoarensis. Classification (GTDB taxonomy): domain Bacteria; phylum Actinomycetota; class Actinomycetes; order Streptomycetales; family Streptomycetaceae; genus Streptomyces; species Streptomyces benahoarensis. The sequence goes on from NZ_VKJP01000291.1 coordinate 1,077, forward strand.
GCACCGCTCCCGTACGCCCCCGGCGCCACGCGAGACGCCGGTACCGGCCGCCCAGAACCACGACATTGTGCCCCGTATTCTCTCGGTATGACCTGGCTGCGCGCGCTGAAGAAGACCGCCCGCTCCGGGCTGACCATCGAGCGGGCCGAGCTCACCCCCCTCATCGCGGTGCGCGGCACCGTCGGCGTCGCCCTCGTCATCGGACTCTGCCTGTGGCGCGGCACTCCGACGCTCGCCGTCTCCTCCGCCTTCGGCGCCTTCGCCGCGGGCACCGTCACCTTCCAACGGAGCTGGCGCCCGCGCCCCGTCCTCGCGCTCGCCGTCGCCGGGGGCCTCGCCCTCTCCACCTTCCTCGGCTACCTCGCCGCCTCCCACCTCCTCGCCTTCCTCCTGCTGCTCGCCGGATGGACCTTCCTCGCCGGGCTGGCCTGGGCGATCGGGCCGATCTCCGGCGTCGTCGGCACCCAGACCGTCTCGATCATGCTGGTCACCGTCACCCTGCCGACCTCCGTGCTCGGCGCCCTCGAACACGCCGCCCTGATCGCCTTCGGCGGCCTCATCCAGGCCACGCTGATCATCGTCTTCCCGGTGCGTCCCTGGGGCATCCAGCGCGACGCCCTCGCGGACGCCCTCGCCGCCGAGGCCGACTACGCCCGGCGGCTGCGCCACGACCCCGTCGCCCCGTTCGACCCGCAGCCCCTGATGGACGCCCGGCTCGCCTCCGCGGTGACGCCACGCCAGGCCAAGCGGCGCCCCGTCCAGCTCCACGGCCCCCGCGGCATCGCCGAACAGATCCGGCCGGTCCTCGCCTCCCTCGCCGACCCCGTGGTCGGCGCGCCCCTGGAAGGGCCCGAACGCGACCGCACCCGCGATCTGCTGGGCGCCGCCGCCACCGTCCTGGACGCCGTCGCCCACGCCATCCGCCACGACCGCCCCGTACGGCTGCCCCCGGAGGCGATGGCCGCCCTGGAGGTCCCGCCGTCCGGACCGGTGCTCCAGGGAGCCGCCCGCCGCTCCGCGTACCGCCTGATCGCCCTCCTCGCCGACGCCGTCGAGAGCACCGACGAGCCCGTGGAGTCCACCCGCCCCACCACCGAGGAGGAACGCGGCCATCTGCTGCGCCCCAGTGTGCCCCGGCTGATCCCGGGCGCGCTGCGCTCCCTCCACCGCGAACTGCGCTGGTCCTCCCGCATCCTGCGGCACGCCGTACGGGTCAGTGCGGTCGCCGCGGTCGGCTACCTCCTGGGCACCGCGCTGCCGTTCGGCCACGGCTACTGGGTGCCGCTCGCCTCCGTCATGGTGATGCGCCCCGACTTCGGCCAGACCTACGCCCGGGGCGTCGCCCGGTTCTGCGGCACTCTCGTGGGCGTCACCGTCGCCGGCGCCCTGATGGCGCTCTTCCACCCCGGCGCCCATGTCGCCGCGGCGCTCGCCCTCTGCTGCGTCCTGCTGATGTATCTGCTCATGCACACCGGCGTCTCGGTCACCTCCGCCTGCGTCGCCGCGTACGTCGTCTTCCTCCTCGGCATCGCGGGCGCCGGCTGGGAGCAGACCGTCCTGGAGCGCCTCGTCCTCACCCTCGTAGGCGGCCTCCTCGCCATGGCCGCCTATGCCCTCTTCCCGGCCTGGGAGACGCCCCGGCTCCGCCGCCGCCTCGCCGAATGGCTGGAGGCCAACGGCCGTTACGCGCTCGCCGTCTTCGAACTGCACGCCCGCCCCGCCGAACGCCGCCCCCGCCAGGTCCGCGACGCGCTGCTGGACTCCCGCGCCGCCCGCGCCGCCTGGGAGGAGAGCGAGGAGCGCGCCGAGAAGGAGCCGGTACGCCACCGGGGGCTGTCGCGGTCCTCGGCCGCGGCGGCGACCACCGCGCTCGCCACCATGGGCCGGGTCGCGATGATCCTGGAGGCCCACCTCCCCAAGAAGGACGCCGAACCGTCGGTCGGCGCCACTGCGTTCGCCTACGAGCTGCGCGAATCCCTGGAGCGCGCCACCCAGGCCGTGGTGGACCGCGAGGAGCTGGACTGGAGCGAACTGCGCGCCGTGTGGGAGCGCTGGGACGCGGAGGACGAGAGCCAGGGCGTCGCCCTGCGCGGCGCCGACCTCCTCCTCGACGCCCTCGACGACCTGGCCCACGCCCTCTCCCGCGGCCCCGGCGGCCGCAACCGCGCCGTCCGGGGCAGACTGGGCAGCAGCAGTCGGTGACCGGCGGACCCGGGGCGGCTCCCCCCGGTGCGCTCCCGGAATCGGCCCGCCCCCGGGAGCGGTACGGAAACCGCCCCTCCCCGGGTGCGGACCCGTCCGGAACCCCCTCGGCGGTCCGCCCGTTTCCCCACCGCAGGAACCAATCCGCGACCCCAGTACTCTTGATAAATGCCCGTAATTGACGCCATTGGTACTCCCTTGGTGCCGCCTGGGCCGCGATGTCCGAGGACCCCGCTCAGCCGGGGCCTGTCATCCAGTTGAGAAAGAGCGAACGAACTCCCCATGGCGCCCAGCACCTCGTCCGGTACGTACGACATAGGCATCGACCTCGGCACCGCCAACACCCTGGTCCACGCGCGCGGCAAGGGGGTCGTGCTCAACGAACCGTCCGTCGTCGCCGTCAACGCCGCGGGTGACGTCATCGCCGTCGGCGCCGAGGCCAAGCGCACCATCGGCCGCACCCCGTCCGGCATCACCGCCCTACGGCCCCTCCGCGAGGGCGTCATCGCCGACTTCCACGCCGCCGAACAGATGCTGCGCGCCCTGATGAAGAAGGCGCTGCCCACCCGCCGCTTTTCCAAGCCGCGGGTGGTCATCTGCGTCCCGTCCGGGATCACCGGCGTCGAGCGGCGCGCCGTCATCGACTCCGCACGCGGCGCGGGCGCCCGCGAGGTGCACCTCATCGAGGAGCCCATGGCCGCCGCGATCGGCGCCGGACTGCCGGTCGCCGAGCCGGTCGGCTGCATGGTCGTCGATATCGGCGGCGGCACCACCGAGGTCGCGGTCCTCTCCCTGGGCGGCCTTGTCGCCGCCCAGTCCGTACGCGTTGCCGGGGACGCCCTGGATGCCGCGATCATCGCCTACGTCAAGAAGAAGCACGCGCTGGCCATCGGGGAGCGCACCGCCGAGGACATCAAGATCGCGATCGGTTCGGCGGCCTGGAGCCCGGTCGCCGAGGACGAGGACGGCACCCCGGAGCGCCCCACCACGTACACCGTCCGCGGCCGCGACCACGTCGGCGGACTGCCGCGCGTCCAGGAGGTCACCGAGGAGGAGATCCGCCAGGCGCTCGCCGAGCCGGTCGACGCGATCGTCCGCGCGGTCCACCGCACCCTGGACGAGTGCCCGCCGGAGCTGTCCGGGGACATCGTCGAACGCGGCATCGCGCTGACCGGCGGCGGCGCCCTGCTGCGCGGCCTCGACCAGCGGCTGCGCCAGGAGCTGGGGGTGCCGGTGACCGTCGCCGACCAGCCGCTGGACTGCGTCGTCAACGGCACCGCCAAGTGCGTCGACGAATTCGCCACGCTGAAGGGCCTGCTGGCCGACGCCAAGGAGCCGCCCCGGCGAGCGGTGCGCCGCCTGTAGCGCGTCGCGGTGCGGAAGGCCCCGGGTGTCAGGCGGAGGCGCCCGGGGCGCTCAGCGGGCCGCCCGCCGGTCGATCAGCGCTTCGAGGCCGTCGAGGATCCGCTCCAGCCCGAATTCCCGTGCCTGGTTCGCGCCGCCGGTGGCGCCGGACGCGAGGGCTGAGGCCAGCGCCGGGAAGCGGTCCGAGCGGCCGACGAGCAGTTCGTTCAGCGCGGCGCTCAGGACCTCCTCCGGCGCCGACGCCCGCTCGGAGGCCGTCGCCCATGGCGGCCGCGACCTGGGCGAGGCCCCGCACAGGACCGGTCGGCAACACCACCGCGTCGAGCTGGTCGCCCCCGGTCAGGCCGGTGTCCGCCGGCGCGGAGACGGCGCGCTCCGTCCAGCCCCCGGGCCGTGTCGCCCCGCCGCCACCGCATACCTCTTCGGTGACTCCCTCGCCTCTCTCAACGGAGACCCCGGACGGCGTGCGCGTCACCTTCGAACGCGCCCCGCCACGTCGACCTCGTCGTCGAAACCGGGTACGCGGGCACGGCGTTTTGCGTCTTCGCCGGGCCCCGCCTGCCTCACGACCGACGCGGCCCCCGGGCGCAGATACGGCTTATCGCCGCGGCGTACGAAGGGTGTAAAGGGTGCGCCGCCGATGGGCTGGCCGCCCTGCCGGACGCCACCGGGATCCACTTCGGCGCGATCAGCCGCGTGGACGTGCCCACCTGGTCCACCGGCCGCACCGCCCTGCCCGGCGAGGCTGCCCACGGCGCCCCCCCTCGGCGGCATGGGGGCCGGCGCCGCTCTCGTGGGGGCCTGCAGCCTCGCGGTTGAACTCTCCGCCGCCCGAGGTGACCACCGTCTCGTCTTCGCCCGCTACGAACGGCGGATGCGGCCCTACGCCACCCGGTGTCAGGAGGGCGGACGCCAGGTCGGAGAGTTCCTGGCACCCCGCACCCAGCAGGCGATCGACGCCCGCCACGCTCTGTTGAACGCACCAGAGGCATGTGCCGCGATGCTCGATGAGGGGTGGGAGGTCTCCGAGGGGATCGCACTGCCGGACCACTCCCGCCGGACTGCCGAAAGCCTGTCCGATGACACGACTCACCCCGTATGGGAAGTGAACTGACGGAGTGTCGAATACGAAGGGGAAGTTCGATTTCCGCTTGTTCAGGGCGTAGTGACCTGGCGTCAGCCTGCGATCAAACCCGGTTATGCTACTTCCGGTCCGCCGCCCCCTGGAAGTGTTGCACGGTAACCACCGTGTCGGCACTGCCCGTTGTGTCGCGGATTCAGTAAGTCGTCCCGATCTTTCAATGTTTGAGGGTTTTGAGGGTGCAGATGGTTCGAGAAGGATCGTCGCCCGGGGGGTCACGTCCCGTCTCGGTTCTTGCGTGGGCCGTGCCCGCCGCGGTGACGGCCGTTGCCGGAGTCATCGCCGCGGTGACCGTCCCCTCCCAGGCGAGTACACCGGTCGCCTGGGTCGGGGTGATCGCCACCGTGGCGGTCGCACTGGTCACGGCCGAGCTGGCTCGACGGGCCAAGGTGATCGCCGGGCTGCGGCAGCGCGACCGGGAGTACCGCACGGCCATGTCCCGCCAGGAGTCGGAGACCATCCGCCTGGCCAAGGACCTGCTGCCCGAGATGGTCAACCGGCTCAGCCGCGGTGAATTCCCCGAAGACGTCTTCAACGCCATGGGGGAGCGGCTCGCCAAGCACGCCAAGGAGGCGGAGCTCACCCCCGAGTTCCACGGCGCCCACCAGGCCGTGCTGCGGTCCGTCATGGAAGCCGTCGTCGCGGAGGAAGACCTCCGTGACGCCGCCCAGCGCGCGTTCGTGAACATCGCCCGGCGCGTCCAGGCGATCGTCCACCAGCAGGCCCAGGAACTCCGCGAGATGGAGGACCGCCACGGCCACGTCCCCGAGGTCTTCGGCGACCTGCTCCAGCTGGACCACGGCACCGCCCTGATCGGACGCCTCGCCGACTCCATCGCCGTGCTCGGTGGCGCCCGCCCCGGCCGCCAGTGGAGCCGCGCGGTTCCGCTGTACAGCGTGCTCCGTGGCGCCATGTCCCGGATCCTCGACTACCAGCGCGTCGAACTGCACTCGGTCTCCGAGGTCGCCGTTGTCGGCCCGGCGGTCGAACCGCTCATCCACGCCCTCGCCGAGCTGCTGGACAACGCCACCCGCTACTCCCCGCCCCAGACCCGGGTGCACCTGACCGCCGTCGAGGTGCAGTCCGGCATCGCCGTGGAGATCGAAGACGGCGGCGTCAGCATGAGTGAGGAGGCGCGCAAGCGCGCCGAGCGGATGCTGGAGCAGGCCCAGAAGGGCATCGACGTCAACGACCTCGGCGAGACCCCGCGCCTCGGCCTCGCCGTCGTCGGCCGCCTCGCGCAGGTCTACAACTTCCAGGTGTCGCTGCGTACCTCCGCCTACGGCGGTGTCCGTGCCGTGCTGATCGTCCCGCAGGACCTGATCACCACCGCCCCCGCCACCGGCCGGGCCCACGGCATCGGCGCCTCCTCGGGCCCGCTGACCGCCCGCACGGAGCGTCCCGCCGGGATCTCCCGCCCCGCTCCCGCCCC
>NZ_VKJP01000292.1 GCF_007280575.1 Streptomyces benahoarensis
CCCCACTGGCCCCCAGCGCCACCCCCGCCACGTACGTGACGGCCATCGCCAGTACGCCGCCCCCGGCATTGCGGAGGATCGCGGGGGCGACGGGGGCGGCGCCGAGGCGGGCGCTCATCCAGCCGCACAGGGCGAGGGCGGCGAGCACCGCGCCGACGGTGATCGGGAGCCGCAGGCCGTCCGGTGGCAGCACGATCGCCAGGAGCGGGAGCAGCGCCCCGACGGTGAAGGCGAGGAAGCTGGCGCCCGCCGCGTGCCAGGGGTTGGTCAGCGCGTCCGGGTCGATGCCCAGCTCCACCTCGGCGTGGGCGCGCAGCGCGTCGTGCGCGGTGAGCTGCTCGGCCACCTCCCGGGCCAGCTTCGCGCTCAGCCCCTTCGCCCTCAGCAGGCCGGTCAGTTCGATGAGTTCGGCCTTCGGCTCGGTGGCCAGTTCCCGCCGCTCCTGGACCAGCGCGGCCTTCTCGGCGTCCCGCTGCGTGGAGACGGAGACGTACTCGCCCGCGGCCATCGACATGGACCCGGCGAGCAGCCCGGCGAGTCCGGCGGTCAGCAGGGTGGAACGGGATCCGGTGGCTCCGGCGACGCCGACGACCAGGCCCGCAGTGGAGACCACACCGTCGTTGGCTCCGAGCACCGCGGCGCGCAGCCAGTTGAGCCGCCCGCCCAACCCCTCGCCGTGCGCCTCGTCGTGATCGGGAGTCTGCTCGCTCATGTCCGCAGACTCTCATCCAGGGCCCCGCTCCCGGCGCCGACGCCACCGCATCGCGACAAAACGGCCGATGGTAGAACGGCTGTATGTCCGCTCCGCCGCCCCCCGCACCCACGCTCGTCCAGCCGCCCCGCCCCGTACCCGAGCGGCGGCGGCTGTGGTGGCACCGGCTGTTCCTCGGCCTGTGGTACCGCCCGGTGGAGGTGCTCGACGAGGCGCGGGACCGTTCCGCGTGGGGCGCGGCGGTGGCGTTGTGCCTGGTCAGCGGCGCTATCGGGGTGTTGTCGGTGGACGCGTTCCACGGGCAGTGGGCGGCCGACCCGAACGCGGCGCTCAAGCTGATGGGACTGGCCGCCGGATGCGTGCTGGCGGCCAGCTTTGCGCTGGGCGCGGCCACCCATGCCATCGCGCGGACGCTGGGCGGCAACGGCCGCTTCGCGCCGACCGTGAGCCTGTTCATCGTGCTGTTCTGGGTGACCGATCTGCCGCGGCTGCTCCTCGCGACGTGGCTCCCCCCGCAGGCCACCTTCGTCCAGGCGCTGACGTGGACGACCTGGGGCTTCGGCTACGTCCTGGCGGTGCTGCTGATACGGGGTCAGCACCATCTGCCGACGCACAAGGCGGCGGCCGCGATATCGGTGCAGATGCTGGCGGCGCTGGCGCTGCTCAAGCTCGGCCCCGCGCAGTGACCCGCGGGGCTCAGCGGCGGCGCGTCAGCTGCCGTACGAGCAGGGCGAACGCCTCGCGCTCGGCGGCGGTCAGCTCCACGCACTCGGCGGGCGGACCGGCCGGGCCCGTCTGCCGCGGCACCCGGTCCAGCAGCGCCCGGCCGTCGCGCCCGGCCGCCGCGCGGCGCTCCTCCCGGCGCAACAGCCGGAGCAGCCCGACGACCCAGACGACGCTCGCGACACCGAGCACGGCGAATCCGATCAGCTGAAGGATCTCGACGGAGAGGAGCATGCGGTCCTCCAGGGCAAGGCGGTGTGCGGTGGATGGCGTGGCTACGGTGGACGGAGCGGTTGCCCGTGGGTGGGGGAGAGCGTCGGCCGGGTCCCGCGGAACTCTACGGGCACCGGGTGAAGTCCTGTACCCCTCAGGAGAATTACCGGCATTACAGTACTTCACACCATTATGCGGGAACTGCCTGTCCACTCCGGCCCCCCGCTCCTCCCGCCGTCTCCCCTCCGGGGCGGCAGAATGCGGCCGTCCGCCTTGGACACCGCGGCGGCTTCCCGCGCCCCGGCGCCTCGCCGACGATGGCGGCACCCGTCCGCGAGGTGAGGAGTACGCACGTGCCGCAGCCGTCCCCGCAGTCACCGCCTCCGCAGCAGCCCGAGCCACACCCCCCGAGGGACAAGGCCAACAGGGACGGGCCGCCCGCCCGCGCCCTCGACGGCCTCCTCGTCGCCGACTTCAGCCGGGTGCTGGCGGGCCCGCTGGCCGCGGCGACCCTCGCCGATCTGGGCGCCGATGTCGTCAAGGTGGAGCGGCCCGGCGCCGGTGACGACACCCGGGCCTGGGGCCCGCCGTTCGGCGCCGACGGCACCGCCGCCTACTTCGACGCCGCCAACCGCTCCAAGCGCGGCCTCGCGCTGGACCTCGGCGAGCCCGACGAGGCGGCCGCCGCCCGCGAACTGGCCCGCCGCGCCGACGTCCTGATCGAGAATTTCCGGCCCGGTGCCCTCGCGAAGTACGGCCTCGACGCGGCGTCCACCCGGGCCGCCAACCCGCGCCTGGTGCACTGCTCGATCACCGGTTTCGGCTCGGGCGGCGGCGCCCATCTGGCCGGGTACGACTTCGTGGTGCAGGCGGTCGGCGGGCTGATGAGCATCACCGGGGAGCCCGGTGGCACACCGTTGAAGGCCGGGGTGGCCCTCGTCGACGTTCTCACCGCGAAGGACGCCACCACCGCGATCCTCGCCGCGCTGCACCATCGCGAGCGCACCGGGCGGGGCCAGCTGGTGGAGGTCAATCTGCTGTCGTCGCTGCTGGGCTCGCTCGTCAACCAGGCGTCGGGGCATCTGGCGACGGGCCGCGACCCGGGCCCGATGGGTAACCGTCACCCGAGCATCGCCCCGTACGAGACGCTGGCCTGCCGGGACGGTCCACTGGCCGTCGCGGCGGGCAACGACCGGCAGTTCCGGGCGCTGGCGCAGGCCCTGGGCGCCCCTGAGCTGGCGGACGACGACCGTTTCCGCCGCAACCAGGACCGCGTACAAAATCGTACAGAGCTGGTCGAAACTCTGGAGGAGTTGCTTTCCTCGGATACGCCGCAGTCCTGGACGGAACGGCTTACCGCGGCGTCCGTGCCCTGCGGGCCCGTCAACACCCTTTCCGAGGCACTGGAGTTCGCCGGGCAGCTGGGCCTGGCGCCCGTGACTCCCGTGGGGGAGGGGAGAATTCCCCAGATCAGCAGCGCGCTGCGGCTCTCCGAGACGCCCGTCACAGCCCCGACGCCCCCACCACGTCTGGACGAACACGGCACACCGCTGCGAACCTGGCTGTCGGGCCCTCCCGACCACCCCCTTCCGCCATGCGTGTGACCTTGCCCACAAGTTCTGGCCATCCGCAACCAATTCCAGCCGTACGCGCTGTTTACCAGCACGTATCACACAACACCCTTGTATGGAGCAGCTCGTGACATCGCCGGACAACTCCGCCCCCGCTCGGTCCCGCACCTCGCACCAGCTGCTCCAGCCCCCCGAGCAGGACGCCATCGCGGCGCCGTGCCGGGGCCGCCGGACCCGCCGTGCCCTCGCACTGACAGCGCTGCTCGCGGCCGGTGCGCTGACGCTGTCGGCGTGCGGCGGCAGCGCCGAGGCCGGTTCGGGTGACGGCAAGAACGGTCAGGCGGGCGCCGACGCCGCCGCCGCGAAGGACGCCTCGGACGCCAAGATCACGGTCTCGTCGAAGGACGGCGCGACGGACGCCAGCATCAACGACACCGGGGTGAAGGTCACCAGCGGCAAGTTGACCGAGGTGAAGCTGACGGTGGCCGACAGCGGCGCCCCCGTCGAGGGCGCCATATCGGACGACGGCGCCTCCTGGAAGCCCGGCGTCCAGCTGGAGCGGGGCACCAAGTACAAGCTCGTGGCGAACGCCAAGGACGCCAAGGGCCGCTCCGCCACCGAGAACGCCACCTTCAGCACCGTCTCGTCGGACCACAGCTTCATCGGCAACTACACACCCGACGACGGCAAGACCGTCGGCGTCGGCATGCCGGTGTCGTTCAACTTCGACAAGGCCATCACCAACAAGAAGGACGTCCAGTCCCACATCACGGTGACGTCCGACAGCGGCCAGGAGGTCGCCGGCCACTGGTTCGGCGCGCAGCGTCTCGACTTCCGGCCCGAGGAGTACTGGAAGGCCAACTCCAAGGTCACGATGAAGATCGACCTGGACGGTGTGCAGGGCGGTGAGGGCATCACCGGCGTGCAGTCCAAGACGGTCACCTTCACCATCGGCCGCTCGCAGGTCTCGACGGTCGACATGAACACCCAGACCATGACGGTCAAGCGGGACGGATCGGTCCTCAAGTCCCTTCCGATCTCCGGCGGCAGCCCCGATCACCCCACCTACAACGGCCAGATGGTGATCTCGGAGAAGTTCACGCAGACCCGGATGGACGGTTCGACGGTCGGCTTCGGCGGCGAGTACGACATCAAGGATGTCCCGCACGCCATGCGGCTCTCATCGTCCGGCACCTTCATCCACGGCAACTACTGGGGCTCGCCCTCGATCTTCGGCAAGTCCGGCACCAGCCACGGCTGCGTCGGCCTGCGCGACGCGAAGGGCGGCGGCGGGGACACCCCCGGCAAGTGGTTCTTCGACCAGTCGCTCATCGGCGACGTGGTGATCGTCAAGAACTCCCCCGACAAGACCGTCCAGCCCGACAACGGCCTCAACGGCTGGAACCTCTCCTGGTCCGATTGGAAGGCCGGCGGCGCCGCCTGACGCATGCCGTGCGGGCGGGGGCGCTACGCCTGACAGCCCGGAAACACACGAATCGACGGCCGACCTCCTCACGGGGGTCGGCCGTCGATTCGTGTGAGCGAAAGTACGGACCCGGGGCGCGCCGGGGGCCGGTCAGGCCGCCGCGTCGAAACCGGTGTCGTGGGCCATCCGCTTCAGCTCGACCAAGGCGTGCTTCTCGATCTGGCGGATGCGCTCGCGGGTCAGACCGTGCTGCTTGCCGACCTCGGTCAGCGTGCGCTCGCGGCCGTCCTCTATGCCGTAGCGCGCCTTGATGATCGAGGCGGTGCGGTGGTCGAGGCGGTCGATCAGGTCCTCCAGCTCCTCGCTGCGCAGCAGGGAGAGCACGGACTGCTCGGGCGAGGCGGCGGAGGTGTCCTCCAGCAGGTCACCGAACTGCGTGTCGCCGTCGTCGTCCACCGACATGTTGAGGCTGACCGGGTCGCGGGCCCAGTCCAGCACGTCGGTGACGCGCGCGGGCGTCGAACCCAGCTCCGCTGCCACCTCGGCGGGCTCCGGATCGCGGCCGTTCTCGCGGTTGAACTCCCGCTGGACGCGGCGGATGCGGCCCAGCTCCTCGACGAGGTGCACGGGCAGCCGGATCGTGCGCGACTGGTCGGCAATGGAACGGGTGATGGCCTGGCGGATCCACCACGTCGCATACGTGGAGAACTTGAAGCCCTTGGCGTAGTCGAACTTCTCCACCGCGCGCACCAGACCGGCGTTGCCCTCCTGGATCAGATCCAGCAGCGGCAGCCCGGCTCGTGGGTAGCGGCGCGCGACGGCGACGACCAGCCGGAGGTTGGAGCGGATGAAGACGTCCTTGGCCCGCTCCCCCGCCGCGACCAGCGCCTCCAGCTCCTCGCGGCGCGCGCCCGCGGCGTTGCCGTCGGTCACGACCTCATCGAGGATATTCCGCGCGTACACACCCGCCTCGATGGTCTGGGACAGCTCGACCTCCTTGGCGGCGTCGAGCAGGGGCGTGCGCGCGATTTCGTCGAGGTACATGCCGACCAGGTCGCGGTCGGCGATCTCCCCGCCTACGGCGCGAACTCTGCTGGCCCCGTCAGCACCGCTCCTGGTGGTCTGACGGCGGGCGACGGCACGGGTTGCCATGCGTGAGCTCCCTTTGCGATGAGTCGGTGATGAGTCGTTCGCGGGACGATGGACGCGGGAGGCCCGGGGTGACCGAACTGCCCCATCCGAAGGAAACAACGGCTGGAAACCGGACAGAATTCCCAAGCTGCCCGTCTATTTTTCTGATCATGCAGTACCCTGCGCGGTCACCTAGGGCAGTCAGCCGCTGCCGGACGGGGAGAACCGCAGGTCAGGTGGGGCGTGCGGGTCGCAGCTGCGCCCCGTCCGCCCGGTGAGCAATTCCTTCGGGCGAGACGCCCGTCACCTCGGTGCGTCTTCTGCGTCCCTGGGGTCACTGACGCGCCCGGTGCCCGGTGGCCGCCCCGACGCCCGACGGCTCCTGCGATCCCGACTCCGAAGACGACCTGCGCCTTCCCCAGGTTGCCTCGAATCCGCCCATGGCTCCCGGATCGCCTCGAAACCTCCCATGCCCCCGGGATTTCTCCGAACCCGCTCCTGCGGGGACGGCCGCTCCTACTCCGGTGCGGGAGGGGTCCGTGCCTGCTCTCCGGGCTCGCTGATCCAGTTGACGGGGCCAGTGCGCGGGTGTCGCCTGGACAGGAGGGGCAAGCGAGAGGAGCCCGTCATGGAGAACCCTGCTCCGCGCCATGGTGCGCGGGCCGCCGGTACGCACGGCGCGGTCGAACGGGAACACGGCGCGACCGCCGACGCCCCGGCCGCAGGTACGGAGTCCGAAGCGACGCATCCCAAGGGCGGCCGTCGGCTGCCGGCCAAGGTGGTGTGGCCCGTCGTCGCCGCGCTCGGTTTCGGCTGCTACACGATCTGGATCGATCACACCAGCGGCGCGAGCGGTGGCCAGGCCGCCCTGCTCGGGCTGATCGCCGCGGTAATCACCGGTGCGCTGGGGCTGGCGCTCGTGCACTTCCAGTCCACCATGATCACCGACACCCGGGCGCTCGCCTACGGCACGCTCTTCGGCGCCAGCATGGGCTGGCTCTACAACCTCAGCGGCCCGTCCGTCCTGAAGTCGTCGGCCTGGGGCCTGGTGATGGGCGCGGTGATGTTCGTCGTCTCCCTCTACATCTTCCGCAACCATCGCGTCCGCGAACCCCACGGCCTGCACCGGCCCCGGAGGCAGGGCAGGCACGGGCATGGCACACCGCATGGTGCCCATTGACCGTTGGTCATTGGCATGAGTCATTCGCCATCGACTGCGGGCCGCGCCCCCGCCTGCACCTGGGCACCCGAGTTGCGGTGCCCGGGTGCGGGCCTGTGTGCGGGCGGGCCTGTGTGCGGGCGGGCCTGTGTGCAGGCGGGCTTGGGTGACCGGCGGCCGGGCCCCGTCAGCCCCCGCCCCCTACCCTGTCCCTTATACACCACTCCGAGCCCACGAGACGCCCATGAAACTCGTATGCCGTCCTTCTCTTGAAAAAAAA
>NZ_VKJP01000293.1 GCF_007280575.1 Streptomyces benahoarensis
GTCCGGATCGGGGTCCGGGGCCTCGGCGTCCGGGTCGGTCGCGGTGCGGCGCATGACCAGGGCGTCGACGTTGCCGGGCTGGTAGTAGCCGCGGCGGAAGCCGAGCGGGACGAAGCCGAAGCGCTCGTACAGGCGCTGGGCGCGGAGGTTGTCGACGCGGACCTCCAGCAGCACCTCGTGGCACTCGAAGTCGGTGGCGGCGGACAGCAGCGCGGTCAGCAGCCGGGCGCCGAGGCCGCTGCCCCAGTGGTCGCGGGCGGTCGCGATGGTCTGGATGTCGCCGGTGCCGTCGACGGCGGCCAGCCCGCCGTAGCCGACGATCTCCCCGCCCCGCTCGGCGACGAGGTAGCGGCGGTTGGCGGCCGGGCCGCGGGCGTACGCCAGCTCCGACCAGAACATCCCGGCCGACCAGGCGTCCTCCGGGAAGAGCGCCCGCTCCAGGGTGAGCACGGCGTCCAGGTCCCACCAGCGCATCTCGCGCAGAACGGGGGCGTCCGCCGCGTCGGGGACGGTGGTGCTCACCGGGGTGTGACCACCTTGTAGTTGGCCGGGACCTGGGCGTCGGGGCGGCGCAGGTACAGCGGCCGGGGCGGCAGGAGCTCCTCGCCGGCCGCCAGCGCGCGGGCGGCGGCGGAGGCGAGCGCGGCGCCGGACTGGTGCTCGGGGCCGTCGCGCCGTACGCCGGTGAAGACCGTGTCGTACAGCAGCGCACCGGCGCCGACGGCGGGGACGTCCGCGACCTGCTCGGCGATGTCGGCGGGGCGGTCGACGGCCGGTTCGGTCAGGCGGCGGCCGGACGCGTCGTAGCGGGCCCAGTAGACCTCCTTGCGGCGGGCGTCGGTCGCCACCACGAAGGGGGTGTCCAGGTCCGCGGCATGAGCGAGGCCGTCCAGGGAGCACAGGCCGTGCACCGGGATGCCGAGCGCGGCGCCGAAGGAGGCGGCGGTGACCAGGCCGACCCGCAGGCCGGTGTAGGGGCCGGGGCCGACGCCGACGACCAGGTCGGTGACCGCGTCGAGCTTCGTGCCCGCCTCGGCCAGCACCCGGTCGACGGCGGGCAGCAGCAGCTCGCCGTGGCGGCGCGCGTCCACCTGGCGGGACTCGGCGAGAACCCGCTCACCGTCGTGGAGGGCGACGGTGACGGCGGGCGTGGCGGTGTCTAGGGCTAGGAGCAGCACGCCCTCAAGCGTACGGCTCGGCCGGGAGTGCCCTCTCCGGTGCTACGGTCGGCGTCCAGGTCCTATCGTCACACTCCCGTGGCGATAGGACCTCACGGCAATCGGACCGCGAGGACGGCGGGCCGCCCCGCCCCGGCGGGCGAGCACAACGGAAGCGCGCACAGCGGAAGGTGGCACAGCGATGCCCGCCAGGAGCAGCACGATCGTCACCGCGCTCACCGCGGCGGCCCTGGTCGCCGTCGGTTTCCTGGGCTACCAGGCGTCCGCGTCCGCCCCGGCCGATCTCCGCCCGCACAAGACCGGCAACACCGCCGGGAAGCACCCCACCCGGCCCGGCTCCGGCAAGAAGGAGCACCGCCCGGCGGAACCGAAGGTCCCCGAGGCGTCCGGCACCGGCAAGCGGATCGTCTACGCGCTCGGCGCCAAGCGGGTCTGGCTGGTCGGCGCGGACGGCACCGCCTCGCGCACCTTCACCGTCTCGCCGAGCCCGGTCTCCCCGCCGATGGGCACCTACCCGGTGACCTCGCGGTCGGTGAGCGTGACCGGCTCGGACGGCATCGCCATCGAGCATGTGGTGCGGTTCGCCAGCGTCGACGGCGTGGTCATCGGCTTCAGTGCGGCGGTCGACGGTTCGTCGCCCAACCCGGACGCCTCGCAGCGCACCGGCGGCATCCGCGAGTCGCGCGCCGACGGCGGCGCGATGTGGGGCTTCGCGGTGAACGGCACGAAGGTGGTCGTGGTCGCCTGACGGGGGCGGCCGCACGCGCGGGACTTTCCGGGTGCGGTCTTTTCGGCTGCGCTGTCGGCTGCGGGCGCCGGGCCTCCGGGGCTCGTACGTCTTCGAGTACTCGTACGCCTCCGGGTACTCCTACGTTTCCGGGTGCCCGCGCGGACAGCGACGGCGGGCCGTACCTCACTCCCGGCCCGCCACCCTTCGCCCGTACGGGCTACGCCGCGTCGCGCTCCGTGGCTGACGGCGTCGGGTGGTCCGGCTCGGCCGGGGGCACGGCGGCGGTGGCCGGGGCCTCGGGGGGCGTGGAGACGGCGGTGGCGGCGGCGCAGGACGCGAGGAGCTGGTGCATGGTGGGCGGCGCGTCGCACGCCTCGCGTGCCTCGCGGCCGTGCGGTGCGGCGGAGGGCTCGTGGACTGTCATGGTCGCCTCCCGGGCTCCTGGGGCAAGCGGCGGACGAGAGCGAAGTTAGGCAGCCCTAACCTCTTCTCTCCTCCCATGTGACCACGGCGGGGACCACGGACGCAACACGTTACCGACGGCCTGTCGGAAAACGCCGCGCACGTCACCCCGCGCGCCCGGCCGGTGGATGCCTCCGGGCCGGTCAGCCCGCGGTCAGCTCCGCGACGCCCGCGTCCGCCCAGCGGGCGCCGATACCGGTGACCGTCACCGTGCGGACGTCGGCGGCGTCGCTCTCCCACCCGGCGTCCGCGGGGGCGTCCGCGCCCACCGCGCGCTCGATCACCACGTGCAGCCGGTCGTCGGACAGCTCCTCGACCTTGCCGTCGCCCCACTCCACGACCACCACCGAATCCGGCAGCGACACATCGAGGTCCAGGTCCTCCATCTCGTCCAGCCCGCCGCCGAGGCGGTACGCATCGACGTGGACCAGCGCGGGGCCGCCGGTCAGCGTCGGGTGCACCCGGGCGATGACGAAGGTCGGGGAGGTGACGGCGCCGCGCACGCCCAGGCCCTCGCCCAGGCCGCGGGTGAGCGTCGTCTTGCCCGCGCCCAGCTCACCCGTGAGCAGTACCAGGTCGCCGGGGCGCAGCAGCGCGGCCAGCCGACGCCCCAACTCCTGCATCCGCTCGGGCGTTTCGACGGTGACACGGGTCTGTGTGGCGGTGGCACTCATGCCGCAAATGGTACGGCGCGCGGCGGTCAGTCCCGCGCCGAGCGACCCCGGCGACCCGTCGAAGCGGCCCGCTCCACCAGCGCCACCAGCTCCTCGGCGACCAGCTCGGGGCGCTCCAGCATCACCAGATGCCCGGCCCCGGCCACCTTCAGCAGCCGGGCGGCGGGCAGCAGTTCGGCGATGGCCTCGCTGTGGTCGGCCGGGGTGATCAGATCCCGTTCGCCGGCGAGCACCAGCGCCGCGATCGTGTCGTACGCCACCAGCGCCGCCGCCTTGTCGTGGGTGGCGAAGGCCGGGTAGAACTCCGCGACGACATCGATGGGGGTGGCCTCGATGAGCCGCTCGGCGAAACGCGCGATGCCCGGGTCGACGTCCTGCGGGGTGCCGAAGGAGTACCGCTTGATGATCCCGGCGAAGAGGTCGGCGGTGGCGCGGCGGCCCCGCTCGACGACGTCGCTCTGCGCGCCCAGCACCTTCAGCAACCCGGGGGCGAGCCGGTGGAACGCCTTGACGCCGAACGACGGCAGCCCGAACGCCACCTCGCTCAGCCGCCCCGCGGACGTCCCGATCAGCGCGACGCCCGCGACCCGCTCGGCCACGAACTCCGGGTACTGATCGGCGAGCGCCATCACCGTCATCCCGCCCATGGAGTGCCCGACCAGCACCAGCGGCCCCTCGGGCGCCGCCGCGTCCAGCACCGCCTTCAGATCGCGGCCCAGCAGATCGATGGTGACCGGCTCGCCGCCGTCGCCCACCGGGCGGGAGCGGCCTGAGCGGCCGTGGCTGCGCTGGTCCCAGTGGACGGTGCGGACCGCGCCGCGCAGCGCGGCGCGCTGGAAGTGCCAGGAGTCCTGGTTGAGGCAGTAGCCGTGGCAGAAGACGACGGTGGGCGCGGGCGAGCGGCGGCGCGGCCCGGCGAGCCGCCTGCGGACCTCCGCGGCCTGCTGCGCGGCGGCCCGCTCCGCACGGCCGGACGAGGCGGCCGAACCCTTGGCCGTACGGCCGTGGGGCGTCGCGGCCGCGCCGTCGGCCTCGTCGATCTCGTAGTACAGCGGGGTGCCGTCCTCGGCGACGGCGGTGCCCGGAGTGCCGCGCAGCGATCCGTAGGGGCCCGCGGCGTCCAGCGCGACGCGGGCGCGGCGGCGCATCCCGCGACCGACCGTCATCCGCTCCATCGCCACCCCGGCGGCGGCGCCCGCGGCGACGATGCCGATCGCCGCGCCCGCCAGGCCCGCGTGGCGTCCGGCCTTCGCCCAGTTGCCCGCGGACGTGGCCGCTGCCGCCGCGTCCGCGCCGTCCGTCATCCGGTACCCCCCACGTCGCGGCAGCCCGCCGCCGCGGGCACGGTGGGCTCCGGCGCGCTGTCGCGGTGGATCCGCGCCACCCGGCCGCCGATCCGCGTGACGATCTCGTACGCGATGGTGCCGGTGGCCCGCGCCCAGTCCTCGGCGGTCGGCTCGCCGTCGTCGCCCGGCCCGAAGAGCACCGCGCGGTCGCCGGGCAGCGCGGTGTCGCCGTGCAGATCGACGACGAACTGGTCCATCGCGATCCGCCCGGCGATCGTCCGCCGCTTCCCGGCGACGAACACGGGCCCGCGGCCGGAGGCGTCCCGCGGGATGCCGTCCGCGTAGCCCAGCGGCACCAGCGCAAGCGTGGTGTCGTCCGCCGTCGTGTAGTGGTGGCCGTACGAGATGCCGTGCCCGGCCGGGGCGCTCTTGACCGAGGCGAGCGACGCCTCCAGCGTCATCGCGGGGCGCAGCCCCAGCTCCCGGGCGGTGCCGACCTCGGGGGCGGGCGAGATGCCGTAGATCCCGATGCCCGTGCGGACCAGGTCGAAGTGGGACTCGGGGAGGGTCAGCAGCGCCGGGGTGTTGGCGATGTGCCGCACCTCCGGACGCAGCCCCGCGGCGTCGGCGACGGCCAGCGCCGCGCGGTACGCGGTGAGCTGCGCGGCGATCGAGGGGTGGCCCGGCTCGTCGGCGCAGGCGAAGTGGGACCAGACGCCGGTGACGGAGAGCAGCCCGGCGCGCTCGGCGTCGCGGGCGGCGGCGGTCAGCTCCGGCCAGTCGGCGGGCTGGCAGCCGCTGCGGCCCAGGCCCGTGTCGGCCTTGAGCTGCACCCGGGCGGGGCGCCCGGCGGCGCGGGCCGCGTCGGTCACCTCGCGCAGCGCCCACAGCGCGCTGACGGAGACGTCGATGTCCTGCTCGACGGCGGTGCGCCAGGGGCCGCCCGGCGTCCACAGCCAGCACATCAGCCGCCCGGTGTCACCGGCCGCGCGGAGCGCGAACGCCTCCTCGGGCAGCGCGGTGCCCAGCCAGCTGGCTCCGGCCGCGCGGGCGGCGCCCGCACAGGGCACCGCGCCGTGTCCGTAACCGTCGGCCTTGACCACGGCCATCAGCTCTGCCCCGGGTGCGCGGCCGCGCAGCGCTCGCACATTCGACCGCACGGCGGCGAGATCGATGGCGGCGCGGGCCCGCGTTGCTGTCTCGTTCATCCCCCTCAGTGTCTCAGGCGCCGCCCCGCGGGCCTGGGGTACGTCCGGCGAAGCGGGGCGCGCGGGCCCCGGCCGATCGGCGCGGACCGGCCCGGGGACGGCGTCCGCCAGGGGTGCGGGGACCGGCCCGCGGCGGCCGTTCAGTGCTTCGCCCCGCCCGGTCGCGGCGTGCGCCGTCCGACGTCCCGCCAGGCCGCGGCGAGCCGCCCGGCGACCTGCGTCGCGGTGACCGGCGCACCGTCCGGACCGGCGGCGAAGCGGGCCGCGAGGCCGTGCAGATACGCGCCCGCCGCCGCCGCGTCACGCGCCGGAAGACCGGCGGCGAGCAGCGAACCGGTCAGGCCCGACAGCACGTCACCGCTGCCCGCGGTCGCCAGCCAGCCGGTCCCGGTGGGGTTGACCCGTACGGGGCTCGCGGCGTCCGCGACCAGCGTCGTCGAGCCCTTGAGCAGCACCGTCGCGCCGAACGCCGCGGCCAACTCACGGACCGCCCGCCACCGGCCCGCCTCCACCGCGGCGCGGTCCCCGCCGAGCAGCGCGGCGGCCTCCCCCGCGTGCGGCGTCAGCAGGGTGCCCGCGGTCCGGGCCCGTACCCGCTCCGGCGTCAGGAACCGCAGCCCGTCGGCGTCCACCAGCACCGGCGCCTCGGCGGCGAGCACATCCTCCATGGCGTCCGCCTCATCGCCGAGGCCGGGGCCGATCACCCATGCCTGGACCCGGCCCGCGCGGTGCGGCGGACCGGCGTGCACCAGGGTCTCCGGGAAGCGCGCGAGGACCGCGTCGGCGGCCGGGCCGACGTACCGGACGGCGCCCGCGCCGCCGCGCAGCGCACCGGCGACCGCCAGCACCGCCGCGCCCGGGTAACGCGCGGACCCGGCGACCACGCCGACCACGCCGCGCCGGTACTTGTCGCTCTCCGCCGACGGCAGCGGCAGCAGCCGCGCCACGTCCACGTGCTGCAACGCCTCGGCGGCGGGCTCCGCGGTCGGCGCGAGGCCGATGTCGACGTGGTGCACCACCCCGGCCCGCTCCCGCGCCGGGTCGATCAGCAGCCCCGGTTTGTACGCCCCGAACGTCACGGTGACATCGGCGCGGACCGCCTCGCCCGGGACCTCGCCGGTGTCCGCGTCCACGCCGCTCGGCAGGTCGACGGCGACGACGGTGGCCGACTCGGCGGCCAGTGCGGCGAGTTGGGCGGCGCGGGGACGGAGTCCGCCGCGTCCGCCGATGCCGACGATGCCGTCGACCACGAGGTCGGCGCGGGTCACGGCGCGCTCCGCGTCGGCGACGACGGTGCCACCGGCCGCCCGCAGCGCCGCCAGTCCCCCGGCGTGCGCCCGCTCCGGCGTCAGCAGGACCACGCCGACCGCGGCGCCCCGGCGCGCCAGCCGTGCCCCGGCGTACAGGGCGTCACCACCGTTGTCACCGCTGCCGACCAGCAGCACCACGCGGGAGCCGTACACGCCGCGCGCCCCGCTCAGCAGCCGCGCGCAGACCGCCGCGAGCCCGGCCGCGGCCCGCTGCATCAGCGCCCCCTCGGGCACCCGCGCCATCAGCTCCCGCTCCGCCGCCCGCACGTCCGCCACGCTGTACGCAGTCCTCATGGGGCCAGTCTCACACCGGGACCGGGCCGCGGCACGGGGACGGAGCGGGTGGGGTGGGGC
>NZ_VKJP01000294.1 GCF_007280575.1 Streptomyces benahoarensis
TCGTTGATTCATGAGCGTCTCGTGGGCTGGGAGAGGTGTATAAGAGACAGGGGCGGGCGCTTCGTTGCGCCGGAGGTGATCCCGCTCCCGCCGACGAGCCGGGGCACGGCCCCGCGGCGGGGCGGCCCGCCGGTCGCGGCCGCGTACCGGGCGAAGTGGCGTGCGGCCCGCCCGGTACGGCGTCGGCGCCGGTGGGTTCAGACGCGGACCGGGTGCGGTGCGGCGGAGGCGGCCGGGACCGTACGCCCGGCGGTCCGCAACAGCCCCAGGGTGAGGGCGAGTTGGGCTGCCACGTAGGTGAGCATGACCCAGAAGTGCGGGGCGGGCGCCTGGGGCCAGGCGGCGATCCCGGTGGCGATGAGGCTGTCGGAGAGCAGGAAGAGCAGCCCGCCGACGGCGGCGAGCGCCCCGGCGCGCAGGGCACCGAAGGCCATGCCGGTCAGCAGCAGGCTGTACCCGGCGACCGGGCCCCGCAGGTCCACCGGGAGGCCGGGCCACAGCAGGACGACGAGGGTCGCGCAGGCGAGGGCGTACGCCCCGGCCGCGGCGGCGGTGCGGGCGCGGGTGGGCGCGGTGCCGTGCCGGGCGAAGAGGACGAGATAGCAGACGTGTCCGGCGGCGAACGCGGCCATACCCAGCAGGAAGAGGAGGTCGCCGCCGATCTGCAGGAGGGTGTCGCCGCAGCAGCCGAGGAGCAGCGCACCGGCCATCAGCGGCGGGCCGCCCCGGGCGAGGGCGTACCCGGCGAGGACCGGCATCAGGGCCGGTTTGGTCGCCAGGACCGCGGCGTGGGCGAGGGCACCCGCGCCGCTGCCGGATCCGGCGGCGGTACGGACGAGCAGCGCGACGAGGTGGACGGCGACCAGCACGGCGAACCCGGCGAGCAGCGCGCGGGCGGCGCGGGGGCGGGGGCGCGTCGGGCTCACGCGGCACCTCTCTTGACGGTGGGCGCGGCGATGGACGCGGCGGTGGTGGACGGGCCGGGGGCCGGGCCGCCGGTGGGCGCGACCGTGGTGCCTCCGGTGGGCGCGGCCACGGGGCCGCCCCCGGGTGGGCCGCCCGGTGCGCCGCCCCCGGGGGCGCCCGCGTCGGCAACGGTCGCGGGCCGGGCCGTGGGCTGCCAGCCCGGGCCGCGGAAGATCCGGCCCGCCCGTTCGCGCCAGCCGGTGGCGGCGCGGAGGTCGCGGGCGAGGGCGGCGTACTCGTGGGTGGCGACGCGCAGCGGGTTGCAGGTGGCGATGTTCTTGGTGAGGCCGTAGACGGGCCGCTCGGTCTCCGGGACGAAGGAGCCGAACATCCGGTCCCAGATGATCAGGATGCCGCCGAAGTTGCGGTCCAGGTAGCCGCCCTGCGAGGCGTGGTGCACCCGATGGTGGGAGGGCGTGTTCAGGACGAACTCGACAGGCCGCGGCAGCTTGCCTATCCGCTCGGTGTGCACCCAGAACTGGTAGACGAGGCTGACGCCGGAACAGAAGGCGACGGCTGCCGGATGGACGCCGAGCACGATCATCGGCAGGTAGAACGGCCAGACGGTCCAGCTCGTCCAGGGCTGCCGCAGCGCGGTGGTGAGGTTGAACTTCCGGCTGGAGTGGTGGACGACGTGGCACGCCCACAGGACGCGTATGACGTGGTGCCCGCGGTGCGACCAGTAGTAGAGGAAGTCCTGCACCAGGAGCATCGGCAGCAGCGTCCACCACAGCACCGGCACCCGCAGCGGGGTCAGCGCATGGACGGCGGAGTAGATCGCCACGATCGGGATCTTCCACAGGGCGTCGAAGGCGAGACTGCCCAGTCCCATGCCGACGCTGGTGGCCGCGTCCTTGGCCTCGTAGCCCGCGGCGTCCTCGTCGGGGCGCAGGCGGTAGCTCGCCACCTCGACGGCGGTGAGCAGGAGGAAGGCGGGGACGGACCACAGCACGACATCGGGAAGGTGCGGCATGTCCGGCACGATAAGTGCGGTGCCGGGGGCGCGGCCAGAGGTGGTTACCGAGAAGTATGTGAGACGGGGTGTCAGTTTCCGGCCCGGGGATACCGCCGGTAACGAACCGTTGAGAAATCCTCCCTCTTGATGCACATTCGCCCGCTTTCCGTTGTGGTGGCCGTCGTTGGCCGGGCAGCGGCGCCCACGGGCGGAGTCCGGCCACGGAGCCGACGGCGGTGCGGTGGCTGTCAGTGGCGGCCCGTATCCTCAGGGACCATGCTCGAAGACCACACAGCAGCCGACCCGATCGCGCCGAGGATCGGGCAGCAGCCGGGCCCGCAGACCCCGCCGGTCCCCTGGCCGGACGCCTACCCCGAGGGGTACGCCGTGGTCGACGTCGAGACCACCGGCCTCGCCCGTGACGACCGGATCATCTCCGCCGCCGTCTACCAGCTCGACGCCCGGGGCGAGTTCCAGGACCGCTGGTACACCCTCGTCAACCCGGAGCGCGACCCCGGCCCGGTGTGGATCCACGGCCTGACCAGCGAGGTGCTGGCCGACGCGCCGCTCTTCCCGGAGATCGTGCCCGAGCTGTCCCGGCGGCTGGAGGGCCGCGTCCTGGTCGCCCACAACGCCATGTTCGACTGGTCGATGATCGCCCGCGAGTACGCCCGCGCCACGGCGGTCGCCCCGGTGAACCGCCGGCTGTGCACCATCGCCCTCTCCAAGGAGCTGGGCCTGCCGCTCGCCAACCACAAGCTGGAGACCCTCGCCGCCCACTACGGCGTGGTCCAGGAGCGGGCCCACCACGCGCTGGACGACGCCCGGGTGCTGGCCGAGACGTTCCGGCCGAGCCTGCGGCGCGCCGCCCGGGAGAACCTGCGGCTGCCGCTGCTGGCCTGCCAGCCGCTCACCGAGTGGTCCGACACCCCGGCGCCCCTGCGGTATCCGGGCGCCTCGTCGTACCGTCCCACCGCCTCCTGGCGTCCCGCCCGTAAGCGCCCGGCCTGCCCGTACCCCAACCCGGGGCGGTACGAGGCCGGGGGCAAGCTGGTGCAGGGCATGCGGGTGGCGTTCTCCGGCGACACCTCCGTCGACCGTGAGCTGCTGGAGGACCGCGCGATCGAGGCCGGGCTGCATGTCGCGACGAGCCTGTCGCGCCTCACCAGCCTGCTGGTGACCAACGACCCGCACGCGCAGACGTCCAAGACCGCCAAGGCCCGCACGTTCGGCACCACCGTCATCGACGAGGCGGCCTTCATGCAGCTCCTCCAGGACGTCCGGCCCCCCGCCGGGTGACACCGCCGGTCGGCCCGGCCGTCGCTGCGCCGGTCGGGTGCCGCGCCGACGACCCGGCCCGATGGCCTTGCTCCGCCGCGCCGCGGTCCGCACGATGCGGCGCATGACTCGTTGCGAGGTATGCGGAAACGACTACGACCTGGCCTTCTACGTGGAGACGCAGGACGGGGCGCGGCACGTCTTCGACTCCTTCTCCTGCGCCATCCACCGCATGGCGCCCATCTGTGAACACTGCCGGGTCCAGATCATCGGCCAGGGCGTCGAGGCCTCCGGGCAGTGGTTCTGCGGCGCCCACTGCGCCCGCGCCGCGGGGAAACAGGGCATCGTCGACCGGGTGTGAGCCCCGCCGCCGCCCGGCATCGCCCCCGGCGGCCCCGCCGCTCGGGGGCGTTCGCACGCCAGGTACCGTCGAAGCCGTGTACCGCTTCCTGTTGTCCCGGCAATGGGTGATCCTCACCCTCGTGGGCCTCGTCCTGATCCCGGCCATGGTCAAGCTGGGCTTCTGGCAGCTCCATCGCCATGAGCACCGGGTCGCGCAGAACCAGCTCATCGACCGCAACCTCCACGCGAAGCCGGTACCGGTCACCGAGCTGACCTCCCCGGGGCGCGCCCTGCCCCGCGGCGACATGTGGCGCACGGTCACCGCCACCGGCACGTACGACGCCGCCCACGAGGTCGTCGTCCGTCAGCGCACCGCCGCCGACGAATCGACCATCGGCTACTACGTCCTCACCCCGCTCGACCTCGGTCACGGCCGGACGGTGCTGGTCAACCGCGGCTGGATCGCGGCCGGGGGCGACCTCACCAAGTTCCCGGACGTGCCCGCGGCGCCCCGCGGCACGGTCACCGTGACCGGCCGGATGATGGCCGACGAGACCACCGAGGGCAGCGGGATCAAGGACCGGCAGGGCCTGCCCGACCGCCAGGTCATGCTCATCAACAGCGCCCAGCAGGCGAAGCTGCTGCACCGCCCGGTGCTCGCCGGGTACATCGAGCAGAACGCGCCGAACACCCCGCACCACACCCCCGAGCTGGTCCCGGAGCCGGACCACGACAGCATCGGCCCGCACATGGCGTACGCCGTGCAGTGGTGGCTGTTCGCCGCGGCGGTGCCGGTCGGCTGGGTCGTCCTCGTCCGCCGGGAGCGCCGGGACCGGGCGGCGGCCGCGGCGGCGGGAGCGGACACCACCGCGACGGAACCGGACGCCACGGACGCGGACCCGGCGGACGCCACGGACGCCCCGCCCGCGGACGCCCCTGTAGCCCGGACGGCCGCGGCCCCCGAATAGCGGCGCCGCCCGGCGGGAAAGCCCGCTGGGTGCCCCCACGCATCGAGGACTACGCGCTCATCGGCGATCTGCAGACCGCCGCCCTCGTCGGCCGCGACGGGTCGATCGACTGGCTCTGCCTGCCGCGCTTCGACTCCGGCGCCTGCTTCGCCGCGCTCCTCGGCGACCGGGACAACGGCCACTGGCGGATGGCCCCCGTCCACCCCGACGCCCGCGCCACCCGCTCCTACCGCGGCGACTCCCTCGTCCTCGACACCGTCTGGGACACCCCGGACGGCTGTGTCAAGGTCACCGACTTCATGCCGCAGCGCGACCGTGCCCCCGACGTCGTCCGCATCGTCGAGGGACTGCGCGGCCACGTCGAGATGCGCGGCGTGCTGCGGCTGCGGTTCGACTACGGCCGGGTGGTGCCGTGGATGCGCCGCGCCGAGGGCTGCCGGGCCGCCGTCGCCGGTCCGGACGCCGTCTGGCTGCGCACCGAACCCCAGGTCACCACGTACGGCAAGGACTTCAGCACCCGCTCGGAGTTCACCGTGCGGCCCGGCGAGCGCTACGCCTCCGTCCTGACCTGGCACCCCTCGCACCGTCCGCGCCCGCGGATCATCGACCCGTACGACGCCCTCGACTGCACCCTCGACGACTGGCACGCCTGGTCGGCGCGGTGCCGCTACACCGGACCGCACCGCGACGCCGTCCTGCGGTCGCTGATCACCCTCAAGGCGCTGACGTACGCCCCCACCGGCGGCATCGTCGCCGCGCCCACCACCTCGCTGCCCGAGGCGCTCGGCTCCGTCCGCAACTGGGACTACCGCTACTGCTGGCTGCGCGACGCCTCGTTGACCCTCACCTCCCTGATCGGCGCGGGCTATCTCGATGAGGCGGCGGCCTGGCGGGACTGGCTGCTGCGCGCGGTCGCCGGTGCCCCCGAGGACCTGCAGATCATGTACGGCGTCGCGGGCGAGCGGCGGCTGCCGGAGGCCGAACTGCCCTGGCTGTCCGGGTTCGCCGCCTCCGCGCCCGTCCGGCTCGGCAACGCCGCCGTCGACCAGCGGCAACTCGACGTCTACGGCGAGGTGCTGGACGCCTTCCACGGCGCCCGCGTCGCCGGGCTGCCGTCCCAGCCGCACGCCTGGAACATCCAGCGCGCACTGGTGGAGTACCTCGCCACCACCTGGCGCGAACCGGACGAGGGCCTGTGGGAGATCCGCGGCCCGCGCCGCCACTTCGTCCACTCCAAGGTCATGGCCTGGGTCGCCGTCGACCGCGCGGTCCGCACCCTCGAAGCCGTCCCCGGGGCCCGGGGCGACCTGCGGCGCTGGCGGGAGCTGCGGGAGACCATACACCGCGAGGTCTGCGCGCAGGGCTACGACGCCGCCCGGTCCACCTTCACCCAGTTCTACGGCTCCACCGCGCTGGACGCCGCGACCCTGCTCATCCCCCGCCTCGGCTTCCTGCCCGGCGACGATCCCCGCGTCATCGGCACCGTCGACGCGGTCCGCGCCACGCTCACCCAGGACGGCCTGGTCCGCCGCTACGCCACCGGCGACAGCGCGGTCGACGGACTGCCCGGCGACGAGGGCGCGTTCCTCGCCTGCTCCTTCTGGCTCGCCGAGGCGCTCCACCTGACGGGCCGCGGGCGCGAGGCCCGCGACCTGTTCTCCCGCCTCCTCGCACTGCGCAACGACGTCGGTCTGCTCGCCGAGGAGTACGACCCGGCGGGCGGACGGCAACTCGGCAACTTCCCGCAGGCGTTCAGCCACATCGGCCTGGTCGGAACCGCCTTCACGCTGTTCGGTGAGGCCGGTGCAGACTAGCCCCATGGACCTTGGACTCACCGACCGGACCTATCTCGTCACCGGCGCCACCCGCGGCCTCGGCCTCGCCACCGCCCGGGCGCTGACCGCCGACGGCGCGCGCGTCGTACTGACCGGCCGCACCGCGGAGAGCGCCGCCGCGGCCGCCGCCGAACTGGGCGAACGGGCCGTCGGCGTCGCCGCCGACAACGCCGACCCCCAGACGCCGGAACGCCTGATCGCCACCGCCCGCGAGCGCTTCGGACGCCTCGACGGCATCCTCATCAGCGTCGGCGGCCCGCCGCCCGGCCGCACCACCGACCTCACCGACGACCAGTGGCGCGACGGCTTCGAGACCGTCTTCCTCGGCGCGGTCCGACTGGCCCGCGCGGTCGCCGCCGAGCTGGGCGAGGGCGGCGTCATCGGCTTCGTGCTGTCCGGCTCGGTGTACGAGCCGATCGGCGGGCTGACCGTCTCCAACGGGCTGCGCCCCGGGCTCGCCGGGTTCGCCAAGTCGCTCGCCGACGAGGTCGGGCCGCGCGGCATCCGCATCGTCGGCGTCCTGCCCGGACGGATCGCCACCGACCGGATGACGCAGCTCGACGCGGTCTCCGGCGACCCCGAGGCCAACCGCGCCCGCAACTGCGCCACGATCCCGCTGGGCCGCTACGGCAAGCCCGACGAGTTCGGCCGCACCGCGGCGTTCCTGCTGTCGCCCGCCGCGTCGTACCTGACCGGTGTGATGGTGCCGGTGGACGGCGGGGCGCGCCGGGGATTCTGAGAGGAGGGGGACGGGGCGGCGTCCGGGCCACCCGGCGCGCGGCCCGCCCCTCCCCCGTACGCAAC
>NZ_VKJP01000295.1 GCF_007280575.1 Streptomyces benahoarensis
CAGCAGCGCCCCGCACACCACCACCGCGGCGCCCGCCGCCAGCAGCGCCCGGCCGTGCTGCCGCCGCCGGATCAGATCGGTCGGCCGGGCCTGGAGCGCACACGCGTCGAACTCCGGCGACTCCAGCAGGGACCGGCCCCGCACCGCGCCCGGCGCCGTCACCTCGTCCGCCTCCACCGCCGCGACCTCCGGATCGCGCACCCCGGCGGCCTCCAGCGTCCGGTGGACCTCCGTCGGCGTCATCCGCTCCAGGGCGCGCAGCACATACGCCGCACGCCCCGCCGCCGACAGCTCCGCCAACTCCCGGTCCAGGGCCAACTCCGCCGCCCCGCCGGACCGCGGCGCCAGCCGCACCCCCCACACCTGCGGCAACGGCCCGGGCCGCCGCCACCGGCCGTCCGCCACCGCCAGCGCCTCCCGCAGCACCTGGACCCGCAGCACCGCATACCCGGGACCGTCCGCCTCCAGAGGGCCGCGCGGGCCGGGCAGCGGCAGGGCCGGCGTACCGGTGCGGCGGCGCGGCAGGGCACGCTGCGTGACGGCGTGCGCGGCGCGCACCCGGCGGCCCCGGCCACCGCCGTGCGGCAGCACCAGATACGCCAGCCGCACCAGCCGCGGATAGTGCGCGACCAGCGCCGCCTCGGCCTCCTCGACGTCCACCGCGTCGAGGCCGTCCGGGGCCCTTCCGGGGTCGTGAGCGGCGACGCGGTCCTCGGGGGCGCTGTCCTGACGGAAGGGTGTCGGCTGCTGTTTCACGCTCGGTGAAACGAGCGAAAACGAGGCCGGTCACCCGCCGCCACGAAGGCCGGTACGGGTGACCGGAAGGGGGCCGGGCCCGGCCGCGGACGGCCGCCCGGCACCGGGCACGGGCCCGGGGTGCTTCAGATCTCCAGGTCGAACTCGCCGTCCCGGGCGCCCAGCACGAACGCGTCCCACTCCGCCTTGGTGTAGCGCAGCACCACATCCGGCTCGGTGGAATTACGCATCGCGACCGCGCCGCGCTCCAGGAACGCGATCTCCACCGCCTCCTCGGCGTCGCCCGGTGCGCGCTGCCAGGTGGCGTCCGAGATGTCGAGGCCGTACAGCCACGCCTTCTCGGCTTCCTTCGCCGCCGCCTTCCCGGCCGCTTCCCGATCCGCTGCTTCCTGCTCCGCTGCGGCGCTCAGTCGGGTAGCCGGAGCGGGTTGCCCCGCCCCGGCCCCCTCAGAACCGGACGTGCTCGCTTTCCGAGCATCCGGCTCAAGCGGGCCCCTTGAACCTCGTGTCGTGGTCATACTTGCTTGGTCCTTTCGTGGTCACCAGCGTGATGCTGGCGGTGACATTCGGCATGTACGAGGCGGAGATTGTTCGTTTCATCCGAACCGCCATCCCGCCGATACACGAAGTGATGCTTGTGAAGCGGCTTCATGGATGCCGAGAACCAGGCCGCCCATTCACGTGGGCTGTCGGATTCATATTCGGCACCGAGGATCAGTGGCTGTTTGCACAGCGGACAGATCCCCTTCTGGCGAGCGGCCAGCGTGATCGACAACTTGTCGGCCGTTGCTGGCATGCTTCTGCGCACGCGATTCGCCCAGTAATTCGAAAGGCTCGGATCGTCGCGGGAACTTCTTCCCTTGACCATGACGTGCCGTTCGATCTTGGTCCAGCTGAACTTGTAGAGGTAGGTGTCAGTATCTCGGTCACCGAATACCCATTTGTCCTGCCGGAGTGAATTGAAATTTCCGAAGTGCCTGTTAATGAACCAGGTCTTCGACTTCCTCGGGTGAGAGTGCTTGGCCCACTTATAGGTGAGCAGCCACACATAATGGTCCAGTGACGTGAACGTTCGTTTGGACACACCCGACCGGTAGTAGGTGGCCCATCCCCGGATGATGGGATTGAGCTTCTTCACCACGGCGGAGGCGTTGGCCCCTCGCAGGGTCAGGACCTCGTCGCGGAGCCTCTTCCGGATCCTCTTGACGGCATCCTTGCTCGGTTTGACGAGTAGCTTCTCGCCATACCTGCGAATATTGAATCCGAGAAAATCAAATCCTTCTTCGAGGTGGACGATTCTCGTCTTTTCCTCGCTGAAGAACAGTCCTCTCGGACTCAACCACTGGGCTAGACTTTCCTTAACCCCCTGCGCGTCATCCTCGCTGAGACAGAGCACAACGAAGTCATCGGCGTACCGCACAAGCACCGGCGCATTTCGTCTTTGCCAGTTTCTGGCATCATCCATGCAGCCGGCGGCCGCGCTCATTCCATGTAGCGCGATGTTAAGGAGAAGCGGGCTGACAACACCGCCTTGAGGTGTGCCCTCTTCGGTCGGTGCGAATCGTGCGTTCTCCATGACCCCGGCCTTGAGCCAGCCGCGGACCATTTCCCTCGCGGGAAAGCTCCCGATGCTCCGCATCAGATGGTCGTGGTCGATTCGGTCAAACGCCGCTGACAGGTCTGCGTCGAGCGCCCACAGGCGTCGGGCCGTACGGCCACACACTGTGGAGAAGATGCTCTGAATCGCATCCTGGCAGCCCCGACCCGGTCGGAAGCCGTAGCTTCGCGCCTCGAACCGGGCTTCCCACTCTGGCTCCAGGGCATTCTTTACACGGGCCTGGTGGGCCCTGTCTCGAATGACCGGGATTCCGAGCGGGCGCTTTTTCCCGTTCGCCTTCGGAATGTACACGCGCCGAACCGCACTGGCCTGTACGGAGGTTGGTTCCGCACAGATCTGTGCTGCCAACTTCCCTCGCTCCGTAGGAGTGAGAGCCGTTTCTCCGTCGATGCCAGCCGTTCGGCGACCGGAGCTCTGCTGCGTCACTCTCTTAACGCTGACCTGCGCGTTGGAGCGTGACCGCAGCATGAGCTTCTGCAAGTTACGGACCTTCTTCAGGTCCCCCTCTTGCGAGGCTGTGAAGATGCGCTGCCGCAGCCGCCGTACTGATGCCTCAGCCTTGGCCCAGTCAATGCTGTGCCATTGGTTGGCGTAGTCCTCTGGTCCGTTCGCTAGATGGAGTGGGGCCGCAACTTCAGTTTCCATCGTCACGGCGCTCCTTTCCAGCGTCTAACTTGTCCATCGGTTCCGGTTTCGTTGCAGTTCTTCTCCACGGGCCTACCTGATCCGCGTGGGCTCCTTTTCAGGCCGGGCATTGCGCCCGTATCCGGCGGGTTATACAAGGTGGCTGGAGGTCCGTCCTTGCTTTCCCCTAGGCTTTCGCCACACCGGCATTCGCTTTTCGGATCATCCTGTCCTGCTGGAGAGTTGAGCCTTCGTTACCTCCGGCTTACCGTGCGACAGCACGGACTCCAACAGGGTTTCCACGTTCCGCTCCTTGGAGTTACGACTGGGGTGGGCGCCCTCTTAATCCCGGGACCGACGGTGTCCTCCCCCCTTCACAGCAATCAAGGGGGTCGTTTCACGCTCTTCCGCGTTGAGGTCCTATAGCCACCAACTGCTTTGCCATCAAGCGGCTTGGGGATAACGGGATGTCATCAAGGGTTCACTTGCGTTCGCCCGTCCAGTCTTCCCCTTCGCCTGTTGCAGCCCGATGGCCTGGGCCGCTCTTGGGCTTTACCCGCTCGGCTTCACACCCCGCCGTTGCCAGCGACGCATGCGAGCGTGGGGACGGGCCTGGACACTGGCCCGGGGCGATCTACCTTCGTGCTCTTCTCCTTCTGATCGCCCGCTCCTCAGGATCGACTTCGTGTCGCACTGCCGTTGTCCCCTCGCTCACGTGGTCCTTCCGGCTCAGCGTACGCGGTGGCCGGCCGGTCACCGGATGCTCCAGCGGCGGAACTCGGCCGTCCCGCGCGCCCCCGAACCGGAGTTGGCCGCACACTGGTGCACCCCGGTGTCCTGCGCCCCGGCCGCCCCCGGCACCCGCACCGTCCCGACCTCCCGCCACGTCGCACCGCCGTCCACCGAGCAGGAACCGGTGTACGTACCGCCGCCCGCCCCGTCCGCGCCCCGCACCAGCCGCAGCGTCACCGGCGCGGTCACCCCGGCCAGCCGCTCGTAGGTGTCGAGGGTGCCGTCGCCCGTCGCGTCGTAGGAGAGCACCACGCCGTTGGCCGGGGTGACGGAGAGGTTGAGGAAACCGCGGGTCCCGGGCGAACCGGGCTCCGCGGCCAGCCGGTTGCGGACGATCAGGCCCGCGCGGGCCCACGGCGCCGTCGCGTCCTGCCGCACCACCTCGGCCTGCGCCGACCCGCCCGGGGCGAACGCCCCCGGCCGGTACACCGCGCCGAACTCCGCGGTGGCCCGCCACAGATCGCTGCCGCCGCCGTCGACGGCGAACCGCTCCGCCACCTGACCGAAAACCGCCCCATTGGTGGTGACCGTCGCCAACCCTGCCTCCAACGGCCCCGCCACCCACAACGTGCCCTCGCGCACCGCCCGCACCCGCTCCTCCCCGCGCGGCCCGTACGTGGCGGCCAGCGTGTACGGCAGCGCCCGCAGCGGCTCCTTCGGCGGGCCCGCGGGCGCCGTGACCTGCCAGCGCGCCCGGCCGGTGGCGCCCGGCCCGACGGACGGCAGCGACAGCGGGCCGTCCGGCGCCGCCTCCGGGCCGCTCAGCGCGAAGTCCACCCGGCCGGTGGCGCGCAGCCCGCTGACGTTGCGCAGCGCCGCCGTGACGCGCGCCCGCCCGCCCGGCGGCAGCGCCGCGGGCTCGGCCGTGACCGTCAACGTCCCCTGGTACGGCGCCGCCGCCAGCACCTCACGGACCCGCCGCGCGGTGCGGTACGCATCGGCGACCGGCCGCTCCGGATGCCGCTCCCGCCGCCGCGTCCACTCCTCCTCCCACGCGTACCAGTCGAACGTCTTCGGCTCCCGCCCGGCCGCCAGCGCATCCGCCAACTCGTCCAGATACGCCTGCCACTGCGGCAGGTACACCTCGCCGATCAGCCCGTGCCAGTCGCGGTTGGCGTAGCGCGCCAGCTTCCCGCCGTCCGCCGTCGGCCGGTCCGCCCACGTGGTGATCAGCGCCCGGGCCGACCGCTCCAGCCGCGCCTCCAGGGCCGCGTCCCCGGCGGCCGCGGCCCGCGCCTGCGCCAGCCACGGCCCCAGCAGAAACCGCCGGTGCGCCCCGGTGACCTCCTCGCTCAGCCGCATCAGCCGCAGCCACAGGCCCGACAGCGCCCGGAACGACGCCCCGTCGCCCCGCTCGTACGCCTCCTGGAGCTGCCCGATCAGCTGCCAGGAACGGTTGGCGAGCGCCTGCCGGGCCAGATCGGTCAGATCGTGGCGGTAGGTGTCGGCGCCGCGCAGCGCGGGCCGTACGCCCAGCAGCGCGGCGAACGCGGTGTCGACCGCCGCCGGATCGCACGCCGGAGTGTGCGTGGCGTGCGCCGTCCCCGACCGCGCGGCCAGGCTCGGCCGGGCCGCGAACACCGCGTCGTGCGGCCGCCCGTCCGCGCTGGAGATCTCGTACGCGCTGGTGCGCAGCGCGGCGAACGCGGCCCGCGCGGCGGCGTCCCGGCCCCCGTAACGGGCATCCGCGTAACCGTCGAACCACGCCGCGCGGTCCACCGGCCGCTCGCTCCACGCCAGCTCCGCGAAGAGCGCGAACGCCGCCGGATCGCGCTCCGCCGCCTCCGGCATGTACGCCGTCCCGGCCAGCGCGCTGCCCGGCTTGTCCCGCCAGAGGGTGAACCGCTCCGTCCACCGGTGCGTCTTCGCGCCGATCGTGGTGCGCCCGCCGAAGTTCGGGATCGTTCCGAACGCGTACGGCACCCCGCCCCAGTCCCGCTCCCGGTCGGTGACGGTGTCCAGATCGCTCAGGCCGTCCACGATCAGCATCCGGTCCCGGTCGACGCCGTCCAGCAGCTCGGGCCGCGGATTCTCCTGCCAGCCGAGGATCACCCACGTCGCCCCGGGGTGCGCGGTGCGCAGCGCCCGCTCCACCGCCCGCGCCGCGTCCGCCACCGGTACGTCGCCCGGGTCGCCGCCCTCGTGCAGCAGATCCATCTTGAAGTGCCCGGCCGGGCCCAGCAGTTCCCGCTGGTGACGGTAGAACGCGGCGGCGACGTCGGCGAACACGCCGGTCCGCGGGTCCAGCCAGTCCGGGCGCGGCAGCCCCGCCCAGACGCCCTGCGGCACGGTGGTGGCCCCCGGGTTCCGCTCCGCGAAGTCCACCGGCACCGTCCCGAAGTAGCCCGGCAGCACCGGCCGCATCCCCAGGGCGCGCAACCGGTCGGCGATCCGCCGCCCCAGCCGCGCCCGCCGCGCCAGGAGCGCCGGGTCGATCGGCCCGCCGTAACTGCTCATGTTCTGGAGCAGCCACCACGGTTGGTGGGTGGGCTCCGGAATCCAGGCGCGGGCCTCGGCGTCGGTGTACCCGAACCCGGTCAGCAGCCGGTGGTAGACCGCCTCCGAACCGGGCGTGACCAGCACCTCGTTCACCCCGTGCAGCGCCAGCAGATCGATCAGCCGCTCCCAGCGCGGCCAGTCGGCGTACGGGGCGGTGTAGCCGTCGTGGGTGTCGTTGAGTGCGAAGCGGTGCGGCAGCGGGCAGGACCGCTCGGCGGACGCGCCCGGGGCGGGCAGCCGGTCCGGCAGTGCCAGCTGGTCGCCGCCCCAGGACAGCTGGGCCCCGCAGGTGTGGCGCAGATAGTGGTGCACCCCGGTCAGCAGCGTCGCCGGGGAGGTCCCCGCGACCTCGATCCGCCCGGCCCGCCCGCCGACCCGGAAACGGTCCCCGGTCCGGTCGCCGGGGGCCAGCCGGACGAGCCGGAACTGCTCCGCGTGGTGCGGCAGCAGACGGCGCAGCGCGTCGTGCGCCGGTCCGGTGCCGAACGGGACGCCGCCGTCCGCCGCGGCCGGGGCGGGGACGGCGGCGCCGCCGCCGAGCGCGGCCCGGACGCCGAGCGCGGCGGCGGAGCCCAACAGGGTGCGACGGGTCGGACGGGGCATGGCTGCCTCCACTGCTCGGCGGTCGTACGGCGACACAACGGGGACGTGCGGAAGCGCGGCGCGGGCGGCACACCCGCACCGGCACGCTAACGGTCACGGGGTGCCGCTCCAAGGAGGCGTGAGGGAAGGGTTCTTCGGGACCCGCCCGTCCCGGCCACGCCCGCACCGCGCCTCCTCCGGTGACTGTTCGGCGGCCCCTCACCCGTTCGCTCCTGTCTCTTATACACCTCTGACGCTGCCGACGACTTAAT
>NZ_VKJP01000296.1 GCF_007280575.1 Streptomyces benahoarensis
GATTCATGAGCGTCTCGTGGGCTCGGAGATGTATATAAGAGACAGGGTCCCCCTTGCCCAGCGGACGCACCGATTCCCCCTGCCTGTGGCGTCAGTTGCGTAGGCAGTATCGCGGACGGGGCGGGTCGGGGGCGGTGCCGGGGCGCTGACGTCTCAAGGTCCTGGCCAAGGTCCTGGCCCACGCCGGGCGGCGTGCCACGGCATGGGCCGGGACGGACGGGGACGGGCCCCACCGCAGTCGGTGGGGCCCGTCGTGGCTTCCGTCGGCCGTGGCGCCCCTTGGGGGGCACGGGTGTGGGTCATCAGAAGCCTGGGGTGTGAGCGCCGCCATCGAGGGACCGGCGGCTGGCGTCACCCGGCGCCGAACGCGCCACCTTCGGAAGCGGGAGGGGACACGGGCCCCTCCGGGTGGCCCGGTACGGGCGACGCTTCCGCCTCGGGTGAGGCCCACCGACGGGTGGCAAAACGCTGCCGGATCCGTGCCGCGGCGGCGCTCCGGCCGACCTCATCGGTGGAACGGGCGAGGCGTTCCACATAGGCCGCACGCTCCGGGGAACCCTCCGCCAGGCCGAGTTCGTCGACCAGCCGGACGACGTGCTCGGCCGCCTCGTCGTCCGGGTCCGTCGGGGTGGGGCCCTGACGGGTCGGCGGGGCCGGTGTGCCGAACGTGCCATCGACCTGCGTGCCGCCGGGGAAGGGCCGGGTGCCGGTGCGCCCGGACGGCGGGCCCTGTGGTTCCGGTGCGGGTGCCCCGTGGCCCGGGGCGGCCGTCCCGTACGGCACATCGCGCGCGCAGGCCGCGGCGGGGAAAGGCGCGCGGGCGGGACACTCGGCGCCGGGGTGCCGGAACGCTTCGGGGATCTCGGTGTCGTTGGCGGCGGCCGACAGCTGGGCGAGCGGGCCGATCATCCTCACCGCATCCTCGACCCGTTCACCGTGGCGGGCCAGCCACCACACGACGGCGCTGCCGGGGGTCTTGAGCACCTCGTCGCCCAGGTAGGCGCGCCGGTTCCGTTCGAAGTGGCGGTGACGTTCCCAGGCGTCCTCCTCCTTCCGGAGCCGGGACAGCTGCGCCAGCCGGGCGCGGTCGTCCTCGTTCAGGGTCAGGCCTATGTCCTCCGCGAGGACGGTGACCCGGGCCGAGGGGTCGGTGTACCGGCAGCCGAGCTCGCCCCGGAGCCGGAGGCGAACCGCCTCCCAGCGCTCGGGGGCCTCCTGGCCGACGACGACCTGGGCCCGGGACACCACGGTGGACACGGCGAGGTCGGCGAGGCCCGGGTGCGCGGGTTCCGCTTCGCCACGGGTGGGGCGCCACCGCACGGTGGCCGAGAACAGGAACGGGTAGTCGGGCCGGGCACTGTCCAGGCGTATGCCCTCCAACCGGCGTTCGCTGAGGGGCCGTTCGGTCGGGAGCGCGGGGCCGGTCGGGAGCGCGGGGCCGGTCGGGAGGAGCGGGGCGGCGCACGGGCCGCTTGTCATGACGGCGGGGTGCCGCGTTCTCTCCCCGGCCCGGAGCCGGTCGACGGCGGCGAGTGACGGGACCAGCGCGGCCAGGTCGTCGGCGATGCGCCGGAGGTCGGCGTCGGCGTTGCGGTGATTGAGCCGCCGGTACTGGAGGTCCGCGAGTCCGGCAAGCGCTTCGGGCAGCTCGGCGCGACGGAGCCGGGCGGTCGGGCCGACCAGCACCGGAATGATCCGCGTGGCCGATCCGGTCGCCTCCAGGAGCTCCCGTCGCGTCCAGTCCCCGGGATCGCCCAGCGCTCTGCGGCCGTCGCCGGTGCGCGCGTCCGCCCAGCGCGGACCGATCACCGCCAGCAGGACGTGACACCGCCGGACGGCCGTGAGCAGCGCCTGCGGGAAATTCTGACCCGCTCCGATGGACTTGCTCGCGCGGAAGATCCGTTCGGTTCCGAAGCGCCGGGACAGCTCGCGTTCGAGCAGGGTGGCGGTGGCCTCCTCGTCGCCGGTGCGGTAGTTGATGAAGACGTCGGGCACGGTGAGTTCCCCTTCGTTCCGCTCAGGAGCGATCCACTACGGGATCGGCAGATCGGAACGTGAACGGGCCGGGGGAAGCGCGGAGTTCAGACGCTCACCGCCACCCCACGAACCCCACCGCGCCCGCCCGGCACCACCTCGGCCGGACGGGCGACGCGCAACGCACAACGGCTCACCCCTTCCGCGCCGCCTCCCCCAACGCCACGTTCAGCTCCAGGACATTCACCCGGGGCTCCCCCATGAAGCCGAGGGTGCGGCCCGTTGTGTGGGCGGCGACGAGGCGGTTGACCTCCGTCGCGGAGAGGTGATTGCGCGCCGCGACCCGGTGGACCTGAAGGCGGGCATAGGCAGGGGAAATGTCAGGGTCCATGCCTGATGCGGAGGAGGTCACCGCGTCGGCGGGGATGTCCGACGGCTTGGGGGTGTAGCCCGGCGCGGTGTTGTCGGCGAGGACGGCGGCCTTGGCGTCCTCGACCGCCTTGATGAGGTCGGGGCTGTCCCCGGCGCGGTTGGTGGCGCCGGAGACCAGCAGCTTGTACTGCGTGTTCACGGTGTTCTCGGTGAGGCCGCCGGACGGGCGGGGCTGGAACCAGCGGAGGTCGGGGGCGGGGGTGGCCTCGCCCTTCTTCAGCGGCAGGTCGTAGCGCTGGCCGATGAGGGACGAGCCGACGGCCTTGCCGTTGCTGCGGAGTGCGGAACCGTTCGCCTGGTGGGGGAAAAGGCCCTGGGCGAGGCCGGTGACGGCGAGGGGGTAGAGGACGCCGCACAGGACGGTCAGGGTGAGGAGGGCGCGGAGTGCGGCGCCGGTGAGGCGGGCGGTGTTGGTCAGGGAAGTGTTCATGGTGGGCGTCACCCGATGCCAGGAATGAGGGTCAGGAGCAGGTCGATGAGCTTGATGCCGACGAAGGGCGTGATGAGGCCGCCGAGGCCGTAGAGGGCGAGGTTGCGGCGGAGCATGCGGTCCGCGCTCATCGGGCGGTAGCGGACACCCTTCAGGGCGAGCGGGACCAGCGCGACGATGACGAGGGCGTTGAAGATGACGGCCGACAGGATCGCGGACTGCGGGGACGTCAGGCCCATGATGTTGAGCTTGTTCAGGCCCGGGTACACCACTGCGAACATCGCGGGGATGATCGCGAAGTACTTGGCGACGTCGTTGGCGATGGAGAACGTCGTCAGGGCGCCGCGGGTGATCAGAAGCTGTTTGCCGATCTCGACGATCTCGATGAGTTTGGTGGGGTCGGAGTCGAGGTCGACCATGTTTCCGGCCTCTTTGGCGGCGGAGGTGCCGGTGTTCATGGCGACGCCGACGTCGGCCTGGGCGAGGGCCGGTGCGTCGTTGGTGCCGTCGCCGGTCATCGCGACGAGTTTGCCGCCCGCCTGCTCCCGCTTGATGAGGGCCATCTTGTCCTCGGGGGTGGCCTCGGCGAGGAAGTCGTCCACGCCCGCCTCCGCCGCGATGGCCTTGGCGGTGAGCGGGTTGTCGCCGGTGATCATGATGGTTTTGATGCCCATCCGGCGCAGCTCGTCGAAGCGCTCCCGCATGCCGTCCTTGACGACGTCCTTGAGGTGGATGACGCCCAGAACGCGGGCGCCCTCCGCGTCGTCGACCGCGACGGGCAGCGGGGTGCCGCCCGCCTCCGCGATGGCGGTGGCGATCCGGTCGACGTCCGCGGCGACGGTGCCGCCGCGCTCGGCCACCCACGCGGCGACGGAGGCGGTGGCGCCCTTGCGGACCTTACGGGCGGGGCCCGCGGCGCCGTCCGCGGGGAGGTCGACGCCGGACATCCGGGTCTGGGCGGTGAACTCGATCCACTCGGCGCCGGTCAGCTGGTTCTGCTGCCGGGCGGCGAGGCCGTACTTCTCCTCGGCGAGGTCGATGACGGAACGGCCCTCGGGGGTCTCGTCGGCGAGGGAGGAGAGCTGCGCGGCGTCGGCGAGTGCGGTCTCGGTGACGCCGGGGACGGGGACGAACTCGGCGGCCCGGCGGTTGCCGTAGGTGATGGTGCCGGTCTTGTCGAGGAGGAGGGTGGAGACGTCGCCCGCCGCCTCGACGGCGCGGCCGGACATCGCCAGGACGTTGCGCTGCACGAGCCGGTCCATCCCGGCGATGCCGATGGCGGAGAGCAGCGCGCCGATGGTGGTGGGGATCAGGCAGACCAGCAGCGCCGTCAGGACGATCATGGACTGTTCGGCGCCCGCGTAGACGGCGAACGGCTGGAGCGTGACCACGGCGAGCAGGAAAACAATGGTCAGGGAGGCCAACAGAATATTGAGGGCGATCTCGTTGGGCGTCTTCTGCCGGGCGGCGCCCTCCACCAGGTTGATCATCCGGTCGATGAAGGTCTCGCCGGGCTTGGTGGTGATCTTGATGACGATGCGGTCGGAGAGGACCTTGGTGCCGCCGGTGACGGCCGAGCGGTCGCCGCCCGATTCGCGGATGACCGGCGCCGATTCGCCGGTGATGGCGGACTCGTCCACGCTGGCGACGCCCTCGACCACATCGCCGTCGCCGGGTATGACGTCGCCTGCCTCGCAGACCACCAGGTCGCCGATGCGCAGGTCGGTGCCGGGGACGCTCTCCTCGGTGGTGCCGGTCAGGCGGCGGGCGACGGTGTCGGTCTTGGCCTTGCGCAGAGTGTCGGCCTGCGCCTTGCCGCGGCCCTCGGCGACCGCCTCGGCGAGGTTGGCGAAGAGGGTGGTCAGCCAGAGCCAGGCGGTGATCGCCCAGCCGAACCACGCGCCGGGGTGGAGCAGCGCCAGCACGGTGGTGAGCACCGAGCCGACCAGCACCACGAACATCACCGGGGACTTGATCATCACCCGGGGGTCGAGCTTGCGGAACGCGTCGGGCAGCGAGCGCAGCAGCTGCTTGGGGTCGAAGAGCCCGCCGCCGACGCGGCCGCCTTCGGGGTGGGCGGGGGCGGGCGCGTCCTGGTGCGGCGCCCGGTCCTGGGTGACGGTGGACATCGCATCGTCCTCGTGCTTCTCGGAGGGGGTGGGCGCCTGCGCGCCCGAGGATGGCGGCGTACCGGTGGGTCTCTTCGTACCGGTGGTCATGACGCCAGTCCTTCGGCGAGCGGGCCCAGTGCCAGGGCGGGGAAGTAGGTCAGACCGGCGACGATCAGGATCGTGCCGACCAACAGGCCGGAGAACAGCGGCTTTTCCGTACGCAGGGTCCCTGCGGTTTTCGGTACGGGCTGCTGCTCGGCGAGCGAGCCGGCGAGCGCCAGCACGAAGACCATCGGGACGAAGCGGCCCAGCAGCATCGCGAGGCCGATGGTGGTGTTGAACCACGGGGTGTCGGCGGAGAGTCCGGCGAAGGCGCTGCCGTTGTTGTTGGCACCGGAGGTGTACGCGTAGAGGATCTCGGAGAAGCCGTGCGCGCCGGAGTTGAGCATCGAGTGCGGCGGGGTGGGCAGCACCAGCGACGCGGCGGTGAAGCAGAGCACCAGCGCCGGAGTGACGAGGATGTAGCAGGCGGCGAGCTTGATCTCGCGGGTGCCGATCTTCTTGCCGAGGAACTCCGGCGTCCGGCCGACCATCAGCCCGGCGAGGAACACCGCGATGACCGCCATGATCAGCATGCCGTAGAGGCCGGAGCCGACGCCGCCGGGCGCGATCTCGCCGAGCTGCATGCCCAGCATCGTCAGCCCGCCGCCGAGCCCGGTGTACGAGGAGTGGAAGCTGTCCACGGCGCCGGTGGAGGTGAGGGTGGTGGCGACGGCGAAGAGCGACGAACCGCCGATGCCGAAGCGGGTCTCCTTACCCTCCAGGGCGCCCCCGGCCAGCTCGAACGCCCGGCCGTGGCCGCCGAATTCGGCCGCCCACATCAGCACGGTGAAGCCGATCCAGATGACGGCCATGGTGCCGAGGATCGCGTAGCCCTGCTTGAGGGAGCCGGTCAGCCGGCCGAAGGTGCGGGTCAGCGCGAACGGGATCACCAGGATCAGGAAGATCTCGAAGAGGTTGGTGAAGCCGTCGGGGTTCTCGAAGGGGTGGGCGGAGTTGGCGTTGAAGTAGCCGCCGCCGTTGGTGCCCAGCTCCTTGATGACCTCCTGGGAGGCGACGGCGCCGCCGTTCATCTGCTGGTGCCCGCCGAGGAACTGGCCCACCTCGTGGATGCCGGAGAAGTTCTGGATCGCCCCGCACGCGACGAGGACCAGCGCGCCGACGACGGAGATCGGCAGCAGCACCCGGACGGTGCCGCGGACCAGGTCGGCCCAGAAGTTGCCGAGTTCGCCGGTACGGGACCTGGCGAAGCCGCGGACCAGCGCGACGGCGACGGCGATGCCGACGGCCGCGGACACGAAGTTCTGCACCGCGAGCCCGGCGGTCTGCACGACGTGGCCCATGGCCTGCTCACCGGCGTACGACTGCCAGTTGGTGTTGGCGACGAACGACGCGGCGGTGTTGAACGCCTGGTCCGGGTCGATGGAGGCGAAACCGAGGGAGCCGGGCAGGCTGCCCTGGAGGCGCTGGAGCAGGTAGAGGAAGAGGAGGCTGACGGCGGAGAAGGCGAGGACGCCGCGCAGATAGGCGGGCCAGCGCATCTCGGTGTGCGGGTCGGCTCCGATGGCCTTGTAGATCCACTTCTCGACACGCAGATGCCGGTCGGAGGAGTAAACGCGGGCCATGTGGTCGCCGAGCGGGCGGTAGGCGAGCGCGAGCGCCGCTATGAGGGCGAGCAGCTGGAGCACCGCGGCGACGGCGGGGCTCAGCGCGCCGGAGGCGGCAGCGAGGGAGTTCACCGTCAGAACCTCTCCGGCTTGATGAGGGCGAGGACGAGATAGCCGAGCAGGGCGACGGCCACGAGCAGCCCGATCACGTTCTCGATGCTCTGGGCACTCACAGCTTCGCCACCCCCTTGGCGATGACGGCCACCAGCGCGAAGACCGCGAGCGTGGTGACGACGAAGGCCACGTCGGCCATCGTGAACTCCTGGGAGGAAGGGACAAGAGGGACGACCGGGTGCAAGGACCCGGCCGTGTGGACCCCTCGACAAAACCTCTTTTCGGCCATCCGCCGTAGTCCGTTGACGGGTCCCTTACGGCCCCGGGCTCGCTCTTTACGCGTCCCGTACGCCAGCTTCGGCCAGGGGTGGGACGGGGGCGGTCCGGG
>NZ_VKJP01000297.1 GCF_007280575.1 Streptomyces benahoarensis
CCACCCGGGCCGCCCCCTCACCCCTTGGTGGCGCCGTTGAACAGCGACCGCGACCAGACGTAACCGATCAGCGTGATCCCCGCGCACCAGGCCAGCGAGATCCACCCGCTGTCGCCGATCGGTGAGCCGGAGAGCAGGCCGCGCAGTGTCTCGGTCATCGGGGTGAACGGTTGGTTCTCGGCGAACCAGCGCAGGCCCGGCGCCATCGAGTCGGCCGGGACGAACGCCGAGCCGAGGAACGGCAGGAACTGGATCAGCAGCGGCTTGTTGCTCGCGGACTCGACGGTTTTGGAGATCAGGCCGAGCGCCGCCGCCAGCCAGGTCACGGCGCACGCGATGGCCAGCAGAAGACCGGCGGCGGCCAGCCACTCCAGCGGGCCCGCATCCGACCGGAACCCGACGGCGAACGCGACGGCCACGACCAGGACGCCGCACACCATCGTCTGGAGGACGCTGCCGACGACGTGCCCGGTCATGAACGACGAGCGCGTGATGTTCATGGTGCGGAAGCGGTTGATGATGCCTTCGGTCATGTC
Organism: Streptomyces benahoarensis; assembly: GCF_007280575.1. Classification (GTDB taxonomy): domain Bacteria; phylum Actinomycetota; class Actinomycetes; order Streptomycetales; family Streptomycetaceae; genus Streptomyces; species Streptomyces benahoarensis. Next base: position 537 of record NZ_VKJP01000297.1, read on the forward strand.
GGAGCAGACCGCGACGGAGGTCGCCATCGAGCCCGCCGCCACCCCCATGACGATGATGCCGGGCGTCAGATACGCCAGATACGCGTCCCGCCCGCCGCCCATCCCCGCGCCGAGCGAGTCCCCGAAGGCGTACACGAAGAGCAGCAGCATCAGGATCGGCGTCAGGGCGCTGGCCAGCGACACGGAGGGGTAGCGCAGCGCGTGCTTGAGGTTGCGCCGCAGCATGGTCATCGAGTCGTGCACGGCGTAGGTGAGGGCACTCATCGCGGGGTCTCCTTGGCGGGAAGCGGGGCGCCGGTCCGGGCTTGCGGGGCGCCGGTCACGGCTTGCGGGGCGCCGGATCCGGTGGCCTCGTCGCCGGTCAGGGCGAGGAACACGTCGTCGAGGTCGGGGGTGTGCACGGAGAGGTCGGCGGCCCGGAGACCGGCGGCGTCGAGCCGGTCGAGCAGACCGCGCAGCGCGTCGGAACCGCCGTCGCCCGCCACCCGCAGGGCCAGGTTCTCGTCGTCCCGGGCGGCGCCGGGGAAGGCCGTGGCGGCGCGCTCGTACCCGTCGAGCTCGGCGAACCGCAGCCGTACGTGGCTGCCGGGGATCTGCGCCTTGAGCGCGTCGGCGGTGCCCTCGGCGACGATCCGGCCGCCGTCGAGCACGGCGACCCGGTCGGCCAACTGGTCGGCCTCCTCCAGGTATTGGGTGGTGAGGAAGACGGTGGTGCCGCTCGCGACCAGCGCCCGCACCGTGTCCCACATGGTGCGGCGGCTCCGTGGGTCGAGCCCGGTCGTCGGCTCGTCCAGGAAGATCACCTGCGGGTCGCCGACCAGCGTCATGGCGAGGTCCAGTCGCCGCCGCATCCCGCCGGAGAAGGTCGCGGCCCGCCGGTGCGCCACGTCCGCGATGCCGAACCGTTCCAACAACTCTGCTGTACGGGAACGCCGTTCGCGCTTGCCAAGGCGGAGCAGGTCGGCCATGAGGAGCAGGTTCTCCTCGGCGGTGAGCAGATCGTCGAGCGCGGCGAACTGCCCGGTGACGCCGATCGCGGCGCGCACCCCGTCCGGCGCGGTGGCGACGTCATGGCCCGCGACGCGCGCCTGCCCGCCGTCGGCGGCGATGAGGGTGGACAGGATCTGCACGGTCGTGGTCTTCCCGGCGCCGTTGGGCCCGAGCAGCGCGAACACGGACCCAGCGGGGATGCGCAGATCGACGCCGTCCAGCACGGTCTTGTCGCCGTACGACTTACGCAGACCGGTGACGGCGATGGCGTCGGGCGCCCGCGCGCCCGCGTTCCTTGGTGTGGGCATGACAGATGACATGACGCCCTCTCGTTCAAAGGCCGAGGCGAGTGGAGTGGAGGAAGTGCGTGGCGGTGTGTGGTGGGGTGCGGGGCGGGTGTTCAGGCGTGGGCGCGGAGGATGTCGATGTTGCCGTGGCGGGTGCGGGCGTGGACCTCGACGGTGTCCGCCGCCTTCTGCGGGGCTTCGGCGCCGGTGAGCGCGTTGCGGACCTGGCCGGAGGTGGAGGCGACGTCGATCCAGGCGGCGGCGCCTTCGCGGATACCGACCTCGATCGAGCCGGAGGACGTCTCCAACTGCACGCTGCCCCGGGCGACATCGGCCAGGCGCAGGGCGCCGTGGGCGGTGGTGGCGGTGACCGAGCCCTCGGCACGTGCGATGTCGATATCGCCGTGGGCGCCACTGACCCGCAGATCCCCCGTCACGGCGGCGAGAGTGGTGGTGCCGTGCGAGTTCTTCAACGTGGCCGGCCCGTCGACGGTCCCGACCCTGAGGCTGCCGGAGCTGGTGGCGATCTCGGCCGCACCCTCGACATGCCCGACCGTGACCGAACCGTGCGCGGCGGTCAGGTGCAGCGGCCCGGTCGCATCGAGGCGGACGTCGCCGGACGAGTTCTTGACGCGGACCTCACCGAGCCGCCCCTCGCTCAGCACCTGGACCCAGGCGCCAGTCATGTCGACGCGCGAACCCGCGGGGAGTTCGACGGTCACATCAACGGTGCCGGTACGGCCGAGGAGGTAGCGCGGCTTGGGCGACCTGACCGTCAACGTCCCGCTTGCGCAGGTGACTTCGGCCTGCTCGGCGGCGCGTACGTCCTGGTCACGCTTCGCGTCGCGGGGCCGTACCTCGACCACCGTGTCGCGGCGGTCACCCGCCAGGAACTGTACGGAACCGGCGTCCAGATGAACGGTGACCGAAATCGGCTCGGGCGTATCGAAAGAAGGCATGCTGAACCGTCCTCGTGAGTCCTGGGAACGCCCCCGCCCATGCGGGGACGGTGTGTCTTCGATACCGGTACCGGCGTCGGTGTAGGCGTCGGTGTCGGTGCCGGTGAAGTGGTACGCGTACGGGTGCGGGTGCGGGCTCGGGGTCAGCGCACCCAGCCGGTGAAGCTCTGCCCGATCGTGCGAGCCCGCTGGGTACCGGTCGGCCGCGTACCGCCCTCCACCGCCGACGCGACCGCCCGCACCAACCACGCATTCACCGACAGCCCCTCACGGCCCGCGACCTCCTCGGCACGCGCCTTGAGGTGGGCCGGAAGCCGCAAGTTGACCCGGGCCGTCCCCCCCTCGTCACCGTCGACGGGCGGCTGCACCTTCAGCGGCTCCACCGGCGCGGCGGCCTCCTCCGCAAGCCCCGCGGCGGGCGGCGGCGTCACCACGAAATCCGGATCCAACCCCCGCAACCGCACATCCACCGACCCCGGAGCCAACTCCCGCGTGATCTCATCCATCGCCGCAGACAGCACATGAAGCATCGCGAGCCTGCTCGCCGACTCCAACGGAGCCGTCAACCGCTCCGCCAACTCGCGGGCCTCCTCCCCACCGGCTTCAGCGGCCACCGCAAGCTCACGGCGCAGAGTATCGACATACGGGGTGAGATCCATGACGCCATAGTGGCACCGCAATGGCGCCATATGCAAGTCCCTCCGGCTCCGCACCGTCGACGTGCTCCACCAAACCGACCGTGAGCTGGGAAAACGAGGGAGAAATCGCACCACATCAAGGCGCCGTCAGCCACCCGAAGCAACGCCAGGCGAACCCAAGTGGCACCACATGGCACCATCTGGCGCCACCTAATCCCCGATACCGAGCACCCCCGCGCCGGGAGTCTCCGCACCGGGACGCAGCGTGCGCCAACGGTTTTCCCCGTGCGCAGTGTCCTTCGCCCTCCGGCGGAAACCGAGAACGGCCGTTCCGGGCAGGTGCGCTGTCGGGCACCCGGCCTCGGAACGGCCGTTCTCGGTCTCGGGGAAGGGTCAGCCGATGGGGTTGACGAAGGTGACCGGGTGGGTGGCGGCGGACTGGTCGATGAGCGGGCCCCAGGGCCACTCGACCTTCAGCGAAGTGGTCTCGTTCGGCGGGGTGATCTCCGCGTAGGCGGGCATCCAGGTGCCGTCGTCGCCCTCGTGGGCCAGTCCGAGGTTGATCGTGAAGTCGGTGGTGTCGCCGGGGCCCAGGGTGATCGAGCTGTACTTGGCGGACGAGCGGACCAGCGACCACGTGCCGCCGCCGTTCTCGGACGTGAGGTCCACACCGGGGAAGCCGCCGATCTTGCAGGTGCGGCCGCTGGTGTTGGTCAGCGCGATGCTGGTGGTCGTCGCGCCCTCCGCGTCCGGGTCCGGGGCCGCGTCGCCGCCGGTGGCGAACGCCGCCTTCAGGCCGGAGGTGTGGCAGCGCTCCCCCTGGGCGGCGGACGAGTTGGCGGCCTGCCCGCCCGAGGCCCCCGCCTTGGCGTCGGTCTTCGCGTCGCCCTTCGCGCCGCCCTGCGCGCCGGAGCCCGCCTGCGGCTCGCCGTTCTGCACCGTGGTGGAGGCCCCCGCGCCGGCGTCGACGTCCGTGGCGGCCGCGGCCGCATCCGCCTGACCCGCGGCCTTCGCCCCACCGGCGTCCGCACCGGAGCAGGCGGTCAGCGTCAGCCCGGCGGCCATGGTGAGAGCGGCGGCGGCGACACGCAGGGTACGGCGACGGGCGGTACGGACGGTGTTGGAGCGCATTTCGGGGTCCCCCCAGGGGCAGTCGGCGACGTGATCTCCTCGGTACGACACTCACCTTGCCCGCGGCCCCTGGCGCGCGACTGCCGCGCGGCTAACACCCGGCTAACCCCTCGCGGGCGAGGGCTTGGTTCGCAGCTCCCGCCACCCACTCCACACCCACACCACCAGTCCCAGGCAACTGAACGCCGCCCCCAGCACGCAGACCGCGCCCCAACCCGCCACCGTGTAGAGGGAGGTCGCGGCGATGGCCCCGGTGGCGCTGCCGAGCGAGTAGAAGACCATGTAGCCGCCGATCAGGCGGCTGCCCGCGTCCGGGTGGAGGGCGTAGATCAGGGTCTGGTTGGTGACATGGACCGCCTGCACGGCGAGGTCGAGGAGGATCACCCCGGCGGCCAGCGCCCAGAGCGAGTTGCGGGTGAAGGCCAGCGGCAGCCAGGAGGCGGCGAGCAGGGCGAGGGCGATGCCGGTGGTGCGGCGGGAGAGTCCGCGGTCGTTCAGGCGGCCCGCGACGGTCGCGGCCAGGGCACCGGCGACGCCGATCAGCCCCAGCGCGCCGATCGCGCGGTGCGGCAGGAAGTACGGGGCCTCGCTGAGCGGCAGCGCGACGCTGCTCCACAGGGTGCTGAAGGCGGCGAAGACCAGCAGGCAGTACACCGCGCGCAGCCGCAGCAGCGGTTCGCGCGCGAACAGGGTGAGCGTGGAGCGCAGGAGCTGCCCGTACCGCAGGGTGGTCGGCGCGGCGATGGGGCGCGGCAGCACCCGGTACAGGATCAGCGCGAGCACCGCGGTGAGCGTCGCCGAGGCGAGGTAGACGGAGCGCCAGCCCGCGAGGTCGGCCAGCAGGCCGGAGGCGGTGCGGGCGAGCAGGATGCCGATGACGACGCCGCTGGTGACGAGGCCGACGACCCGTCCGCGTCCGCCGGGCGGCGCCAGTGACGCCGCGAAGGCCACCAGCGTCTGGGTGACGACCGCGAGCAGCCCCGTCGCGGCCATGCCCGCGAGCAGCACCGCCGCCGTACGGGCGGTGGCGACCACGGCCAGCGCCACGACCAGCAGCGACAACTGCGCCACGACGATCCGCCGCCGGTCGGCCACATCGCCCAGCGGCACGAGGAAGAAGAGCCCGAGACCGTATCCGACGTGCGTGAGCGTGACGACACCGCCGACCAGCGCCGGGCTCATGGCGAGGTCGTGGCCCATGGTCACCAGGAGCGGCTGGGAGAAGTAGACATTGGCCACCGCGGCTCCGCAGGCGACGGCGAACAGGACGACCACGCCCCGCGACAGGACGTATGCGGCCCCCTCCCCGCCCCTGCACCCGGTCCGTCGCGTCACGGCCTCACCCTTGCCGGACATCGGCACCCACTCCCCCACCATCCACCATCTGACGTCACCTGGTTTCATCTTGCTACCAATGAATGAGGGCGACGCTAGTCGCTTTGGTAGCATGTTGCAACCATCGCCAGGGGGATCGACGGAACGGAACGAGGGACGCCATGGTGAGCAGGACACGCTTCGACGACAGCGACTGCCCCGTCGCCCGGTCCGTGGACGCGATCGGCGACTGGTGGTCCCTGCTGATCGTCCGGGACGCGTTCGACGGCAGCCGCCGCTTCGGGGAGTTCCAGCGCAGTCTCGGCGTGGCGAAGAACATCCTCACCACGCGCCTGCGCACCCTCGTCGCCGGCGGCGTCCTCGCCTCCGTCCCCGCCTCGGACGGCAGCGCCTACCGCGAGTACGTCCTGACCCCGAAGGGCGAGGCGCTCTTCCCCGTCATCGTGGCGCTACGGCAGTGGGGCGAACAGCACTTCTTCGCCCCCGACGAACCCCACTCGGAACTGGTCGACCGCCGCGGGGGGCACCGGTTGCGGGTGCTGGAGGTCCGGGCCGAGGACGGGCGGCGGGTGGGGCCGGAGGACACGACTGTGCAGAAGGCGTCCGAGGGCTGATACGGACGGACGGCGGGGGCGGCACGGCGATCTCGTCGCGCTGCCGGACCATCACCGCCGCCGCCTCGGGGCTCGCAACTGACGCAGACTCACCGGCCCCCGGCCCCAGCGTTCTACGACACCCGCTCCAGCAGCCGTACCGTGCAGGACGCGTGCCACTTGGATTCCTTGGCGACTATCAGATACGCATCGCCGTCGGAGCCATGACGACAGACGGCCGTTGACACACCCTTCAACGCTGCGGGTGTGTATTTCTTCGCCTCACGGAGCAGCCGCTTCCGCGCGAACTTCGGATCCATCTCCCCCAGTCGCACGAGTGTCTTCATCCGGCGTTCCGCCCGTCCGCCCGCCACCTCGGTCATCTCCTCGACCACGATCAGCCACTTCGCCATGGACAACCTCACTCTCCGATGCCGTCTGCCCCGGCAACGTCCCGCCAGGGCCGTACGTTCCAGTGCCCTGTGCCCCGTAGCGCCGTCCTGACGACCGGCCAGGGCGGTGCGGACCAAGCACATCCCGGGCTGTATCTTATACACATCTCCGAGCCCACGAGACGCTCATGAATCTCGTATGCCGTCTTGTGCTTGAAAAAAAAAAAAAACCCAACAAAAAGAAAAGTATGATTC
>NZ_VKJP01000298.1 GCF_007280575.1 Streptomyces benahoarensis
ACGGGCCCCACCCGTGCGATCGGCGCGGACCACGACCCCCTCCGGGCCGCCGTCCCGCGGCGGCCGCCCGCCCGCGGCCGAACCACCACCACCGCCCCGTCCCACGAGGAGCACGACACATGAACGTCCACCCGACCGCACGCCATGAGCACCAGGGGGTCGCCCGATGAGGGTTCTGCTCATCGGCGCCAACGGCTACCTCGGCCGCTATGTCGCCGACCGCCTGCTCGCCGACCCCGCCGTCCAACTGACCGTGCTGGGCCGCGGCGACGACGCCGACGTCCGCTTCGACCTCGCCACCGGCAGCCCCGGCGCGCTCACCCGCTTCCTCGACGCCGTCCACCCCGGCGTCGTCGTCAACTGCTCCGGCGCCACCCGCGGCGGCGCCCGCGACCTCACCCGCCACAACACCGTCGCCGTCGCCACCATCTGCGAGGCGCTGCGCCGCAGCGGCTGCGGCGCCCGCCTCGTCCACCTCGGCTGCGCCTCCGAGTACGGCCCCTCGCAGCCCGGCTCGTCCACCGCCGAGGACGCCGTACCCCGCCCCGGCGGCCCCTACGGCGTCAGCAAGCTCGCCGCCACCGAACTCGTCCTCGGCTCCGGCCTCGACGCGGTCGTGCTGCGGGTCTTCTCACCCGTCGGGCCCGGCACCCCCGCCGGATCGCCGCTCGGGCGGCTCGCCGAGGCGATGCGCCGCGCCATGCAGTCCGGCGACGGCGAACTGAAGCTGGGCGGCCTCGGCGTCCAGCGGGACTTCGTCGACGTCCGCGATGTGGCGCGCGCGGTGCACGCCGCGTCGCTCTCCGCGGCGCAGGGCGTCGTCAACATCGGGACCGGGCGCGCGGTGCGGCTGCGGGAGGCCGCGTCCGTCCTCGCCCGGGTCGCCGGATTCGGCGGCGCCCTGCACGAACTGGACTCGCCGCCCGCCCGGTTGATCATCCCGGGCCCGTCCCCGGAGCACGGCGCCGCGCCACCCACGTACCCCTACCCGGACGGCTGCGGCACCTGGCAGCAGGCCGATGTGCGCACCGCGCGCGACCGGCTCGGCTGGCGGCCGCGGATCGGACTGGAGGAATCCCTCGCCGACATCTGGATGGAGGCCGCATGCCGCATCTGACCACCGCGGGCACGACCCGCACCCCCACCGGCGCCGGACCCTTCGGGGCCGGCGTCCCGGGCATCGCCCACCCGCTGCTCGCGCCCACCGAGTGGGCCGAACTGCTGCGGGTCTCCCGGGGGTTCGTCGCCCCCAGGGAGGCCCCCCGGGGTGTGGCGGGGCCGGTGCCCGGCTACGCCCCGGCCGCCCCGGTCCACCGGGCGGTCCTCGACGTCGCCGGGGGCCCCGGCGACCGCCCGGACTCGCGCTGTCTGCCCGCCGCGGCCCGACTGCGTGAGACGGGTGTCCGCCTGTTGGGACATCTCGATCTGCGGTACGGCGCCCGGCCCCTCGGCGAGCTGATCGCCGACGCCCACCGCTTCCTGGAGTGGTACAAGGCCGACGGATTCCTGCTGGGCCGCGCCCCCGCCGGGCGGGACGCGCTGCCCGCCACCCGCCGCACCGCCGCCGCGCTGTGCGGCCTCACGGACGGCACCTGGGACCCTGCCCGGCTACTGGGACGATTTCGTCTCGCGCATCGGACCGGGTGTCTTGGAATGAAGACGGGCGTGGCAGTGTTACGGACAGAACAACCGTACTGACCCACACCGACCAACCCCCTTGTTGAGGTCTTCCGTGTCGCTGCCACCCCTGGTCGAGCCCGCTTCGGAGCTCACCGTCGACGAGGTCCGCAGGTACTCCCGCCACCTGATCATCCCCGACGTGGGGATGGACGGGCAGAAGCGGCTGAAGAACGCCAAGGTGCTGTGCGTAGGGGCCGGCGGCCTCGGCTCGCCCGCCCTGATGTACCTCGCCGCGGCCGGCGTGGGCACCCTGGGCATCGTGGAGTTCGACGAGGTCGACGAGTCGAACCTGCAGCGCCAGATCATCCACAGCCAGGCGGACATCGGCCGCTCCAAGGCCGCGTCCGCCAAGGACTCGGTGCTCGGCATCAACCCGTACGTGAACGTGATCCTCCACGAAGAGCGGCTCGAAGCCGAGAACGTGATGGACATCTTCAGCCAGTACGACCTGATCGTGGACGGCACGGACAACTTCGCCACCCGCTATCTCGTCAACGACGCCTGCGTGCTGCTGAACAAGCCGTACGTCTGGGGCTCCATCTACCGCTTCGACGGCCAGGCGTCCGTCTTCTGGAGCGAGCACGGCCCCTGCTACCGCTGCCTCTACCCGGAGCCCCCGCCCCCCGGCATGGTGCCCTCCTGCGCCGAGGGCGGCGTCCTCGGTGTGCTCTGCGCGTCCATCGGCTCCATCCAGGTCAACGAGGCGATCAAGGTCCTCGCCGGTATCGGCGACCCGCTCGTCGGCCGCCTGATGATCTACGACGCGCTGGAGATGACGTACCGCCAGGTCAAGGTCCGCAAGGACCCCGACTGCGCGGTCTGCGGCGAGAACCCCACCGTCACCGAGCTGATCGACTACGAAGCCTTCTGCGGCGTCGTCTCCGAGGAGGCCCAGGAAGCGGCGATGGGCGCGACGATCACGCCCAAGCAGCTCAAGGAGTGGATCGACGCCGACGAGCAGATCGAGATCATCGACGTCCGCGAGCCGAACGAGTACGAGATCGTCTCGATCCCCGGCGCCAAGCTGATCCCGAAGAACGAGTTCCTGATGGGCAACGCCCTCCAGGACCTCCCGCAGGACAAGAAGATCGTCCTGCACTGCAAGACCGGCGTCCGCTCCGCCGAGGTCCTCGCCGTCCTCAAGTCCGCCGGATTCGCCGACGCGGTCCACGTCGGCGGCGGCGTCATCGGCTGGGTCCACCAGATCGAGCCGGAGAAGCCCGTCTACTGACCGCGCCACCAGGGGCCGTTCACGCCCCCGCCCCGCGCACCGAAGGCGCCGCCCCGCACCGTGCGGGGCGGCGCCTTCGCCGTGGCCGGACCCGGCCGTTCCTCAGATCTCGCCCTTGCGCGTCAGGTGCGTGAACGCCAGCCAGCCCGGCAGCACCGGCAGCCAGAACGTCATCAGCCGGAACAGCAGCACCGCCGGGAACGCGACGTCGCCGCCGAGTCCCGCCAGCGTCAGCGCCGTGATCAACGCGCCCTCGACCGCGCCCACACCGCCCGGCGTCGGCGCCGCCGAGCCCAGCGCGTTCCCGGCGAGGAACGCCACCGCGATGCTCGCGTAACTGAGCTGATCGCCGCCGCCGAAGGCACGCACGGACGCGTCCAGGCACATCACGTTCGCCGCCGTCAGCAGCAGCATCCCGCCGATGCCGGTCACCAGCTTCCCGGGCCGCTGCAGGATGTCCAGCATCCGCGGCACCACCCCGGCGAACAGCGACCGCACCCGCGTCACCACGAACTTCCGCAGCACCGGCACCGCCGTCACCACCAGCACCAGCACCGCCACCGTCAGCAGCCCGGCGATGACCGTACGGGACGGCGACAGCTGATCGTCGCCGCTCTCCGTCCCCGTCAGATACCCGAACGTCAGCAGCAGCAGGACGTGCGCGCCCAGCCCGAACAGCTGCGAGGCGCCGACGCTCGCCACCGCCAGCCCCGGCCGCACCCCCGCCCGTTGCAGGAACCGCGTGTTCAGCGCGACGCCGCCGATCGCGGCGGGCGCCACCAGCTTCACGAAGTTCCCCGCGATCTGCGCGATCACCGTCCGGACGAACGACACCTTCTCCGTGACGAACCCCAGCAGGCTCATCGCCGCCGCGATGTACGTCGTCCCGGAGAACACCATCGCCACCAGCACCCAGACCCACTGGGCCTCGCTGATCACATCGAGCAGGTTGAAGTGGGCGACCTGCGACATCAGCTGCGACAGCAGCAGATACGCGGCGAACGCACCGGCGATCCAGCTGATCAGGATCCGCGGGCTCAGCCGCTCCAGCTTCGCCGGTTCGATCACCGCCGTCGGACGGATCAGCAACACCTGCCGCCGGATCTGCGCCAGCAGATCCTCCTCGCGCGCCTCCTCCGACGCCTCGTCCAGCGCCCGCTTCTCCGCCGCCTTCGCCTGCGCCCGTATCGCCCGCAGCCGCTTGCGGTCCGCGGGCTCGGACGCCGCCAGCTCCTCGCGCGCCTCCTTCGCTGACCGCGACGCCTCCAGCACCGCCTCCCGCTCCCGCGCCGACCGCTCCCGGGCCCGCTGCCGCAGCGTCGCCCGCGTCGCCCGGCTCAGCGCGATCGGCTGGAGCAGCGGCAGACTGTCCGCGACCGCGTCCGGGCCCAGCACCTCCACCGCTGTCGCCACCGCCCGCTCCGCACCGACCCGCAGGCCCAGCGTCGTCAGCAGCTGCGCGACATCCATCCGCAGCACCAGGTCACCGGCGGCGATCTCCCCGCCGCGCAGCTCCGTCAGCGTCACCTTGCCGGAACGATCCACCAGCAGCGCGTCACCGACCAGCCGCCGGTGCGCGATCCGCCGCGACTGCAACGCCGCGACCTGCTCCCACGTGCTGCGCATCACCGCGTCGGTGATCTCCTCGTCGTCCAGCGCGTCCAGCCGCCGCCCGCCGATGTGCTCGTAGACCAGCATCACCGCGTCCGGACCCAGCTCCGACGTGGCGATCAGCTTCGGCGCACGGGCACCCGCGGCGATCGCGGCGTACGCCAGCAGCGCCTCCTGCTCCAGTGCCTGCCGCAGCGACTGGAGACTGCGGCGCTGGTTGATACCGCGCAGCGACAGGCGCCGCCACACCCGGTAGAAGAAGCCCTGCGCCTGCTGTTCGCGGTCGACGACCGTCACATCGATGGGCGGACCGTCCTCCCGCGTCACCAGATAGCGGCGCCCGCGATCGGCGTGCTCGGGGCGGTCCGGATTGGCGACGTCCTCGGAGCGCAGCGCGCTCACCGGACGGAACCCCACCCGCCGCAGCCCCGCCAGCAGATGCTGCCCGGTGGGCCGCACATTGGGGGTGCCGACGGCGTACAGCGTCCCGTACGCCACCGTCCAGCCGATCAGCACCGTCGTGACGATCGCGAACGGTGTGGTGTACCGGCCGACCAGCACCGCGAACGCGTCCAGCAGCAGCACGCACCACATCGCGACCCGCCACCGCGGGCGCCGCGACATGCCCACCGCCGTCATGTACGCGATGACCGGCGCGAGATAGCTGTGCACCGGCGTGGTCAGCGACCCGTCGTGCATCCGCTGCGTCAGCGCCGCCCGGATCGAGGCGGGCGCCGCCTCCGCGACCCACAGGTCCGTCGCCAGCGACACCCCGTGCGCCAGCACCGCCGCCAGCACCCCGTCGGCGATGCGCAGCCCGTCCCGTTTGATCAGCCGCTCGACGGCGAACGCCACCGGAACGATCAGCACCGCCACGCTCGACGCCAGCCCCGCGAAGTTGATCAGCAGCCGCGGAGCCTGGCCCGCACCCTTGCCGATGTCGTCGGCCAGCCCCTGCGTCGTGGCGTGCGCGAACGCCGCCAGCGCCAGGACCAGCGCGATCCCCGCGATACCGAGCAGCAGCCGCAGCAGGTCGGCCGGGCGGTGCACCCGCGCCGGCAGCAGCGGCTCGTCACCGGACACCCGGTCCGCGTGCTCCGCACCGCCCGCGCACCCCGCGCTGTCACACGTCGCCAGGTGCGAACCGGTCCGGGGCACGTCACCGCCCTCGCCGGACCCCGCGGCCACGGCGCCCGCGGGCCGCTCGGGCCCCGCATGCTCCACGTCCGGCTGCGGTCCGGCTCCCTGCTCGTGCCCCTGCGGCGTCCGCTGCGCGTCGTCGCCCGCGTGAGGTGCGGGCCCGTCGGGTCTCTCGGACGCCCCGGGTCGTTCGGCCTTCTCGATCGTGCTCGCCTTTTCGGTCGCGGAGACCGCGGACGGCCTCCGTTGCTGCTTCCCCTGATCCACCGCCGGACGGTCGGCCCGGCGCCTGCGCGCGGTGCCTCCCGGGACGGTGGCGGCGGCTCCCGGCTGCCGGACGTCACGGGCGCCGGCCTCCCGAGGAGGCGCCGCGCCCAGCCGTCCGGACGTCGCTTTTCGCTCACGTCTCACCAGTCACCGCCCGCAAGATGGTGGCACGGCCGTGCGGGGGGCGGGGGGATCAGGGTGCTTTTCGAGGGCGCGGGAAGCGGAAGCCGGGCCCCCGCTACCGGCCCGGCGCCCGCCACGGCACCCGCTTCGAGCCTCCCGCATCCCGGGCCCCCGCGCGCGCCGCGCACGGCCCCGGCCTCGCGCCCCGCGCCGTTGTCGGTGGGGTACGGCAGGATGGACCGAATGAGTGGCCACCGCGACGGCACCGCACCTGACCCCTCCCGGGGCGACGGCCCGCCCCCGGAGGGCGCCCGGCCCGCACCCGAGCTGCCCGACTACGCCGAACGCGTCCTCGGCGTCGCCGAACGGATCCCGCCCGGCCACGTCCTGACCTACGGTGACATCGCTGCCCGCCTCGCCGCCGAGGACCGCGACGGCCGCGGCTCCGGCGGCCCCCGCCAGGTCGGCCGCGCCATGGCCCTCTACGGCGGCGCGGTCCCCTGGTGGCGCGTGGTCCGCGCGGACGGCGCCCCGCTGCCCGGCAGCGAACACCGCGCCCTCGCCCACTACCGCGCCGAAGGCACCCCGCTGCGCACCGCCGCCGACGGCTCCGCCACCCGCCTCGACATGCGCCGCGCCCGCTGGGACGGCCCCCTCGATCCCGCCGACGACTGTGAGGTTTCCGACACCGGCTCCGGCGCCCGCCACGTCGTCGACCTCACCCACCTCCCGGGCCTCCCGGAGGGCGCCGTCCCCACGGGACCCGCCGCCCCCGGAGGCGGCGACGGCACCCCGGCCGAGGAACGCGCCGCAGGTCGCAGCCGCGACGGCGGCAGCGCGGCCCCCGACGGCCCGGCCGCGCGGGCCCGGCGCCGTGGCCGCGGCGGGACGGCGCGTTCCTGAGCCCACGCGCCCCCGCCGCCCCAAGACGCCCTGTGGACGGCCGCCGCCCCGCCCGCCACCTGGCGTAGCGTCGAGGTCCAACGCCGACCCGGACGGCCCGGACCGGCCGGACGCCGACGGCAGCACGGCGCCCCGCCCACCGTGGCCCCGCAC
>NZ_VKJP01000299.1 GCF_007280575.1 Streptomyces benahoarensis
GCCCCCACCTGCGACTCCCCACCCTCCGGATCATGGTCGCGAGCACCCCACGGCGTCTTGTATTGTTTGCGGCGGAGGATTCGCCTAGTGGCCTAGGGCGCACGCTTGGAAAGCGTGTTGGGGGCAACCCCTCACGAGTTCGAATCTCGTATCCTCCGCCAGTGCCTCACCGGGCACTAACGTTGAAGGGCCCCACCGCTTGCGGTGGGGCCCTTCAACGTTAGTGGTCTCGACGAGTCGGAGCGCCCGGCGTCAGGTCGGGCGCTCCGGTCGTTTTCCCCATATGCACTCGGTGTGGTTCAGCGGCACAGGGCGGTGTCCACGGTGCGTTCGAGATTCCTCCGGCCCGCCTCGTCGGTGAGCTGCAGGGTGACCGCGACGTGGGCGGCGCGGCCGTCGTCGGTGGCGCCGCCCCGGGTCTCGTACCCCGGGAAGCTGCCGCCGTGGCCCCAGGAGAGGCCGCCGCACGGCAGTGGCCTGCTGACGAGTCCGAGTCCGTAGCGGGCGCCGGGGCCGAAGGTCTCTTCGGCGGGGACGGTGGAGCGCATCTGGGCGAGCTGGGCCGGGGGCAGGAGGCGGCCGGCCAGGAGTGCGGTGAAGAAGCGGTTGAGGTCGGAGTTGGTGGAGATCATCTGGCCTGCCGCCCAGCCCCAGGAGGGGTCGATCTCCGTGATGTCGCGCAGCGGCGCGTTCGCCGATTCCTGGTAGTAGCCATGGGGGTGGGGCTCCCGGATGCGTGCGTCACCGGGGGCGGGGAAGGAGGTGTGGCGCAGCCCGATGCGCTTGATGACGCGCCGGTCGATCTCCTCGGCCAGGGGGCGGCCGGTGACCTTCTGGACGATCAGGCCGGCGAGCACGTAGTTGGTGTTGCTGTACTTCCACCTCGTCCCGGGGGCGAAGTCGGCCGGGTACCGGAGGGCTGTGGCGAGCAGTTCGCGGGGGGTGTAGTAGCGGACGTCGTCCCCGAGGTGGTCGCTGTAGTTGGGGAGTCCGCTGGTCTGCTGGAGGAGCTGGCGGACGGTGATGTGGCGCCCGTCGATCCCCTTGCCGCGGACGAGTCCGGGCAGGTAGCTGTCGACGGTGGCGTCCAGGTCCACCCTCCGCTCCGCGACGAGCTGGAGGACGACGACCGCGACGAAGGTCTTGGTGTTGCTGCCGATCCGCACCTGCCCGTCGACGGGTACCGGGGCGCCGGTGGTCAGGTCGCCGACTCCCGCGGTGTAGGTGCGGGTGTGGCCGTCACGATCCTTGACACTCGCCAGCGCGGCGGGTACTCCGCCGTCGCGCACCAGGGTGTTCAGGCTCTGCCGGACGGCGTCCGGCCCGGCGGCGGAGGCGGCGGGCGGGGCGAGGGCGCCCAGTGTCATGACGCCGATGGCGGCGGCGGTCGCGGCGGCCAGGGCCTGGCGCCGGGTGCCGTGGCTCCGGCCCGGCGAGCGGAGCCCTTGCGGTGTCTGCCCACGCATGGGCCACCTCCTGAGGAATCGTTGGATCGTGGTGCGGGTTGCCCGGTTGCCGGGTGCGTGGGTCATCCGCACAGGGCCTTGTCCACGGCGTCCTTCACGTGCTGCACGGCCGCCTCGTCCGTCGGGATGCTGGTGACCGCGACGTTGGCGGCGCGGCCGTCGTCGGTGACCCCGCCCCGGGTCTCGTACCCCGCGATGTCGCCGCCGTGGCCCCAGTAGACGCCGCCGCACGACAGCGGCCTGCTCGTGAGCCCCAGTCCGTAGCGGAGGCCGGAGGTCCCGGCGGGGACGGTCGTGCGCATCTCGGCGAGCTGGGCCGCCGGGAGGAGGCGGCCGGCGAGGAGCGCGGTAAAGAAGCGGTTGAGGTCGGAGTTGGTGGAGATCAACTGGCCTGCGGCCCAGCCTGCGGAGGGGTCCAGCTCCGTGAAGTCGCGCAGTGGTCCGTCCGCCGGGTTGCGGTGGTAGCCGTGGGGGTGCGGCCCCCGGATGGTCATGTCGCCGGGGGTGGGGAAGGAGGTGTGGCGCAGCCCGATGCGCTTGATGATGCGCCGGTCGATCTCCTCGGCCAGGGGGCGGCCGGCGACCTTCTGGACGATCAGGCCGGCCAGGACGTAGTTGGTGTTGCTGTACCCCCACTTCTTCCCCGGGGCCGCGTCGGCCTTGTACCGGAGGGCGATGTCGAGCAGTTCGCGGGGCTCGAAGTACCGGTGCTTGATCTCGTCGTCGTCGAGGTGGATGCCGTACTCGGGGAGTCCGCTGGTGTGCTGGAGGAGCTGGCGGACGGTGATGTGACGCCCGTCGATCCCCTTGCCGCGGACGAGTCCGGGCAGGTAGCTGTCGACGGTGGCGTCGAGGCCGATCTTCCCCTCGCCGACCAGCTGCAGCACCACGACTGCGGTGAACGCCTTGGTGTTGCTGCCGATCCGTATCCGGCCGTCTCTGGGCACCTTCGAGCCGGTGGTCAGGTCGCCGACTCCCGCGGTGTAGGTGCGGGTGCGGCCGTCGCGGTCCTCGACGCTCGCCAGCGCGGCGGGCATCCCGCCGTCGCGCACCAGCGTGTTCAGGGCCTGCTGGACGCCGTCCGGCTTGGCGGAGGCAGCGGAATCGGAGGCGGAGGCGACGGCCGGGACGAGGGCGCCCAGCGTCACGATGCCGAGGGCCGCCGCGACCGCGGCCGGTACGGCTCGTCGCCGCCTGCCGCCCTGCCGCCGGGGCGAGGAACGAAGGACCTGCCGGGTCTGAGCACGCATCAGTCAACTCCTGGGGATCGTGTGGTCAGGGCACGATCCTGGTTTCCGGGACCCTGCGGGCACATCGCGGAAAGGCGGGAGATCTCGCTCCCCCGATCGGGGGAGGCTGCCGGTGGGCCGACCGGTGATACTGGCGCCCATGATCAGGGGAATTGGGCCGCTGCTGCGCGGCTCCACATATGCGGGTGCGCTGTTCGCCTACTGCGGCGCGCTGGCGAGCCTTCCGCTGCTGCCTGTCGCCCTGTTGCCGGCGCTGTCGTGGCGGTCCGCACCCGAGAGCGTGCAGATCGTCCTGGTCCTGCTGGTGTGGGCGGTGCTGGTCGGCGTGGCCGGGCTGGCGCGCCCCGTACGGCGGGCGCTGGTCGTGTCCGCCCGCCGGCTGCTGCGGGTGCCGCTGCCGAATCCGGTGGCCGGTCGCCGGACTTCCGGTTCACCCGGCCTCGACCGCTGGCGGACCCCGCTCTGGCTGGTGCTGCACGTGGCCGTCGGGTGGACGGGGGCGCTGGCGAGCGGGGTGCTGTTCGTCATGGGCCTCTCCCTGCCGGGGAACTGGCTCGGCGGCGAGGCGCGGGCGAGTCTGTTCGGCACGTCGGTCCGGGTGTCGGGCGGGTGGAGCTGGGTGGTGGCGGCCGTGTGCCTGCTGCTGGCGGTGGCCGTCTGCGTCGTGGTGACGAAGACCCTGCGGTGGTCGGCGCCGCGGCTGCTGGGACCATCGGCGGCCGAACGGCTCGCGCTGGCCGCCGAGCGGGAACTGCTGCTGGCCGAACGCAACCGGGTGGCCCACGAGTTGCACGACTCGATCGGGCACACCCTGACGGCGGCCACCATCCAGGCGGCGGTGGCGGGCGAGGTGCTCTCGGCCGACCCGGCGGCGGCGCGGGCCGCCATGCGCAGCATCGAGGAGTCGACGCGGGCCGCGCTGGAGGACCTGGACTACGTACTCGGAGTGCTGCGCGAGGAACAGTCGGGGACGGCGCCGGCCCGGACCCTGGCCGACCTCCCCGAGCTGCTGGACCGCCTGCGGCACGCAGGGGCGGTGGTCGAACCGGAGCTGTCGGGCGAGCCGGCGCAGGTGCAGGGGACTCTCTCCCGGGCGGCGTACCGGATCCTCCAGGAGGGGCTGACGAACGCGCTGCGCCACGGGGCGGGCGGCCCGATCACCCTCAAGGTGGCGGCCGGGCCGGACGGGCTGGAGCTCACGGTGGTCAACCGGACCGGGGCACGGACGGGCCCGGGCGCGGGTGCCTTCCCGACCTCCGGCCACGGTCTGCCCGGACTGGCCGAGCGCGTCCGGCTGTTGCACGGTGAGTTCCAGGCCGGTCCGGACGGGACGCAGCACTGGCGGCTGACCGTCCGGCTGCCGGTACCGGTGTCGGCGTGAGGGAATCCGACGTGGGCGAAGGCGCGGGCGAAGGCGCGGGCGGCGGCGCGGGCGGAGGCATGGCCCTCCCCGCCGTCACGCACCCCGATGTCACTCTCCTGATCGCGGACGACGACGAGGTGACCCGCAGCGGCCTGCGCATGCTGCTCGCCGCGCAGCCGGGGATCACGGTGGTCGGCGAGGCCGCCGACGGGATCGAGGCGGTCGAACGGGCGCGGAGCCTGCGGCCGGACGTGGTCCTGATGGACGTGCGGATGCCGCGTCGCAACGGGATCGACGCCACCCGCCAGCTGCTGGCCGAAGCGGCCGCCCCGCCGAAGGTCGTGGTGATCACCACCTTCGAGAACGACGGCTACGTCACCGCCGCCCTCAGCGCGGGCGCCAGCGGCTTCGTCCTCAAGCGCCTCCCGGTCCGTCAGATCGCCGAGGCGGTCCGGGTGGTCGCGGCGGGCGAAGCGATCCTCTTCCCGGCCGCACTGGGCCGCATGGTCGCCGCCCGCCCGCTGGGCTCCGCCGAGGCCCTGCCACAGGCCGACCTGACCGGCCGGGAGGAGGAGGTGCTGCGCCTGATGGCCACCGGGCTCTCCAATCCGGAGATCGCAGAGTCCCTCACGGTGAGCCTGGAGACGGTCAAGACCCACGTCGGAAACGTGCTGACCAAGCTCGGCGCGCAGAACCGGACCCATGCGGTGGTGATCGCGTACGAGTCCGGCCTGATGGTCCCGGGCTTCGCCGGCTGACCGGCTTCCGCTCCTCCTACGCCCCCGGAGCGGGAGCGGGAGCGGGGGCCGGGAGCGGGACGGCGGCGCCCCCTAGGGAGCTCCGGGCGGGGCGGCGCTCACTCGTGGGAGCTGATCTGACCGCCGGCGGTGAGCACGATGTAGATGCCGTTGGCGTCGAGCCCGGCGGCGTCGTTCTCGTCCGCCTCCACCGTGGCGTTCACCGAACCGTCCTCGCCGAGGATCTCCGCGCGGTAGTGCAGCTCACCGAGCTTCGTGACCTTGGCCTTCCAGCCGCCCTCAAGGGTGAAGGTGCCCGGGCCGGTCTGCTCGCCGCCCATCCAGGAGTGGACCTCGCCACCCAGCGTGAGCACCACGTACATGCCGTTGAGGTCGGCCCCGGCGTCCGTGTCCTTCGTCTCCAGCGTGGCCAGGACGTCACCGCCATTGACGATCTTGGCGCGGTAGTTCTGGTTGCCGAGGTCGTAGATCTCGGCCGTGCTGCCGTCCTCCAGGGTCACGGTGTTGTCCGGGGCGCCCGCCTCGTCGGCGGCGTCGACGGCGGCGTCCGACTTGGTCTCGGCCTTGGCCTCGGAACCGGACTTGGCACCCGAGCCGGACTTGGCGTGGGAGTCCGCCACCCCGGCGGAGGAGCCCGCACCGCCGGACTGCGCGGCGGCCGCGTGGCCCGCGGGCTTCGCGTCGGCGGCGTCCCCACCGGAGCAGGCGGTCAGCGTGAGACCGGCGACGGCGGTCAGGGCCGCGAGAGCGACGCGCAGGGTGCGGCGACGGGCGGTGCGGGCGGTGGTGTGGGTGCTCATTTCGGGGTCCCCCCGGGGGAAGTCGGTGGCGTGATCTCCTCGGTACGACCACCACTCTGCTCGGGGCCGCTAGCGCCGGACTGCCCCGCTGCTAACACCCGGCTAATACGGGGATGGCAGCCGTCCGCCGGGGGCCGGACACCGGCGGAACAAGGCCTTGGCCGATCGGGCCGATACCCCGACTGCCTTGCAGGAGAAGGGGGTTCGAGATCCCTAGGGGCCTTCCGGGGTCTCCGTCTGCCGGGTGCTGGCGAAGCGTTGGCGGTAGTGGGTCGGGGTGGTGCCCAGGTGGCGGGCGAAGGCGCGGCGGAGGGATTCGTCGGTGCCCAGGCCGCTGTGGCGGGCGGCGGCGGTGACGCTGTGGCCGTCGAGGAGGAGTTGCCGGGCGCGGTCGAGGCGGACGCGTTCGACCCAGCGGGCGGGGGTGGTGCCGAGTTCGGCGCGGAAGCGGCGGGTCAGATGGCGGGGGCTGACGGCCGCGGCGGCGGCCAGCGCCGGGAGGCTGTGGTCGGCGGCCGGGTCGGCGAGGACGGATTCCAGGACCGGGCGGAGCAGGTCGCCGCGGGCGGGCGGGGTGTCGAGCGCCGCGGAGAACTGCGACTGGCCGCCGGGCCGGTGCAGGAAGACGACCATTTCCCGGGCGACGTCGCGGGCCACCTCCGCCCCGTGATCGTCCTCCACCAGGGCGAGGGTCAGGTCGATGCCCGCGCTGATGCCCGCCGAGGTGACGTACCGGCCGTCGCGGAGGTGGAGGGCGTCCGGCTCGACGCGTACCCGCGGGTGACGGCGGGCGAGGGTGGCGGCGTGCCGCCAGTGGGTGGTCGCGCGGCGGCCGTCCAGCAGGCCGAGCGCGGCGAGGACGAAGGCGCCGGTGCAGACGGACGCGATGCGTGCCGCCCCGGGGACAAGCGTGCGGACGGCCGCCAGGAGGGCGTCGTCGGGCGGCCGCTCGGCGAGGCGGTCACCGCCGGCGACCAGCACGGTGCCGACGGGCCCGGCCGCGTCCGCCGTGACGGTGCCGGTCAGGGCCGGCCCGGCGGCGGTGGTGACCGGCCCGCCCCCGGGCGAGACGAGCACCAGCTCGTACGGGTACCCGAAGCGGCCCGCCTGGTGCAGTACCTCCGACGGGCCACTGACGTCGAGGAGAGTCACCCCGTCGAAGACGACGAGGGCCACCCGGGACGGCCCGGCCGCGCCTGGGGGTGCCCCGTCGGCGCTCCGGTGGGATGTCCGAATCTGTGGTTCATCCGGCCGTGAGGACATGGCATCAAGGTAGGTCCCCGGGCGAATCTGGGGGAAGCACGGCGGGCGCGGCGGCCGCCGTCGACCGGCCGCCATCGACCGGCCTCCGGCGCGGGGCCCGCGCACCGGGCCCGCGCACCGGGCCCGTCCGTTCCCGTCCGTTCCCGTCCTGGCTCTTATACACATCTCCGAGCCCACCA
>NZ_VKJP01000029.1 GCF_007280575.1 Streptomyces benahoarensis
CCGATCGCCCGCCCCTCCCCGCGCGCCTACGGTGCCGGGAGCGGAGCGCGGTGGTGGGCGGAGGGAGTGCGATGAGCCTGATGGCGGGGTGGCCGGAGGAGCGGCGCCCGGAGCCGGAGGAGCGGCGGCGGCCGTGGGGTGCGCTCGCGCTGATCGCGCTGACGGGGATCTTCCTGATGCGTACGGGGCTGCCGGACCGGCCCGGCGGCCCGCCGCGGCCGGGTCCCGCGCACGCCGCGCCCGCCGACCACGCCCCGGCCGCGCGGCCGTTGCCGCGGTCCGTCCCCGACCGGGTGGTGATCCCGGCGCTCCAGGTGTCCGCCCCGGTGATCGCGCGCGGGCTGGACGCGCACGGCGCGATCGAGGCACCGCCGTCCGCCGACACCCGCGTCACCGGCTGGTACAAGGGCGCCCCGACCCCTGGCGAACGCGGCACCGCCGTCCTCGTCGGCCACGTCGACAGCTACACCGGCCCCGCGGTCTTCTACGGCCTCGGCGGGCTGAAGCGGGGCGCCACCGTCGAGGTCCGCCGCAGGGACGGCCGCCGCGCGGTCTTCGCCGTCTACTCCGTGCGGACCTTCGCCAAGGACCGCTTCCCCGCCGAGCAGGTCTACGGTTCCGCCGGCCGGCCCGAGCTACGCCTGCTGACCTGCGGCGGCACCTACCACGCGGGCTCCGGGTACGCCGGTAACGTCGTCGTCTTCGCCCGGCTCGTCGCGCCCGGCGGCGGGCATCCGGCAACCCCCTCGGCCACGCCCGGAGCCCCATGATTGGCTGCCGCCATGAGCAGCAGCATCACCGTCACCACCTGGTACCTCGAACAGACCGCGCCGGGCGATCTGACGCCCGCCGCCGAGCCGCCCGCCGCGCGGGGCGTCCGTATCGTGTGCGCGCAGCGCCCCCTGCCGGAGTTCAGCCGGTTCCTCTACTCCGCCGTCGGCGGCGACATCCTGTGGACCGACCGGCTGGCGTGGCCGTACGCGCGGTGGGCGGAGTATCTGTCGCGGCCCGGCGTGGAGACCTGGGTGGCGTACGCGCACGGGAGTCCGGCGGGCTTCATCGAGCTGGACGGGACGTCCGACGGCGTCACCGAGATCGCCTACTTCGGGCTGATCCCGGCGTTCCGCGGGCAGGGCATTGGCGGCCATCTGCTGTCGTTCGGCACCGCGCGGGCCTGGGATCTCGCCGAGCGCCACGAGGGGCGGCCGCCGACGCGGCGGGTGTGGGTGCACACCTGCAGCAAGGACGGCCGCCACGCGCTCCGCAACTACGAGCGGCGGGGCTTCGGGCTGTACGACACCACGGTCGAGCAGGAGGCCGCGGCCGGGACGCCAGGGCCGTGGCCGGGCGCCGGGAACATCGCCCTTCCCGCCTGGGAGGGCGCGCCCCGTCCGGTGTGACGGGACCCGCCGTGCCGGGGCGCGCGCTCTCCCGCGTGCCCCGGTACGGCACATCCGTAGGGCACGATGGCCGCGTGACCAAGACCACAGCATCTCGCGATCCGGGACATTGCTGTCCAAATTTCGGACGATGGTGGACTGTCGCGAGAACGGCGTGCCACGCTGCGGTCATGTCTCGAACAGGAATTGCGTTGGTGAGCCGACTCCACGTCGACCTCGGCCGCCTGTCCAGCGCGATCTGTCCGGCGCGCTGACGCTGCATCGGCCAGGGGTCACCGCCCCGGCAGCACCGCCGGCACCACCCGTCGCACCCGCCGTCCCCGTCGTCGCGGACGCCCCGAGACCTCACCTCCCCCCTTCACGACGCGCCGCCGCGCGCCGCCCTTCCGCGTGCCCACGCAGGTCACCGCGGGCTTTCCCGTGCCCTCCCGCCTCCCTTGAGTCGCCCCGAAGGACGTACATCCATGGCCGCCACCCCGGAACGACCCGCAGCTGCCACGACCCGCCGCAAGGCCGGACGCCACCGCGGCGAGGGCCAGTGGGCCGCAGGTCACTTCACCCCTCTCAACGGCAACGAGCAGTTCAAGAAGGACGACGACGGTCTCAATGTGCGGACACGCATTGAGACGATCTACGCCCGGCGCGGTTTCGACTCCATCGACCCCAACGACCTGCGCGGGCGGATGCGTTGGTGGGGCCTCTACACCCAGCGCCGCCCCGGTATCGACGGCGGCAAGACCGCGGTGCTGGAGCCGGAGGAGCTGGACGACGAGTTCTTCATGCTGCGGGTACGGATCGACGGCGGGCGGCTGACCACCGATCAGCTGCGGGTCATCGGCGAGATCTCCCAGGAGTTCGCGCGCGGCACCGCCGACATCACCGACCGGCAGAACGTCCAGTTCCACTGGATCCGCATCGAGGACGTCCCGGAGATCTGGCGGCGCCTGGAGGGCGTCGGCCTGTCCACCACCGAGGCGTGCGGCGACACCCCGCGCGCCATCCTCGGCTCACCGGTCGCCGGGATCGCCGAGGACGAGATCATCGACGGCACGCCGGTCATCGAGGAGATCCACCGCCGGATCGTCGGCAACCCCGCATTCTCCAACCTCCCCCGGAAGTTCAAGACCGCGGTCTCCGGCTCCCCGCTGCTGGACGTCGCCCACGAGATCAACGACATCTCGCTGGTCGGCGTCGTCCACCCGGAGCTGGGCCCCGGCTTCGACGTCTGGGTCGGCGGCGGGCTCTCCACCAACCCCAAGCTCGGCGTGCGGCTCGGTGCCTGGGTCTCCGCCGAGGAGGCTGCCGAGGTCCACGAGGGCGTCCTCTCGATCTTCCGCGACTACGGCTACCGGCGGCTGCGCACCCGCGCCCGGCTGAAGTTCCTCGTCGCCGACTGGGGCCCGGAGAAGTTCCGCCAGGTGCTGGAGGACGAGTACCTGGGCCGCACACTGCGTGACGGCCCGGCCCCGGCCGAGCCCGCGCAGCGCTGGCGCGACCACGTCGGCGTGCACCGCCAGAAGGACGGCCGGTTCTACGTCGGCTTCGCCCCGCGCGTCGGCCGGGTGGACGGCGCCACCCTCACCAAGATCGCCGAACTGGCCGCCGTCCACGGCTCGGGCCGGGTCCGCACCACCGCCGAGCAGAAGATGCTCGTCCTCGACCTCACCGAGGACCGCGTCGACCCGCTCGTCGCCGGTCTGGAGGCGCTGGACCTGCGGGTGACCCCGTCGCCGTTCCGCCGCGGGACGATGGCCTGCACCGGTATCGAGTTCTGCAAGCTGGCCATCGTCGAGACCAAGGGCCGCGGCGCGTCCCTCATCGACGAGCTGGAGCGCCGCCTCCCCGACTTCGACGAGCCCGTCACCATCAACCTCAACGGCTGCCCGAACGCCTGCGCCCGTATCCAGGTCGCGGACATCGGTCTCAAGGGCCAGCTGATGCTGGACGAGAGCGGCGAGCAGGTCGAGGGCTACCAGGTGCACCTGGGTGGCGCGCTGGGGCTTCAGGCGGGCTTCGGCCGCAAGGTCCGCGGGCTGAAGGTCACCGCCGCCGAACTCCCCGACTACATCGAGCGGCTGCTCACCGCCTTCACCGAGCAGCGCACCGAGGGCGAGCGGTTCGCCCAGTGGGTGGGCCGCGCGGAAGAGGGTGCGCTGAAGTGAGCGAACGCGCCGCGCCGTTCCACTGCCCGTACTGCGGCGACGAGGACCTGCGCCCCTCCGAGACGCCTTCGGAGCGGGGCACCGGGGCCGCGTGGGAGTGCCGCGCCTGCAACCGCGCCTTCCGGCTGAAGTTCCTCGGCCTGCTGTCGCAGGGCCTCGCCGCCCCGTCCCCGTCCGATGGATCCGCCGGAGGTGCCCCGTGACCACCGCGTCCGCACTGCCGCAGCTCGCCGAGCGCGCGGGCCGCGACCTGGAGGAGGCCGATCCGCTCGCCATCCTCCGGTGGGCCGCGGAGACCTTCGGGCCGCGTTTCTGCGTCACCTCCTCCATGGAGGACGCGGTCGTCGCCCACCTCGCCTCGCGCGTCGCGCCCGGCGTGGACGTCGTCTTCCTCGACACCGGCTACCACTTCCCCGAAACGCTCGGCACCCGGGACGCGGTCGCCGCGGTCATGGACGTCCACGTCCGCACGCTCACGCCCCGGCAGACGGTGGCCGAACAGGACGCCGCGTACGGGCCGCAGCTGCACGCCCGCGACCCGGACCTGTGCTGCGCGCTGCGGAAGGTCAAGCCGCTGGAGGAGGGGCTGGCCGGGTACGACGCCTGGGCCACCGGGCTGCGCCGCGACGAGTCGCCGACCCGCGCCCACACGCCCGTCGTCGGCTGGGACGCCCGGCGGGGCAAGGTGAAGGTCTCGCCGATCGCCCGCTGGACGCAGGCGGACGTCGACGCGTACGTCGCCGAGCACGGCGTGCTCACCAACCCGCTGCTCCAGGACGGCTACGCCTCCGTCGGCTGCGCCCCGTGCACCCGCCGGGTGCGCACCGGCGAGGACGCGCGGGCCGGGCGCTGGGCCGGGAGCAACAAGACCGAGTGCGGACTGCACGGATGACCGACCGACCCACTGCGCCCGGCGCAACGGAAGTTGAGGAGATACCCATGACCGGCGCCACCGTGTGGCTGACGGGCCTGCCGAGCGCCGGCAAGACCACGATCGCCCGCGCCCTCGCCGACCGGCTGCGCGCCGAGGGCCGCCGCGTCGAGGTCCTCGACGGCGACGAGATCCGCACCTTCCTCTCCGCCGGTCTCGGCTTCACCCGCGCCGACCGCGACACCAACGTCCAGCGCATCGGATTCGTCGCCGAACTCCTCGCCCGCAACGGCATCACCACGCTGGTGCCGGTCATCGCCCCGTACGCCGACTCCCGCACGGCGGTCCGCGAACGCCACCGGGCCGAGGGCACCCCCTATCTGGAGGTGCACATCGCCACGCCCGTCGAGGTCTGCTCCGAGCGGGACGTGAAGGGGCTCTACGCGAAGCAGGCGGCCGGGGAGATCTCCGGTCTGACCGGCGTCGACGACCCGTACGAGCAGCCCGAGGCGCCCGATCTGCGGATCGCCTCGCACACCCAGACCGTGCCGGAGTCCGCGGCCGCGCTCCACGGTCTGCTCACCGAGCGGGGCCTGGCGTGAGCGCCCCCGAGCACGCCGTGGCCCCGCCGCCCCGGGCCGGGGAGCGCGGCGAAGGACAGCCCGACGAAAGGGGCAGCATGACCACGACCACCACCGCTGCCGCCGGGAGCACCGGCGACACCGGTCCGTATGCGCTGTCGCACCTGGACGCCCTGGAGTCCGAGGCGGTGCACATCTTCCGCGAGGTGGCGGGCGAGTTCGAGCGGCCGGTGATCCTCTTCTCCGGCGGCAAGGACTCCATCGTCATGCTGCACCTGGCGCTGAAAGCATTCGCCCCGGCGCCGGTGCCTTTCTCCCTGCTGCACGTGGACACCGGGCACAACTTCCCCGAGGTCATCGACCACCGCGACCGGGTGGCCGCCGAGCATCGGCTGCGGCTGCACGTCGCCGCCGTACAGGACTACATCGACCGCGGTGAGCTGCGCGAACGCCCCGATGGGCTGCGCAACCCGCTCCAGACCGTGCCGCTGCTCGACGGCATCGGGAAGGGCCGCTTCGACGCGGTCTTCGGCGGTGGCCGCCGCGACGAGGAGAAGGCACGTGCCAAGGAGCGCGTCTTCTCGCTGCGGGATGAGTTCGGCGGCTGGGACCCGCGCCGCCAGCGCCCCGAACTGTGGCAGCTCTACAACGGCCGCCACTCCCCCGGCGAGCACGTCCGCGTCTTCCCGCTGTCCAACTGGACCGAGCTGGACGTCTGGCAGTACATCGGCCGCGAGAAGATCGAACTGCCCGCCATCTACTACGCCCACGAGCGTGAGGTCTTCTCCCGCAACGGCATGTGGCTGTCGCCCGGCGGGTGGGGCGGCCCCAAGGACGGCGAGAGCCTTCAGACCCGGACGGTGCGCTACCGCACCGTCGGCGACATGTCCTGCACCGGCGCCGTCGACTCCGACGCCGCCACCATCGAGGCGGTCATCGCGGAGATCGCCGCCTCCCGCCTCACCGAACGGGGCGCGACGCGGGCCGACGACAAGATGTCCGAGGCCGCCATGGAGGACCGTAAGCGCGAGGGGTACTTCTAGCCATGAGCACTGTTGTCGAGAACGAAACGGCCTCCCTGCTGCGATTCGCCACCGCCGGAAGCGTCGACGACGGCAAGTCGACGCTGGTCGGAAGGTTGCTGCACGACTCCAAGTCGGTCCTCGCCGACCAGCTCGAAGCCGTCGAGCGGGCGTCGCTGGGCCGCGGTCAGGACGCCCCGGACCTGGCGCTGCTGACCGACGGGCTGCGCGCGGAGCGCGAACAGGGCATCACCATCGACGTCGCCTACCGCTACTTCGCCACCCCGCGGCGCCGGTTCATCCTGGCCGACACCCCCGGCCATGTGCAGTACACCCGCAACATGGTCACCGGCGCCTCCACCGCCGAACTGGCCGTGGTCCTCGTCGACGCCCGCAACGGCGTGGTCGAGCAGACCCGCCGGCACGCCGCGGTCGCCGCCCTGCTGCGCGTCCCGCACGTCGTCCTGGCCGTCAACAAGATGGACCTGGTCGACTACGCCGAGCCGGTCTTCGCCGCCATCGCCGAGGAGTTCACCGCCTACGCCGCCTCACTGGGCGTCCCGGAGGTCACCGCCATCCCGATCTCGGCGCTCGCCGGCGACAACGTGGTGTCCCCGTCGGCGCACATGGACTGGTACGGCGGCCCGACCGTGCTGGAGCACCTGGAGACCGTGCCCGTCGACACCGATCCGACGGACGACCCGGCCCGCTTCCCGGTGCAGTACGTCATCCGGCCGCAGACCGCCGAACACCCCGACTACCGCGGCTACGCGGGCCAGATCGCCTCCGGTGTGCTGCGCGTCGGCGACGAGGTCAGCGTGCTGCCATCGGGCCGCACCAGCACCGTCACCGGCCTCGACATGCTCGGCCGGGCCGTCGACACCGCGTGGGCGCCGCAGTCGGTCACCGTCACCCTCGCCGACGACCTCGACATCTCCCGCGGCGACCTGCTCGCCCCCGCGGCGAGCGCTCCGGCCGTCACCCAGGACGTCGAGGCAACGGTCTGCCATGTCGCCGACCGTCCGCTCACGGCCGGTCAGCGGGTGCTGCTCAAGCACACCACCCGCACCGTCAAGGCGATCGTCAAGGAGATCCCGTCGCGGCTGACGCTGGACGACCTCTCCCAGCACCCGGCGCCCGGCGAACTGGCGGCGAACGACATCGGCCGGGTCCGGATCCGTACCGCCGAACCGCTGGCACTGGACGCCTACGCCGACTCCCGGCGCACCGGCTCCTTCCTGCTGATCGACCCGTCGGACGGGACGACGCTGACCGCCGGCATGGCGGGCACCGCCTTCGCGGCGCAGGCGGCGAAGGACACGGCGGCAGACGACGAGGGCTGGGACTTCTGACCGTGCACCAGGACGTGTTCTCGACCTTCGCGAAGGAGGGCGGCCGCATCGGCAGCGGCGCCCTCGGCAGCGGCCAGGGCGGAGTCGGCCGATGTGTGAGCTGACGACGCACCACTCCGCCTGCCCGCTCACGCCCGTACGAAGACCCACCGCACCGCCGGGCGCGCCCTAGAGGGGCGCGAACCGCCCCGGCCCTACGAGAGGAACGCCTCCCGTGCCTGCCGTTCGACCCCGCCATCCGGTGGCCGCCGCCCTCGCCTTGCTGCTGCTCGGGGCGGTCAGCGCCTGCGGCTACGGCTCCGAGGCCAGGAAGGACCCGGCGGCCGAGGTCGCCGCCAAGGGCCCGAAGACCGATGGCCTGGACACCGTCAAGATCGGCTTCTTCGGGAACGTCACCCACGCCACGCCGCTGATCGGCCTCCAGGAGGGACTGTTCCAGAAGGAGTTGGGCGGCACGGCGGTGAAGCCCTCGGTCTTCAACGCGGGCCCCGCCGAGATCGAGGCGCTCAACTCCGGCGCCATCGACATCGGCTGGATCGGCCCCTCCCCCGCGATCAACGGCTACACCAAGTCCCACGGCAAGAGCCTGAAGATCATCGGCGGCTCGGCCTCCGGCGGGGTGTCGCTCGTGGTCAACCCGAAGAAGGTCAAGAGCCTCGACGACCTCAAGGGTAAGAAGATCGCCACCCCGCAGCTGGGCAACACCCAGGACGTGGCGCTGCTCAACTACCTGGCGGAGAAGGGCTTCACGGTCGACGCCACCACCGGCAAGGGTGATGTCACCGTGCAGCGCACCGAGAACAAGGTGACGCCGACCGCCTTCCAGCAGGGCGCCATCGACGCGGCGTGGGTTCCCGAGCCGACCGCCGCCAAGCTCGTCAGCATCGGCGGCAAGACGCTGCTGGACGAGAAGGACCTGTGGAAGGACGGCAAGTTCGTCATCACGAACATGATCGTCTCGCAGAAGTTCCTGGCGGAGCACCCCAAGGCCGTCGAGGCGGTGCTGCGCGCCTCGGTGCGGACCAACGCCTGGATCCGCTCGCACCCCGCCGAGGCGGTCAAGGCGCTCAACGACAAGCTCGCCGACCCGCAGATCTCCGGCAAGGCGCTGCCCGCCGACGTCATCGGCCCGGCGTTCAAGAACACCGATGTCACCGACGATCCGCTGGCCGCCACGCTCCGGCAGGAGGCGGACCACGCCGTCAAGGCCGGTCTGCTGCAGAAGCCGGACCTCAAGGGCATCTACGACCTGCGGCTGCTGAACAAGGTCCTCAAGGCCGAGGGCAAGCGGCCCGTCGACGCCGCCGGTCTCGGCAACGACTGACGCCCGCCCCGCAGCACTCCAGGAGGTGACACCGATGACGACCACCCTCACCAAGCGGCCCGCCACCACGGCGGACGCGGCCCCGACGGCCTCGTACGCCGCGCGCATCGACCATGTCTCGAAGTCCTTCGGCCGCCCCGGCGCCCGCCAGCACGTGCTCGACGACATCAGCATCGACGTCGCGCCCGGCGAATTCGTCTGCCTGCTCGGCGCGTCGGGCTGCGGTAAGTCCACGCTGCTGAACCTGGTGGCCGGGCTCGACGCGCCGACGTCCGGCTCCATCGAGACGCCGGGCGGACGCCCCGCGCTGATGTTCCAGGAACACGCGCTGTTCCCGTGGCTGACCGCCGGACGCAACGTGGAGCTGGCGCTGCGGCTGCGCGGGGTGCCGCGCGCGGAGCGCCGCGAGGAGGCCGAACGACTCCTCGAACTCGTCCGCCTCAAGGGCGCGTACGGCAAGCGGGTGCACGAACTGTCCGGCGGCATGCGCCAGCGCGTCGCCATGGCCCGGGCCCTCGCCCAGGACAGCCGGCTGCTGCTCATGGACGAGCCGTTCGCCGCGCTGGACGCCATCACCCGCGATGTGCTGCACGACGAACTGACCCGCATCTGGCGGACGTCGAACGACACCGCCTCCGGCTCCGGCGGCCTGTCGGTGCTCTTCGTCACCCACAACGTCCGCGAGGCGGTACGGCTCGCCGAGCGCGTCGTGCTGCTCTCCTCCCGCCCCGGCCGGGTGGCCCGGGAGTGGCAGGTCGGCATCGCCCAGCCGCGCCGCATCGAGGACGCCGCGGTCGCCGACCTTTCCGTCGAGATCACCGAACAGCTGCGTGGGGAGATCCGCCGCCATGGCCAGCACTGAGACCACCCCCG
Organism: Streptomyces benahoarensis; assembly: GCF_007280575.1. Classification (GTDB taxonomy): domain Bacteria; phylum Actinomycetota; class Actinomycetes; order Streptomycetales; family Streptomycetaceae; genus Streptomyces; species Streptomyces benahoarensis. Next base: position 9,586 of record NZ_VKJP01000029.1, read on the forward strand.
GGCCCGCGGGGAGCACGCCCGGCGACGCACCTGACGCCACGGACACCCCGGCCGCCCCCACCTCCGCCGACACCGCGGGAGCCACGACCGCCGGAGGCGGCGCGGACCGTCCGGCGGACCGGGACGGCACCGATCTGGCGGGCCTGGAGGCCGGGCTCGACGCCCTGGAATCCACCGTCGCCGCCCGGCAACCCTGGCTGCGTACGCTCGCATCGAAGGCGCTCCCTCCCCTCATCGCCGTCGTCATCGTGCTGGTGCTGTGGCAGCTCGCCTACCACTTCGAGGTCAAGCCGCACTATCTGCTGCCGAGCCCCGTCGACGTGGCCCGCTCCCTCCAGGAGAAGTGGCTGGAGGGCACGCTGCTGGGCTATGTGTGGACCAGCCTCTCCCGGGGTGCGCTCGGCTTCCTCGCCTCGGTGGTGCTCGGCACCGTGCTCGGGCTGATCGTGGCCCGCGTCAAGGCGGTGCGGGCCGCGATCGGTCCGATCCTCAGCGGTCTGCAGTCGCTGCCGTCGGTGGCGTGGGTCCCGGCCGCGATCATCTGGTTCGGCCTGAGCGACGCCACCATCTACGCGGTGGTGCTGCTCGGCGCCGTACCGTCGATCGCCAACGGTCTGGTGGCCGGTGTCGACCAGATCTCCCCTCTCTATCTGCGGGCGGGCCGCACCATCGGCGCGACCGGTGTGGCCGGGGTGCGGCACGTGCTGCTCCCCGCCGCGCTGCCCGGCTACATCGCCGGGCTCAAGCAGGGCTGGGCGTTCTCCTGGCGCTCCCTGATGGCCGCCGAACTCATCGTCAACGCCCCCGATCTGGGCACCGGCCTCGGCCAGCTCCTGGAGCAGGGCCGGGAGTTCCAGGACATGCCCTGGGTGCTCTCCGCGATCCTGCTGATCCTCATCGTCGGTATCGGTATCGAGCTGCTGGTCTTCGCGCCCCTGGAGCGGCGGGTGCTGCGCAGCCGCGGACTCCTGGTGAAGAGCTGACCCATGGACACCTCGCCCACCCTCCTCGTCGTCGCCCACGGCAGCCGCGACCCGCGGCACGCGGCGACCGTCTCCGCGCTCTGCGCGCGGGTGCGGGCGCTGCGGCCGGGGCTGCGTGTGGAGGTCGGGTACCTCGACTTCAACGCGCCGACCGTGCCCCGAGTGCTGGAACGGCTGGCCGCGGAGGGGGTGCGGGAGGTGGTGGCTCTGCCGCTGCTGCTCACCCGCGCCTTCCATGCGAAGTCGGACATCCCGGCGGCGCTGCGGGAGGCCACCGTGCGCCTGCCGCGGCTGACCGTCCACCAGGCCGGTGTACTCGGCCCCTCCTCCCTGCTGACCGCCGCGTTGGAGCGGCGGCTGGCCGAGGCCGGGCTGCGGCCCGGTGACCGCCGCTCGACCGGGATCGTCCTGGCCGCGGCGGGCTCCAGTGACCCGGAGGCGATCGCAGTGATCGCTGAAACCGCGCGGGAGTGGCGGCGCACCGCTGGTTGGTGTGCCGTGCGACCTGCGTTCGCCTCCGCATCTCTGCCCCGCACGGCCGATGCCGTGCGGGCCCTGCGGGCCGAGGGTGCCGCGCGCGTCGCCGTCGCCCCGTACGTCATCGCGCCCGGCTTTCTGCCGGACCGCATCGCCCGGGGCGCCCGGGAGGCGCGGGCCGATCTGCTGGCGCCGGTGCTCGGCCCCGCCCCGGAGCTGGCCCGGCTGCTGCTGCTGCGCTACGACGCATCGGCCACCGCCCGGGCCGGGCGGCCGGATCGGCCCGCGCTACTCGTCTGACCTGGGTGTTTCCTCCCTGCGGCGGTGGGCGCCGCCACCGGCGTATCGGCCCGCCCCTTCTCGTAGACCGTCAGCCCCTTCGACAGGCCCAGGGGCACCAGGAGCAGTTCGACGACGAGGGCCTTCCAGGCGTAGACGAGGTTGACGGCCTTGGTGGCGTAGACGCAGGGCAGGTCGCGCAGGACGGCCACGGTCCGGAGTTTGCGGCGGCGGGCGGCGTAGAGGAGGGGTGGCGCGGTCAGGAGCAGGTCGGTCCCGGCCCACCAGCCGAGGGTGGCCGGCAGCGGCCGGTCGGTGAGGGCCGCCATCGCGAACGGGGTCGCCCACCACAGCGGGGCGGTGACGATCTCGAAGACGGCGAGCACCACCCATAGCGCGAGCAACGGTTTGTGACGGATCAGGGCGCCGAGGTGGAGCCGGACGTTCTGGCAGAAGCCCGCCATCCAGCGCCAGACCTGTTTGCGCAGGTAGGTGAGGTCTTCCGGGTCGGCGGCGAGGGCCACCGCGGCGGAGACGTAGACCGCCTTGCGCCCGGCGATCTGCTGACTCCACGTGTAGTCCATGTCCTCCACGATGGTGCGCTCCGGGAAGCCCCCGAAGGCCACCAGGTCCGCGCGGCGGAAGACGGAGCAGCAACCGGAGCAGACCATGGGGCTGTTGGCGCGTGCCTGGATCGGTCGGTGCCAGTGAAAACCGAAGAGATACGGCAAGACATCGTTGCAGGTCAGGAAGCATTTCAGGGTCAGCAAGTCAGCACAAAGTCAGCATCGGCGGCGTCACGCCGGGAAACGGGCCGACTACAAGGCACGCCGTGGTCCAGACCTCCGCAGCGTCTGAGATCGAGGCTCGATGCCAGTTGTTGCACCACAGCATATTCTCCCCCGCAATTGCAAACAGCCTCCAGGTTGCCCGGAGTTGGACCAGCCCCGATGCTCGTTGCATTTGCGCTGGACTTGCGGCTCACTGGCGGCCTGTTGAATGCGGCACTTCCGTTGCGAGAGCGCACGTCATCACGGACACCCCCAGACGTCGAACGCGTATCGACGCCCTCTACATCGGAGGGTGATCACCTCGGTCTCGGTGTCCACCGCTTCCAGGCCGGCGAGTTACATGAGGGCTGGGGCGAGGAGGCCGCGAATAGCGAAGGCGCCCAGCAGAACAACCGGCGCAAGGGTAACTCCTATTATTTTCAGGGGGGTTACGGAGTGACGACGATACCGAGAAGGCGACTGAGCCTTTTCCAACCTTAATTTGAGCTGGCTTGTTGCAGGACGAGGACGGCTTGGACGAGGGCGGTGATGCGGGTGGTGGCACAGCGGAGCTTCCGCAGGAGGCGCCAGGTCTTAGAGGGCGTTTGAAGTAGGCAGATTGCCCTTGATGCCCTAGTAAGTCCCTCGCCAGGTGGGGGTGATCTCGTCCGTTATGCGCCTGGCGAGGTTGTCGACCGAGGCGATGTGGATCACGGCTTCGGAGCTGGCGGTGAGGGTCTCGTAGTCGCGGGCGAGGCGGCGGTGCATCATGATCCAACCGATACTCCGCTCTACCACCCAGCGTCTTTTCACGACGTGAAACCCGCGGGTTTCCGGGTTTCTCCGGAACCTCCGTGCCCATCCGTCAGCCGGCCACGGCCAGGTCCTCGCAGAGGCAGCGAAGATACGACGGCCGGCCCGCCAGGCGCCGCACGCCCAGGACGAGTCCGGCCCGCCCATCGACATCGGCACGTTCACCTGCTACCAGGCCCCCGGCAGCCTAAGACTCACCCGCACCACGGGCGCCCTCTACCTCTGGCGCCGCGGCACAAGGGACCCACTCAGCCGCTCCGGACCAGATACCTACTCCGGGAACGGCTACACGCTCACCCTGACCGACAGCACCGACAGAGTCGGCAGCTTCACTCTCGACCTCAAGCGGGCCCCCGGGCTCCAATACATCCACCAATAGCCACACCGGAAATAGGCCACTCGTTCGAATTCTACGGCCATTGTCAGTGCCGTGTTTTAGCTTGAACTCAGCGCGCCAGAAATGAACTTGGGGGGACGGAACTGGTGAACTTCGACGAGCCATCGACAGTCTACGAGAGCATCACCTCACGGATCCGGGCCCTGGCCGTGGGCTCACCGCTGATGGCCCTAGACAACAGCAAGGCCAAGAAGGAGCGTGGGTGGGACCGATACCGCATGGCCGAGCTGGCCCTGATCGCCATCGACTTCGTGACACTGCGCACGGACATGCGGCCGGCCGTGCGACAGGAAGCGGTCGTGGAACACGTGGCCGAGTTCGCCGCACTCCAGTTGCCGGAGCGGACCGGGGAGGAGTACCGGGCAGTCGCTCGCTGGGTGACCGAGCGGCTGATCAACACCGAAGAACGCGACCGCGCCTTCCACCACGACGTCGGGTATGTGACCGAGGACGGATTCGAGACGCGCACGGCCTCCTTCCAGATCCTCAAGGAAGTCCCCGATCATGTGGGGCAGGCCGCGCTCATCGCCACCGACGCGGCGATCACCGTGCTGGTGCATGCGATCGACGTCGACATCGCCTCGGAACAGATCGCCGCCGAAGCCAAACTGGAGGCCCTGCTCAAGCGTTCACGGATCAGCGAGGCGTGGCAGGCCGCCCAGAACGCACAGATCCACAGCATCCGGTACGCCAAAGACATCCGCGGGCGCATCGAGTCGATGAAGCGCAATGTGCGGGCGGTGGACTGGGACACGGAAGTCAAAGACACCGTCGATGAGGCGCTGGAGCACGTGCGCAGCCGGTCCGCGTCCGAGACACTACAAAAAGAGCGGGTCAACCAGCTGCTGGAAGCCACTGCCGATGACCGCAAGCGCAGACAGCTGCAAGACCTCGCCACGCTCATCCACGAGTGCTGGAAACGTCATGCGGTACTGATCGACATGCTGATGAAGGTCGGTCCGGAGTTCCGGCGGCAACAAGACCGTCAGGTGTTCGTAGCTCCGGCGATGCACACCCGCGTGCACCTGCATGAGCAGCTCCTTCAACCGGTGCTGGAGCTCTCCCTCGACGCGTGCCTGGGCCCCTTGGAGGCATTCACGCGCGCGGTCATGGGGCCTGTGCGCCCTCGTGTGATGTACCTGCCTGACTACCTGGAAGGGCTCGCCCAGGTCGCTGAGGAGACCGGCAGGGAGCTGGTGGCGGTCCAAGACGAGTACGACTGGTCACAGATCGATGCCCCGTCCGCCTTCGGCGGCGAGCAGCACCACGCGGTGGACACCCTGCTGGCAGCCATCACGGACCAGGGTCTACGGCTCTCGGCCCTGCTGGAAACCACACGCCGGCCCGGCCCGGGAACCGGCCCGGACGCCGGAACCGATGAGCTGCTCACGCTCCGCGTCCAGCAGTTGTTCCGGCTCATTCCCGTGCGCCAGCTCGCCGACGGCGAGGCTGCCGTGGTGGCCGTCGACGACGGCACGGTCCTGGATGACGAACGCTTCGGCGGCAGCGACTTCCTCCTGGTCCGCACCGCGGGCACCGCCAAGACGCAAGAGATGAGCCAGCCACTGCCCGCGTTTCCCACACCGCGCCGCCCGCAAGGCCCTGACACCCATCCGCTTGATCAGGAGAGTGCATGAACCGCCACGAGGATGCTGCCGACGCTGCCCGGATGGTCGGCTTCGCGATGGCCCGCCGCAAGGCGCCCGCTCGCTCCGGCGAGTACGCCCGTCTCGTCCAGCGCTTCGACACCGAGCCGGACTTCGCGCAGGTGGTGCGGAAGGTCGCCCAGGGCTTCGATCTGACAGTGCTGGAAGTCCATCCCCAGACCGGGCTGGTCCTGGGCACGACACCCGAGACCGACTTTGCCGTGTCCGTCTCCGACCTCGTCCCGCAGACCTCCGATCGCCCCCTGTATCTGCTGGCCCAGTTGACGATTGCAGCCATGGTCTTTCCCCGTCCCGAGGACCTCGATGATGACGAGCATGTCGGGCGGATCTCTGTCCGGGAGGTCGATGACGAGGTCCGTGTCCGGGCCGCGACCATCGAACGCCGTCTTGCCCACACCGGCGAGGACGTCGATCCGCCCTCCGATCAGCTGGGGTTGGAGGGGCTGTGGCGGGCCTACCTGCGCCGCAACGCCACGGGCAAGACCAAGACGCAGACAGGTAGAGCGCCGCAGGCGTCCACAAGAGCCCTGGTGAAAAGGGCGTTCACTCATCTGGAAAGCCACGGCTTCGCCAGCAAGGTCAGCGACGAGGACGCCGGCACCTACGTCACACACGTCAAGTACCGGCTGCAGATCCGCGACCAGGCCGCGCGCGACATGCTGCAGGAACTCGCGGCACTGGGCGTCGCAGCCCTGCCCACGGACGGCGCACCCGGCCCCGCCCAGCCGTCACCGGACGATGCCGTGTCGGCCAACGGCCTCTTCAGCTGACCGCCCTCCCCCAAGGACTTCCTCCATGTATGAGCTCAACCGCATCCTGCTGCGAAACTTCGGCCCCCGCGATGCCCGATACGAGGACGTGCCGCTGGACTTCTCCGGCGTCGGCGCCGAGGTGGAGACCGCCTCACTGATTCCCGACGCCGGACACGTCGCCCAGCGCCCGGCACCAGCCAGCCTGGTCATGCTGCAAAACGGCGGCGGCAAAGGCGTCTTACTGACCGGCATCACCTGCACCACCATCCCCTTCCACCACCAGGATCTGGAGACGCTGCGCAACTTCACCATCTCCATGGCCCAGCCCTCACACGTAGTGCTCGAATGGGCCGACGCCCGCACCGGACGCCTGCTGGTTACCGCACAGGTCCTGGCCCCCGAACGCGACGGCACCATGCAACGCCTCTTCTACAGCTTCCACCCCTGCGCGGCCCTGGACGCCGACCGGCTCCCCTTCCACCGCGAGGGGCACTGGACTCCGTACGAGGACTACTGCACCGAACTGCGTGACTGGAAAGAGCGGGTAGAAGCGCTCGAACTGCACCTCCTCGACGGCCAGGAAAAGTGGGAGAAACACCAGCGCGGCCTCGGCCTGCAGCCCGAACTCTTTGACGTGCAGCGCAGGATGAACGCCAAGGAGAGCGACGCCGCCGCGGCCTTCACCACCAACACCGCCAACGCCTTCGTCGAATGGCTCCTGCGCAAGGCCACAGACGACGACCAGTACACCGAACTGGGCACCGCCTTCCACGGTTATGCCGCCGCACACGACCAGCGTGCCCAGTGGGAGAGAGAGCGGCAGTTCGCGGTGGAGATGCACCGCGCATGCGAGGGCGTCGCCGGCCTCCACGGCCTGCACTCAAAACATGCCGGTGCAGCCCATCGCGCCGAGAAGGACCTCACACACCTCACCTCCGCAGTCCGGGCGCGCCACACCCAACTCAGCACCACCGAGAGCGACAGAAACGCCGCCCTCAAGCAGACTCACAGCGTGCTGGAGACCGCGAAGGGCACCTGCGTTCTCGCCCAGGCGCGCGTCTGGCATGTGCAGATGTATGCCCACACTCTCCAACTGGGCGAGATCTACGCTCAACAGGAGACAGCCCAGAAGGAAAAGCAGGAGGCGCAGCGTCAAAGCGCGGCGTGGGCGAGCGTCCCGATCGCACTACGCCACGCGCAGGCGCAGGACGACAACAACCGCGCTCAGCTGGCCCTCGTGGAGGCCGAACGCACCGCGGCCCCCTACATCCGAGCCCTCGACACCGCAGCAGCAGCGCTGCGGGCGGGCTACACCCGGGCCGAGCACGAGGCCCGCGAAACGATCCGTGCGCACCAACGTGTGACAGGCGAAACGCAGAGAGAGATCGGGCAATGGCGTACCCGCAGCAACGAGCTGCTTACCGCGGCGGGCGACGCGCGAGCAGAATCCCGCATTCTGCAGGAACAGACGGATGCTTTCGTATTACGCCTCGGGGCCGCCCGCGAGCTAGACCTTCTGGCCCCGCAGGAGAGCGCCGCCGATGCTGCCGCCCGTGCCCAGGACGACGCGCGCCACGGCGAGCAGCTGCTCCAGGAGGCCAACCAGGCCCGCAAGAGCGTCAAGACTGAACGAGACCGAGCCCAGACCGCGCTGTCGAAGCAACAGCGGCTGGCCTGGTCCGCGCGAGGAGCCGCGACGGCGGCAGCAGAGGAGACCAGTCGGCTGCGTGCTCGGGCCGAGGACATTCGCAGCAACCCGCTGTGTGGCGAGCTCCTGGAGGCCGGCAGCGACGAACTGGGCGCCGACGATGCATTGCGCTGGCTGGACGACCACGCCGACGCCCTGCAGCAGCTCGCCGAGCGCCGCGCCGGCGGGCTCGAGACCACACTGACGCACAAGCGCATCGACCTGCAGAACGATCAGACCCTGCTCGCCCTCCTCGACACCAGCGAGGGCCTGCTGCCCGCGGCCGCAGAGGTACGCGACCTGTGCGAAAAGCTGTCGGGACACGGGATCCACGCCGTGCCGGGCTGGCAGTGGATGCACGACAACGTCCCGACCAGCGAGCGCCAGCAGGTCATCAGCACACACCCCGACCTGGTGGGTGGGATCATCGTGGGCGGCCTCGATGGCCTGGACACCGCCCGGACCCTGGTGGAGCGCCTTCGGCCCTTGCCTTCCGCGGCCGTGACCGTGGGCACCGGAGAGCGGATGCTGAGCACCCACACAGCCTCCGATGCGGGCCGGTTCGTGGTCGAACCCTCCCCCGCCCTCCACGATGAAGAAGCCGCCGCACACGAACGCGTAGCGGTCCACACTTGCATCACCGAGCTCACCCGCGAGGTGAACTCGCTCGGCCAGCGCATTACCGCTGCAGGAGACCTGCTGCGCCAGATCGCGAACTGGCATGACGCCTGCGGTATCCGGCCCGGGTCCGAGTTGCTCGGCCAACTGGAGGTTCTGGAGGCCGCTGCTGGGGAGGCCGAGAGCAAGCTGGCCGAGGCCCGCACCGCAGCAGGTGAGCAGGAGGCTGCGCTGCAGGGTGCCGAGGAGGAATGCGAAGCCCGTGCCGAAGGACTTAAGGCCGCGCATAAGACTGCCGAGGATCTGGCTCGCCTGGCCGAAGGGGAGTTTGCTGCTGACCAAGCTCAGGCCCGGATCAAGGTCCTGACCGGTGAAAAAGACGCCCGCGAAAACGAACTCGAGTCGCTGGCGGGCCAGATCGGTCAGGCGGACGAGGAAGTCGTGCGTCTCGCGCGCGCCATCGAATCTGCCGAGCAGGCTGCAGAGGGATACGTCCGATCCCGCGAAGAGATCACCAGCACGTCCCAGGCAGAACAGGTGCACGATGACTCCGGCGCACCGCTGTTGCCCCTCCCCTCTCTCCAGCACCGCTACCTGCAAGCGCAGGACGAACTGAGAGGTGTTGAGGTCGGCGAGGACCAGCAGATGCGTGCGGCGACAGCGCAGAAGGCTCTCCTCGCCAGCCAGGCGGAGTGGGACAAGGTCCCCGAACCAGTCCGGGGGCTGGCCATGGCCCACAGCCGGGACGGGCGGGCTGGTGACGCTGTTCAGCGCGACGCGATTCTGCGCGCCCTCACCGTCGAGATCGACTCCTACGACACGTCCCTCCAGGGACTCCGGGATCAGGCGAGCCGGCTTGCAGAGCGTGCCAGGAACTTGGAACCGGCCGTCTTGCCCAACGACGAAGACGCAGCCGTCTGGACCCCGGCCACCGTCGCCGAGGCCCGCAAGCTAGAAGCTAAGGCCGCAGGCGAACTGGGCACGGCTCAGCGGGAGGAACGTCTTGCCCAGGACGCCTTCAACACCGCTCGCCGCAATCAGACCAGTTCCACAAAGGACCTGGCGGCATTCGACCGTGTCCTACCGATGCTGGAAACCGCAGTCCACGGCCTGACCGTCCCGCCGGACCAGCCGCCCTACGACGGCAGTGCGGAGGCCGCCACATCCGCCGCCCGCCAGGCGGTCGCCGCCCACACCACCTGCCGGGACGAAGCACTCCAGACGGAGCGAAAGCTGGAAGGAAGCGTCAGCCGGCTCAAGGAAGTACCCTGCGATGTCCGTTTCGAACGACTCGACATCCCCCTGCGTACGCAGATCTCCGCCCTGGAAAGCCACCACATTCCCGCGATGGCCGCCACCTGGACCAACGCACTGGCCTCCCGCATCGCAGCCCTGACCTCAGACCTCGAAGGCATGGCCAAGGCCCGTGAGACCCTCGCCTCACACCTCAGCGGCCACGTCACCGACCTCCTGCAGCGCCTCGACCAGGCCAGCCGCTTCTCCGCCTTCCCCGAGGGAGACGCCCCCTGGTCCGGGCAGAAGTTCCTCACCATCCGCTACAAGAAACCGGACCTGCCTGCCCTCACGGCCCAGATGCACGAATCCATCGACGCGCTGGCCGGCAATCAGCGCACCCGCAATCTCAAAGGCATCGACGTCGTCATGCGCTGCCTCCTCGCAGCCGTCCCCCGCGGGTTCACCGCCGAGGTCATGAAACCCAACGCCTCCCAGCGCCTGGACCGCGTCCCCGTCGAAGAGATGAGCCGCGTCTTCTCCGGCGGCCAGGAACTGACCGGAGCCATCCTCCTGTACTGCGCACTCGCCGCCCTGCGCACCTCCCCCGGGCCCCGCAGCCGCACCCGCAACGGCGGCCTGCTCCTGCTCGACAACCCCATCGGCCGGGCCAACGCCGGATACCTCGTCGACATCCAGATGGAGATGGCCGCAGCTCTGGGCATCCAGCTGATCTACACCACCGGACTGAGCGACGAGGACGTCACCTCCCGCTTCCCCATGCGCATCCAGCTCCGCAATGACGCCGAAGCCCGAAGCGGCCTCTCCCTCATCCGACTTGAAGACCAGGTACGCAACGCGCTCATCCCTACGCCCCGCATCGCCCCCGACCAAGACGCCGCTGAACCCGCCGGGTTGCTGACCTCGGCACGTCTGTACAGGAAGCAGGGCGACACTCAGTGACCTCGCCCACGGATCCAGACAAGGTGCCGCTCTCTCCCGCCGCAGCACAATTCAGCGCCGCTCTCCAAGCCCGCGCCGAACGCGTCACAGTCAGCCGGGCCACCCTCATGGAGGCATTCCGCGAAGCGCTGCCGGGCGCCGCCAGCGGCGAGAACGCGCGCAGCACCCTCGCCACGCTGCTGTACGAAATCGCCGAACACGGCATCCTCGGCCTGCCCACCTCCCGCGCCAAATGGGACGCCGGCCACCCAGCTCTTCCGGAACAGGTCCGGATCCCCACCGCACCGCCTGCGAAACACGCCACCCCACGCCAGCATGTGTCGTGGCGGCCCGAGCTCAACTGGGCCTATGACGCCCGATTGACCGCGTCCCAGACCGAGGACCTTCTCGCCTGCAACCGCTGGTTCCGAGACACCAAAAACCACCCAACCCGACGCGCTCCCCTTCCCCTGCGCGAACGCTCATACGAGATCTTCCGCTATGAAAAGCGCCTCGACGCTCTGATCACCGGAGCCCTCTTCGCCCCTGGCAGACTGACCCTCGAACAACTCGCTACCTACCGCGAACCGCCCCCACTTGCCCACCGCAGGCTCGGTGACGGCGACACTGTCCTCGTAGTGGAAAACAGCGACACTTACGCCACACTGCGTCACCTGCTCGAACCCGCCCCCGGCCGCATCGGATACATCGCCTTCGGTTCCGGACGAGCCTTCGAAGCATCCGTAGAAAACGTCGCCGATTTCCCCGACATACACCGCATCGTCTACTACGGCGACCTCGACGCCGAGGGCATCGCCATCCCGGCAAGAGCCTCCATCAACGGCACGCAGCTCGGCCTGCCACCGATCGAACCGGCAATTGCTCTATACCGCCTGCTGCTCGCCCACGAACCCACTGTTGGCGACACCGTCGACAGCGAACGAGCCGACAATCTAACCGCCTGGATCCCCGGAGAGCTCCAACCAGCAGTGCACACCCTGCTGACCAAGGGACTACGCCTGGCGCAGGAGGCAACCAGTCGGAACGAACTCAGCGTCGAGCCCGACTGGCGATGGTGAGCGTTCTCTAAGCGCTGTTCGAAATCGAGACACCTACTGCGAAGCCGAGTGCTTCAGGCCCCTGATCTAATTCCTCAGCATCGCGCACGGCAGGTCGGTACACTCACGCACACCCCAGAACCCACAGCCAAATATTTGGAATGCATGTTGGGTGAGACGCGTCTCTCCAGCACGGCCAACTGGTCGGCACAGAAGGTCCCCACTGCTTTGCAGTGGGGACCCTCCTGAACGACTGGCGATCTCACACTCACATTCGAAGCACTCTCGATTAGAGCCCTGGCTCCTTTCGTACATGTTTCGTGAGCGACTCAATGAATCCCGCGAAAGTTAGCTGCGGGTCGGGCTGGCTGATGGGGCGTTCGGGATCTTTGGGGGCCAACACAAAACAGGCGGCATCGTAGAGTTCATCCTCGACGAGCCTGCGGCAGAGCACTTGATAGCGGTCAGCGTAGGAAGGTCGCCTCTCAAACGCCTCATCCACTTTGAAGCTCGGCTTGAAGTCTCGCTTCGCGCTCTGCGTGGATCCTTCTGCGTCCTCCAACAGGAAGACATATCCAAGCCAGGGCCGGGCATCACCCAGAAGGCCCTGGGAGATGGCGCGCTGAGTATCTACAGCGCTACCGATTGCTTCTTCAGTTCGGTTATTGAAGTTGTTCCCGAACGATGGCCCAGACTGCGACTTGAACTCGATAGCCGCAACCAGCTGGGTTCCATTCTTGACGATGAGATCCCATTGCTTGGTTGGCCGGTAATAGCCCGGCAACTCAGCCTTCTTGCCCAGAGAAATCGAGCTGGCCGGGTAGCCAAGGACGTCCATGAAGTGTTCCACGATCAATTGCGTCAGGGCATCGAGGTGGGCACCACCTGTGACGGCGCCCCGGAGCCCTGCATCCTGCTTCCCCTCGGCGATCTGCCTCGCCGTCTGCTGCTCTCGCGTCTCCCAGTACTTCCGGACTGCGAGTTCGAACTTTCCGTCCATGGCCCCACCACGATCGGCGTGCAGCCAGCGGGTAGGCCGCACGAAACCGGCACAGCTCTCGACGCTGCGGGCCTCGAACACCGAAGCCAGCGATCAGGCTAGTGGACCATGCCGTTTCGGCGCATGAAATGGCTGTAACACAACCCCAGGCCCGCCTCAGTTCAGGTCCTGTTGGCACAGTACTTTGCGAGATAGCCATCAAGGGATGCCATAAAGCTACCAAAATCAATACCAGCACTCGGGTCAGGCTGCTTGACCACGGCGCCAGGATCGGTACCCGAGAGGAGGAAACACGCTCCATCGTAGAGCTTATTCTCCAACAAGCGTTCACAAAGCAGGCGATATCGGTCCTCATAGGACGGGTGAGTCCCATAAGCGGGATCCGTCGGGAGAGCAGCGCTCACTTGCTGCCGAGCGGGCCGCGTCGACTGAAGCGCCTCTTCCAGGATGAAAAAATACCCGATCCAGGGCCTATGGGCATCGCCCCTATCCCTCCCGAGCAGCCCTTTCTTGTGGGCGAGGCGCAAGTCGGTAGCACTCCCGATGGCCTCTTCGTTTCGATTATTCGCGTTATTGCTGATCTTCTCCACAGACTGAGATTTCATCTCAATGGCAAAAACAAGGCGGTCGTCATCCAATGCAACGAGGTCCCAGTTCTTGCGTGGCCGGTAGACTCCAGGAAGTGTGGCGGCCTCGCCTCTCAAGAAGGTAATGGGAGTGCCCTTGCAAGCCTCGATCGCGGATTTGATCACGAGGTCTTCGACCGCAGCCATGTGCTTCCCGCTTTGAGTGCCTTGCGAACGGGCCGCCCACATCGTGTGGACGGCCCGGTTCAAGGCGTCGTTGTCCCAGTTCGGTTGGGCGCTCATCGGTCCCCCATGCAGGCGTCAGTCCGGGATGCGCTCGATCCCGTAGACGCGGAGGGCCGCCTCCGTGGCAGCTTGCACATCACGGTGATCAAACGCGTGTGCCAACGCTAGAGCATCGGTCTGACAAATGGCCTCGGGGTGAGGAACCCGGATGCGCCTCAGGTACTGGGCCTGGAAGCGGAGTGTGCCGCCCCGCATCCTCACGGCGTACGCCTCAACGAAGGTCTGGGCCACGCGAGACAAGAGGAGTCCCCCTAGAACCTTGATGTCCCATGTGTCGGACACAACGTAATAGAGGTTGTGATGGGGATAGTAGCCACCTTCATCCAGTACAGGATGAATAGTCAGCTTCATGTCCGGCAGCAGCAGCTTCGGCCGACCGGTCAGGCTCGCATCGATCTTGTCGATCGTCTTGTACCAACGGTCAGGCTGCTTCTTCGCGACGTAACGGCCTTCGAGAGCTGTCCGATGCGTCTCGAAGTAAGCCTTCAGTCTGGGGTACTTGCCGAGGTCTACCAGTTCACCATCCTCATCCCACGGGTTGACCATGTGGGTGCCGTGCCACTCCAGGTGCCCGCTCTTGGCATCCTTCACCATCGCCATGGGGAGGAGTCGGTCCCTCTCCACGAGGGTCTCGTCCTCGGTGAGGAAGACAGCATCAGATCCTGTGGCAACGCCGATCCCGACCTTCGTCAAGGTCTCTTCAAGCACAGGGAACCGGTCGTTCAGGTCCTCAAGCAAGGCAAGGCGTGCGGGGCTTCCAGCCGGCCACGAGTCTGCTGCCGAGAACCAGTGAGGCAGTCGGGCCGCCTTGAAGCTGCTTGTATTCGCAGCAGTGCGATCCTCGTCGCCGATCCAGCTCATCAGCCGACGGGCTTCGTCCGCTCCGAAGGACTTCGTGGTATCAACCGCAACCGACTCGCCCTGTGGACGATTACGCAGGATCGTGATCGCCGGGTAGGCCGACACCTGCTCTTCGAAAGCATCGACGTCGTGCATGGTTGCAACGAAATCCATGCTGAAGCGGTCGGCGACCAACTTGCGCAGCTCACGGCCATACTGGTTGCGCATCCAGCGATCCGCACAGATGAATCCGAGTACCCCACCGGACGTGAGGGACCCGAGTCCTCTTTCGAAGAATCCGACGTAGATATCGGAGCGGCCAACCATGGAAGGATGATCCTCCCGGTAGAGCCGCATCCGCTGGTCTGGAACATCTTCCAAACGAATATAGGGAGGATTTCCGACAACGAAGTCGGCCTTCCCCGTGTCGTCAAGAAGGTAGTCCCCATGCCGAATCCACTGACTGACGATGGTGTGAACCGTCTCGCGATCCCAGCCATCCGCAATAAGGACGTCCGCCACCGCCTCGCGGCTTTCCTTCACGTTGCGACTCAGAAGGTCGAGAGCACGGACCCCCTCAACGGGGAGGTCCCGTTCAAGCTTTCGACACACCGTGCTCAGGCGCTCAACGATGCCAAGAAGGAACGCGCCAGAACCACAGGCGGGATCGACGATGGTCATTCGATCAAGATCTCGATCGGTGGTGTAACCGACCAGGTCGAGGATCATGTCGACGACCCAACGGCGAGTGTAGACCTCGCCGTTGGCCACGGCCTCGGCAGGGATGGCCTCGGCGTGGACAGTGGCGCTAGGTGAGCTGGTGAGAGACACACCCCTGAGGCTATCGCCTACGTCGGCCGAGCCCGCTGCGAGGTAGGCATCACCAAGCACGCCTGCCGGAAAGTCCACTCCGTCCTTCGAACACGCAGCTTGAGGAATATGAACTGCAGTAGAGGCAACATGCGCCATAAACGAGATCCTTTTCTGGGGGCATGCGGTTTTCACGATGAGGAAACTGTGACATGCCTCGCGAGGATGTTTCCAGTCTTACGCGTCTGCCTCCAGCGAACTTGAATTTCGCCACAACTCCGACTTCGAAATATATGACATTGGGCTCTATAGAGAGCAAATAACTCGGGCCTCGAACGGTGATGTGGACGCGCTGACGGCAAGTCCACGGATTCCTCGCCACCGGGGCAATCCTGCTGGAATGCCCCGCAGAATTGACCTGTCCCTGAACAGGGTCAAGCGCAACGCCGCCATGCGGAGTCCGACCGCGCGGTGCGTACCCCGACCTTGCCCTTGCCGGAATCCTCATCCGTGCAGGTCATGCGGCATGTCGGTACTCGTGGAGGATGCCACCGAGGCGTTCGCGTCTTCGTATGTTGAGGCTGGCGATCTGGTCCGGAGCGGCGATCGGCGTGGGTAATGGATTCAGCGGACGGGCATTCGCGATGCCCTGGTGCGGCCGATGAGCGTTGTAGAACTGCTCGAACTCGCGCAGCGCGTGGAGCAGGTGCCGCTGGTTCCAGATCAAGGTACGGTCCAGCAGTTCACGCCGGCAGGTCTGCACCCACCGCTCCATGAGCGAGTTCATTCTCGGCATCCGAACACCGCTGAGTACGACCTCGATCCCCACATCGGCAAGGATGGCATCGAACAGGGCGGGGAACTTTCCGTCCCGGTCCCGGATCAGGAACCGCGCCCGGCAGCCTGCGTCTCAAGGTCCATGACCAGGTTCTTGGCGGCCTGCGACACCATGAGGCGGTCGGGTGCGCGGTCGCCCCCAGGATCCGAACGCGTCGGCTGGAGCACTCGATCACCGCCAACACGTACAGTCGGGCCCCGGACAAGGTGACCGTTTCCAGGAAGTCACAGGCCAGCAGGGCATCAGCGTGCAGGCCCACTCGGGTGCCGGGTCAATCCCGGCCTCTCTCAAAATCTCCCAGACGGTGGACGCGGCGACCTTCACGCCCAGGACGAGAAGTTCACCGTGCACCCTCCTGTAGCCCCAACTGGGATTCCCCCTCACCAAACGCAACACCAGGTCCCGGACAGAGCGCACCGTGCGCGGCCTTCCCCGACGCTTGGGCCGGGAGACAGCCGCGTGGCGGCGTGCGACCAGGCTGCGGTGCCAGCGCAATACCGTGTCGGGACGGACCACCAGGCGCATCCCCCGCAGCACGTCCCGTGGCAGCCGGTTCAGCAGAGCAGGGAGGACGCCGACCGCCCGGCCCCAGAGACCTACAGCCCCTCCTTCGTAAACCACAACGAACCTGGCTTGACCGGCTGGAACCTCCGCCTGGCCCGTGAACGCCACCGCACCGGCCCCGGCCACCGCCCTTCCCCTTGTACGGCAGCAACGAGCTCTCCGAGGCGGATGGCGTCCAGCACCGAAGTGTCAGACGCCGTGATCGCCGATAAGTAGGGGAGTAAGCGGCCGGGTTCTTCCTGGTTGCGTTCAGGGGCGTCCAGGCCCCACCCGCATTCTCCGAAGGCTCTTCAGCACAGGTGGAGCCGCGACAGCAACGAACACGGACGGGCTGTTGTATGTGCGGAAGGGCCGCCTCAGCGGACGGTGGGGATCGGCGCGGCCTCACCATGCGGAAAGTCGAGGGTGGCCCACTTGCCGCCGGCGACCAGGGCGGCGAAGCGGTGCAAGCGCCCGTCGGCATCGATCCAGTAGCGGGTGCGGCGTTCGGCGGATCCGGTGGCGGTGCCCGGTGCGGGCGGGGCGGTGTCGCCGGAGTCGGGGGGCTTGGGGCCGGCGATGACGGTGACGGGGGTGCTGTTCAGTCGTTCGCTGCGCAGCCAGCTTGCCCCTCCCTGGCGCAGCAGTTGGGCGTTCTCGGGGCGGTCCGTGCCCAGGGAGAGGGCTAGCAGCAGCACGGCGTCGATGGGGTTGGCGCGGGGATCCAGGGGGCGGTGCTGCCAGCCGGAGCGTGGTGGCGTGGCGGGCAGTTGGGCGTTGCTGTTGGGGTGGACGGAGGCGGTGCGGAGGTCCCACCGCACGAGGATGTTCTGCGGCTGTCCGGGGACAAGTACCTGGGCGTAGCCGGTGTGTGTGGTCCAGTCGACGCGGCCGGTGAGTCTCAGGGTGCGTCCGGCGGCGGGGACGGTGGCGTGGATCTGGCCGCGTACGCGCTGGTAGTTGAGGAATCGTACGGTGGACATCAGCTCGGCCTCGGATGTGGTGAGCGGGCGAGGCCCCGCTGCCGCCCGCTTGCCCCGGCCGTCGTCTCCGCCGCATCCGGTCAGGACCAGAGCGAGTCCGGCCGCGCCCGCGGCGAGCAGGGCACGGCGGCGCATCACGAGCCGCTCCGGCTGTGGGCGGCGAGCAGATCGCGGCCCGGCAGCGGGACGCGGTCCGCGTCGACGGAGCCGGGCAGGCCGGTGGCAGGGCGTACGGGGGCGGTGGCGCCGCCGGGCATCTGCGGCTGGTCCGGGGGCTCGGGCACCGTACGGAAGGGGATCCCAGCAGGTGCGGCAGGCTGCGTGGGCGGTGGAGCGGACGTCATCACCGGGCCGTCGGTGTCGGCGGAGCACTGCGGCTGGGCGGCCAGGGTCTTGGGGGCCGTGGTGGACAGGGCGTTGTCCGTGAGGCAGTTGCCCTTGCCGGGGGCGCGGTCGCTGGCCGCGTACACGGCGTCGACTCCGTTGCGGCTGAAGGTGTTCGAGCTGATCGCGTTGCCGGTGGGCGGGACGTCTTCGGCGGACATGAGGACGAGTCCGGCGCGCGGGTTCCCCTCGATCCGGTTGTTGTGCACGGTGTTGCGCTGGCCGCCCGCGAGTCCGATGCCGATGCCGAAGCCCCCGTCGGCCTGCTGGGGTGACTTCGGCTCGGCGTTGTCGGCGACGAGATTGCCCGCCACAACGGCACTGTGCTGGGGGACGTATGCCTCCAGATAGTCGGAGTTGACCGTCATTCCGACACGGTTGTGTGTGAGGCGGTTGCGCAGTACCCACATCTTCTCGCTGGCGTTGGTGCCCTCGTAGCCGACGGCGTTGTACTCGGCGACGTTGTCGCTCACCACGACGTTGCACGGCTTGCACTGGCCGACGTACAGGCCCGAATCGGCGCCGCCGGAGGTGTGGTTGTGGTCCAGCCGTCCACTCTGAGCGTTGAAGGCGTAGATGCCGTAGAGGCCGTTGCGGGCGGAGGTCACATAGCTGACCCGGAAGCCTTGCAGCGGCGGGAACTTCTCCGGGTCCAGGTGCTCATAGCCGTTGCTGCCGCGGGCCAGGCCCTGCCCGTCCTGGGACGCCATGCCGGTCACCAGCACGCCGTTGAGCAGGTGGTCGCGGACGGTGAGGTTCTCCACCGCCACGCCGGAGCCGGTCACGACGACGCCGTTGTGCCGCCTGCCCTGCCCGTCGATGATCACGCGGTTGCGGTCGGTGCCGCGCAGCACGACGCGGTCGACGGGGATCCGTGCGGTCTCGTGGTAGACGCCGGGCGAGACCAGGACCAGGTCGCCGGGCCGGGCGCGTCCGACGGCCGTGCTGATCGTGGGGGCGTCCTGCGGCACCCGGATGGTCTGCGGCGTACGGGCCTTGGCTGCGTCGTCCTCCTCGTCGGACGGTGCACAACCCACCGCCGCGAGAAGCATGCCGATCAGGCAGATGAACAGGGCGATACGGCCTCGGAACACGGTTCACCTTCAACGGTTTCTGAGATGGCAGTGAGGGAGGTTTGCTGACAACTACTCCTCAACACTGACAAGATGGAGTAATGGATCAGTTACGTGGCGTACCGCGTAGGGGGCTGCTCGTGGGGGGTGCGCTGGCCGTGGCATCCTCCCTGGCGGCCTGCCGGGCCCAGGGCCCGCACCCTGAACGGAAGTCCGCCGACGACGCCCCTCACCCACTGTCGTCTGTGAGTTCAACAGGACGCACACAAGCGGGAGTTGACAGACCCGGCGCGCCACAGGAACACCTCGGTCTCGTGGTGCTCGACCTCGCCCCGGCACAAGAGGGCGACGAAGTGGCCAAGGTGATCGCAGACCTGGGCCGGTCCGTGCAGCGGGTGGCCAGGGGCAGTCATCCCCGTATGGCCGGGCTGGCCCCGGGCGATACGACCGTGACGGTCGGCATCGGGCCCCGCCTCGTCTCCGGCGCGGGGCGCGAACTGCCCGGCGCCGCCCGGCTGCCTGCCTTCGCCCGCGAGAAGATCCCCGAGGCGGCCCGCGACGGCGACGTTCTGCTGCAGATCTGCGGCTCCGACCCCCTGGTGGTCAGCTGCGCGGAGGCGGCCTGCACCGCGGCGCTGACCGACGCGGGGGCGCACGTGCGCTGGTCGCAGCAGGGATTTAGGCCCCCGGCGGGACCGCACGCCGGGCGCAACCTCCTCGGCTTTCCCGACGGCATCATCGTGCCCAAGGGGCCGGAGCAGATGCGGCGTGAGGTGTGGCTCGACGGCCCGGGGCCGGTGGCCGGTGGCACGATCGCCGTGGTGCGCCGGCTGCGCATCGCCACCGACCGCTTCCTGGCCCAGCCCGTGCACCGTCAGGAGGAGATCATCGGCCGGCGGCGCTCCGACGGGGCGCCGCTGAGCGGAGGCGGCCCCGAGGCCGAGGTGGACCTGGGCGCCAAGACTCCCGACGGCCGCTATCGGGTACCGCCCATGGCACACGCCCGCCGCGCCAACCCGCTCACCTCCGGCAGCGGACTGATGCTGCGCCGCGGCTACAGCTACCGCAACGGGCCGGACGACGCAGGTCTGGTCTTCATCAGCTTCCAACGCGAACTCCGTACGTTCGTCGCCACCCTGCAGCGGCTCGACGAGGGCGATGACTTGATGGCGTTCACCACGGCCACGGCCTCTGGCACCTTCCTGGTCCTGCCAGGTTTCGATACCGAACGCACCTTGGGGGCGGGCCTGTTGGCCGGGTGAGACGTCGGCGGTGCGCCCCCTGGAGGGAGGGCGCACCGCTGCGGAACGGGTGCTCTTGCTCAGCGGGCGTAGTACATACCCGCGTCGAGGTTGTGCTTGACCGAACCCCAGTCACCGACCTGGAACACCTGGGTCTCCGCGGTGGTGTCGGAGTTCCTGTTGAACTCCACCTTGGAGTCGATCGTCGAGTTCCCGCCGGGGTCGTCCTCGTACGGGTTGGTCCAGCGCAGCCTGCTGATCTGCGGGTTGGGCCGTCCGATGGGCACATTGGTCAGGTCCGCGGTGCTCTTGTCGAACCGCAGCTTGTACGTGCCGTGCTCGGTCAGCGCGGGCACGTTGAGCGAGCTGAAGTAGTACTCGCCCTTGGCGTTGGTAGTGGTCGTGGCGAGTGTGTTGCCGTTCTCGTCCAGGAGGGTGACGGTGACGCCGGGGAACCCGGCCCATTCGTCGGGGTTCTGGGTGCCGGGCTGCGGGTCGTACCAGACGCGGTTGCCGATCTGGATCGGCGGCTCGTCGCACAGGTACTCCAGGTCGCCCAAGCCGTTGGCCTTGGCGAAGTTGCCGCTGTCCAGAGCAGTGAGGTACTGGATGCCGTAGCCCTGTTGGTCGGCGGCGCCGCTGGTGCGGTCGTGCCAGTTCACCCCTCCGGAATTGATCGCGTGCGCGGGGTCCATGTACGTACTGGCGATCTTGCCGTCGTGGAGGGAGAGGGCCAGCGCACCCTGTGCCCGTTCGCCGTGGCCGGACCAGTTGTCGCCGTGGTAGAACTCGTCGGCGCCGTCGCCCTGGTTGGTCGGGCAGCCGCCGGTGCCCTCCCAGACGAACGTGCCCGCGGCGGTGCGGCACACCTTGGTGATGTCACCCGCCGAAGCAGTGGTGTCCAGGGTGGGGTGCGCCGGGTTGGGGTTGATCATCTGGTAGCCGCCCAGGTCGCCCTGACGGTCGCGGAAGCCCAGTGCCAGGTCGCCGTTGGCCTCGACGGCGATGTCGCTGAGCATCGGCTGCGGGCGGGCGGGGGTGCCGTTGACGGACGCCGGGTACTGGTTCGGGTCGTCCAACGTCCAGGGCGTCCACTTGGCGGAGATGCCCGGGGTCAGGTCACCACGCGCCTTGTCCAGCTGCTCGTCCAGCACCGGCGCGGTGGAGAACGTCTGACTGCCGGGGTCGTACGTCCACACCACAGCCCGCAGGTCACCGGCGTTCTGGGTGGACTGCGCGGAGCACACCCCGCCGACGTACACCACACCGTCGCGCACCCCGAGGCCCATCGGCCGCCAGTCGGCGGGGCCGTTGCAGCCCGGGTTGGGGATGGCGATGCTCGACTGCGGCGCGTTCGGGGGCGGGGCCGACTGGGTCGCATCGAAGGTGTAGAGCTTGCGGTCGTACATGTTGACGACGTACAGCTCGTCACCCTTCTCGGAGAGGTCGATGTCTCCGAGCCCCTCCTTGCCGACGGCCTTGATGAAGTCGCCGTCATAGCGGGCGGTGCTGGTGTTGTGCGGGGTGCTGCCGGCATTCAGGGCGGCGAAGGTGGTGGTGGCACCGCCACCGCGCGGCGTTACATAGATCGCACCCTGCTCGTTCGGCCCCTGCCCATAGGTGGTGGCGCGCTTGGCATAGGCGCCCTGGAAGATGCGCCGTTGCTTCTTGTCGTACGCCAGGCCGTAGGTCGCGCCGGTGTCGCCCTTAGTGTTGAGGGCGGTGGGCTGGGGCGCACCGGCGTTGCTGTTGCCCCGCCAGTTGTTCTTGAAGGTCACCAGGCCGCGCGAGGTATCGGGCTTGAGCATGTCCTGCTGGCAAGAGGTCGTCAGGTCCGCATTGACCTGGCAGTAGTCCGCCGTGTTCCACACCCCGAACCGCACCGTGTGCGACTGCTCGGCCACGTTGACGTAGGTGACCGCGGAGGAGAGGTCCCTGCCGCCGAAGGCAGGCTGCAGATAGTCCGGAAGGCTGCTGGTCACCAGCTCCAGCCGGAACTCTCCGTCGGTCCCCGCGGTGGGCACATCGACGGTGCCGTCCGGGTTGGTGGTGACGATGAAGCT
Organism: Streptomyces benahoarensis; assembly: GCF_007280575.1. Taxonomy (GTDB): domain Bacteria; phylum Actinomycetota; class Actinomycetes; order Streptomycetales; family Streptomycetaceae; genus Streptomyces; species Streptomyces benahoarensis. The sequence continues at coordinate 31,909 of NZ_VKJP01000029.1, forward strand.
GTTGTCATCGGCATCGGTGACCCGGACCTGGATCCCGGCCACCCCTAGTTCACGGGCCGCCGTGTACCTGCCGTCGGCGTCCACGTCGCGGATGACGCTGACCGTCAGCGTGCCGGGCGCGGCGAACGCTGGCGTCGGCATCATCGAGGTCAGCAGGGTCAGCGCGGCTCCCAGGCCGAATCCGGCCCGCAACGCGCCTTTCGTCGTTCTTCTCAAAAGAATCCCCTGTCGCGAATGGTGGATGGGGCGACTTCGCTGCGGAATTCCACACGCCGCCATGTACATATGGCGGTATGTGACGAGTGGCCCGAGCACGAAGTCTTCCCATTTCCCGGGACAAGCGGCCGCTCATGAATTCGAGCGGAAGCGCCCCGTCGCGCGGGAACTGCACGCAGGGAAGACTCCGACCGGTCAGAAAAAGCCAGGGCGCCGTATTCTGCGCAACGGCCGATCGACCTGCTCAGCATGGCCGTGACCGTGATACGCACGAGCCCCGCGCCGTCCATAAATCAACGGACGAGGCTCTTACGGTATGTTGACCGCAGCGAAATAGGCTTCGCCGGTAACCCCGTGATTACGCCCTGTTCCTGGCATGGCAACAGATTGGCGGGGGCGCCGGAGCAGCGCAACCCGCCGTTGCGTATCCGGCCATTTCAGATCGCCCCGGCGAAGGCCCGGCCGTGCGAACTCGAACCACCTCGACGAGCAGAACGACGTTCCCGGAAACCTGCTTCGTGGCCTGAAGTGTGACCTTGACACCATCGACGCCGGCAGCACGGCGGCCCCTGGCACACGCGGCGATGCCTCTACCACGCCGGAACGCGCCGCACGGGCCTCCCGAGGTGCCCGTGCGCGCCCCTCCCGATCCAGCCATGGACTCACTTCGGGTTACCATCAGAATTCCGACCGTAACCAGCCGAGGCGCTCCTTCCTCCAAGTGGCTCAATTCCCTACCAAGCACGCTCACTACACCAACGCGCCCTTGCAGCCGTTCCAGGACGCATCCCCTGCCTCTCCAGACAACGTGAGGCACCAGGCGTGGGTGTCGTCCCACTCGGAATGCCGGGTGAACGCCAGGCGTTCCGCCTCGGCCGCTGCCTGGATGAACCGCTCCAGCAGCGCCAGCCCTTCCGCACGTCGCCTTTCTGACAACTCGATCTGCTGCGGTTGCCGGGGTCGGGGCCTGCGTTCGCAGGACCCGGCAGGAATCACCCAGGAATCCTGGGGCCTCACGGTGCACGCGACGCCGTCTTGGGTTCCGAGTGGGAACGAAACAGGCCGACGCCTCAGCCGTGCAGGTCACTTGGGAAAACCCGGGATGCCGACCTCACGGCCATGATGGATTCCTCGACCTTCGCCGAGGTGCCCAGCACCCTGCAGGCTCCATCGACGGGAAGCCCTCCCCTTCCCATGCCCCGGCTGGACAGTGCGCCGTGGTACCGACGACGTTGACGGCTTCTGGCGCCCTGGGCCACAGAGGCATTTGTCCGCCTCGCACCACAAGCTCGCGCTGGAGATGCTCGACGAACTCGCCGCCGTCGGCCCGCAGCTGGCTGTCGTGGTGGCAGATGCCGGTTACGGCGCGAACGCGGACTTGCGAGGTAGCCTTCACGACCGCGGTCTTGCCTACGCCTTGCCGGCCAAGGCCGAGATGACGACTCACCCCGAAAGCGCCGAACCTCGTCAGCCGACCTATGGTTCATGGCACAGGACGAACTTACCCAAGAGCCCCGTCGCCCCTCGACGCTCCTCGTCCTCCTGCACCTGCCCGAGATGTGCGTGAGCGTAACTAGTGGCTCTACTCAGATGGTTGACCGGTAATTGATCCGCAACACTCTGCATGACGTGACAGCACCGCGTTGCCCCTGTGAGGACTTACCCTGACCGCGTGATCAATGGTGGGCACGTCATCATCTACAGCCGTGATGCGGAAGCGGACCGGGCCTTCTTCAGGGATGTGCTGGAGTATCCGCATGTTGACGTGGGAGGCGGCTGGCTAATCTTCAAGCTTCCGCCGGCCGAGGTCGCCGTGCATCCCACGAACGGCCCGGAGACACAGGAACTCTATCTGATGTGCGACGACGTCGACGCAACCGTGACGAACCTGGCTGCAAAGGGCGTCGAGTTCACGCAACCAGTCACTGATGTGCGCTGGGGACGGCTGACCAGGTTCCGTCTGCCGGGTGGCGGCGAGGTGGGCTTGTACGAGCCCCGCCATGAGCGGGCCACCGACCTCTGAGACATCCCGGCACCGGGGATTTCTGGATGCTTGCCCCGGTAGCTGATCCTCCGTCTGTTGCCCGGCAGGCTGTCTCCAAGATCTGCGCTTGGAGGTGCTCGTGGGGCGTCGTCCGGGAGTGTTCGTCCGGCCGGCGAGCATGGACGAAGGGCGGCGGCTGCAGCGCATCAGCCGCACTGCGAAGGTCCCGGTCAGGCAGTGGCGGGCGATCGTGGGGATGATGTCCGCTCAGGGCCAGGCAGTGCGGGACATCGTCTCGTTGATGCAGGTCAGCGAGGACTGCGTGCGCGATGTCAGCGACCCCGTCGTCGGAGCGCTGATCCGCTACGTCGTCGGAGACACCTGCGCCGACTGGCTCGACGTACCCCGCACCGCCTGGGACACCGCCATCAAAGACGCACCTGCACTGCTCGGCATGCTCGAAAAGACCGAGGACCACTCACTCCCGGGGGCATGGGCCCTGGACCGCCTCGGCCACTTCACCACCCTGCTCGAACTCAGCTCTCTCACCCGCGGCCGGATCATGCACTACGCCATCCCCGAACAGCTCAAGAAGGACTTCGGCGTCACCTCCGCCACCCCCCGCACCAACCGCTGGACACCGCCCGCCCCGAGCGTCACCACGTAAGACCCACCGCGCGTCACCTCCGGAGGCGGGCCGGCCGCGCCTAGAACCGGTGCCAGGACTATTCCGGGACCGGTGCCTCGCCGGATACCGCGACACCTGCCTGGCGGAAGTCGTCCAGGGCAGCCACTGTTGTGTGCGGGGCAACCCCGACCGAGTAGTCGAGGCGTACGCGTGCGCGAAACCCTGCCGCGACGGCATCCAGGGCGGTCGCACGCACACAGTGGTCCGTCGCGATGCCCACCACATCGACGTCCTCGACCCCACGGATGCGCAGCCAGTCCGCCAGGGAGGTTCCCTCCGCGTCCGTGCCTTCGAAGCCGCTCTTGGAGGCACTGTGAGCGCCCTTGAAGAAAACGGCGTGCACCTTGCCGTCCGTGACGACAGGTGCGAAATGGGGATGAAATTCAGCGCCTTCGTTCCCTGCCACGCAGTGGACGGGGAAGCTGTCCTGAAAGTCCGGAGTCTCGGAGAAATGGCTGCCCGGATCGACGTGATGATCCCGGGTGGCCACAACGTACTGGTAGTCACGCCCCGCACTCTGCTCGACCAGTTCCGCGATCGCCGAGGCGATCCGCGCGCCTCCCGCGACGGGAACGCTGCCTCCTTCGCAGAAGTCGTTCTGCACATCCACGACGATCAAGCCACGGCTCATCACGAACACCTTTCAGAACTGTGGAACACGGAAGGGTCCACTTCGGAAACCTGAACCGGCCCAAGATGCGGGCACCGCTCGCCCTAAGGGTTGTCCCGTAAATGATCTTCGAATCACCTCGGGCATGGCTGACCGCGGTGCGGCCCGCTGGCCTATCCGGCGAGGGTGAGGTTGTGCATGCGGGCGATGCCGAGCATGGCGTGGTGGACGCCGTCGCCTTTGAGGCGGCATTCGCGGAGGATCTTCC
>NZ_VKJP01000002.1 GCF_007280575.1 Streptomyces benahoarensis
CCCTCAGACCCGCCCGCACCACCGCCGCCGTCGCGACGCTCGCCGCCTGCGCGCTCACGCTGACCGCCTGCGGCTCCTCGGACACCACGTCCGGCGCCGAGGGGGGCCGCACCACCGAGGTGACCGACGCGACCGGCACCGCCGTCTCCGTCCCCGCCGCCCCCAAGCGCGTGGTGGCGCTCAGCGAGATGGACCTGGACTCCGCACTCACCCTCGGCGTCGAGCCCGTCGGCCTGACCGCCGGGCGCGGCCAGAAGGGCGCCCCCGCCTACCTCGCCGGCAAGGCCGAGGGGATACCCGTCGTCGGCGCCGTGACCGGGCCCGACATCGAGAAGGTCGTCCAGGCGAAGCCGGACGTCATCCTCGCCGGCCAACTCGCCGACAAGCAGGTGCTCAAGCAGCTGCGCACCATCGCCCCGACCGTCGTGACCATCGGCGCCGACAAGAGCTGGCGCACGTCCCTGGAACTGACCGGCAAGGCCCTGGGCCGGACCAACCGCGCCGAGACGTTCCTCGACGGCTACGACGGCAAGGTCGCCGCCCTCAAGAAGGACCTCGGCTCCCGCGCCGGTGCGTCCGTGTCGGTGGCCCGCTACTCCGCCAAGGGCACCGCCGTCATGCAGCAGGGCGTCTTCATCGGCGACGTCCTGAACGATCTCGGCTTCAAGCGCCCGGGCATCCAGGCGCAGCCGGGCAAGGGCCACTCGACGCCGCTCAGCGAGGAGAACCTCAAGGAGATCGACGCCGACTGGCTGTTCATCGGCACCCTCGACCCGGGCAGCTCTCGGTCCTCGCTGCTCAAGGAGCTGATCGGCAAGCCCGCCTACCGCCAGCTCGACGCGGTCCGCGACAAGCACGCCACCGTCATCGACGGCTCCAAGTGGACCAGCCTGGGCGGGCCGCAGGCCGCCGTCTCCGTCCTCGACGACATCCGCAAGGCGATGGTGAAGTGAGCACCGCACCCGAACTCGACGGCCGCCTCGCCCTCGTGACGGGCGCCGGGCGGGGCATCGGCGCCGCCGTCACCGCCGCCCTCGCCGCCCGCGGCGCCCGCGTCCTCGCCACCGATCTGACGCCCGGCGAACTCCCCGAGGCGGCCCGGCCGTACGCGGAGCGGATCACCACCCGCGCGCTGGACGTCACCGACGCCGCGGCCGTCGACGCGCTCGTCGCGGAGACCGAGGAGACCGTCGGACCGCTCGACATCGCCGTCAACGTCGCGGGGGTGCTGCGCGGTGCGCCCGTCACCGAGCTGTCCGACGAGGACTGGGCGGCGACGTTCGCCGTCAACACCGACGGCGTCCTCCATGTCTCGCGGGCCGCCGCCCGCCGGATGGCCGCCCGCGGCCGCGGCAGCATCGTCACCGTCGCCTCCAACGCGGCGGGCATCCCCCGCGCCGGGATGGCCGCGTACGCCGCATCGAAGGCGGCCGCGGTGATGTTCACCAAGTGCCTGGGTCTTGAGGTCGCCGCCCACGGCGTGCGCTGCAACACCGTCTCCCCCGGCTCGACCCTCACCGACATGCAGCGCGCCATGTGGACGGCGTCCGGGCAGGACGAGGAGTCCGCCGCCCGCCACATCATCGAGGGCGACCTCGCCGCGCACCGTACCGGCATCCCCCTCGGCCGCATCGCCGACCCGTCCGACATCGCCGAGGCCGTCGTCTTCCTGGTGTCCGACCGCGCCCGCCACATCACGCTGCACGACCTGTACGTCGACGGCGGCGCCACGCTGCGCGCCTGACCGTCCGGGCCGGGCCGACGCCGCCGCCCCGGCCCGCGCCCGCGCAGCCCTCCCTGCTCACCCCCTTCCTGGAGACCGCCATGCCCGCTTCCCTGAGCGACCCCCGCACCGCGCCCGTGGTCACCCCGGGCGAGGCCACCGCCCTGCTCGACGCCTACCGCGCCGGAACGGACCGCTTCCTCGGCACACCCCGCCACACCCTGCTGGGGCGCGGCACCCTCACCGACGTCCCGCACGACTCCAGACCGGTGCATCTGCGGGTGCGCGAGACGCTGCGGGAGCGGCGCGCCGCGGGCACGCCGTCGCCGGTCGTGGTGGGCGCGCTGCCGTTCGACCCGGACGGCCCGCCCGCGCTGGCCGTACCCGCGTCAGTGGCCTGGGCGCCGCCGCTGCGCGAGGACCCGCTCGTCGCGCTGCCCGCCCCCGACGCGGAGCGGGCCGCCGACTGGCAGGTGCGGGAGGTGCCGGAGCCCGCGGCGTACGGCGCGGCCGTCGCCGCCGCCGTGGCGCGGATGCGGGCCGGGGAGTTCGACAAGGTCGTCCTGGCCCGCACCGTGGAGCTGACGGCACCACACGACCTGGACCTGCCGTCGATGGTGCAGCGGCTGGCGCGCCGCGACCCGTCCGGCTACACCTTCGCCGTCCCCGGCGGCCCCGGCCGCACCCTCGTCGGCGCCAGCCCCGAACTCCTCGTCTCCCGCACCGGCGGACGGCTGACCGCCAACCCGCTGGCCGGATCCGCGCCGCGCAGCGCCGACCTCGCCGAGGACGTACGGCGCGCCGCCGCCCTGCTGGAATCCCCCAAGGACCTGCACGAACACGCCGTCGTGGTGGACGCGGTCCGCGCGGCGCTGGCGCCGTTCTGCACCCGCCTGGAGGTGCCCGAACGGCCCGCCCTGGTGCGGACGGCGGCGATGTGGCATCTGTCGACGACCGTCACCGGCGACCTCGCCGACCCGGAGGTGTGCGCGCTGGAGCTGGCGTCCGCGCTCCACCCGACGCCCGCGGTGTGCGGCACCCCGACCCCGCTGGCGCGCGAGGTCATCGCCGCCTCCGAACCGTTCGACCGCGGCCCGTACACCGGCATGGTCGGCTGGCAGAACGCGGACGGCGACGGGGAGTGGGTCGTGACGATCCGCTGCGCGGAGGCCGAGGGCCGCGCGCTGCGGCTCTTCGCGGGCGCCGGGGTGGTCGCCGGCTCCTCACCAGAGGCGGAGACCGCCGAGACCGGCGCGAAGTTCCGCACGTTCCTCAGCGCCGTGGGAGCCGCCCTGTGACCACGCCGCCCGCCACCACCCCGGGACTCGACGCACCCACCTGGCCGGAGGAGTTCGCGGCCCGCTACCGCGCGGCCGGCTACTGGCGCGGAGAGACCTTCGGCGCCGTGCTCCGCGCACGCGCCGCCGCCCACCCCGACCGCACCGCGCTGGTCGACCCGGCGCCGGACCGCCGTACCTGGACCTACCGCGAACTGGACGAGGCCGCCGACCGGATGGCCGCCGGGTTCGCCGCCCGCGGCATCACCAAGGGCGACCGGGTCGTCGTCCAGCTCCCGAACGTCGGGGAGTTCCTGGTCGTCGTCTTCGCGCTGTTCCGCATCGGCGCGCTGCCGGTGTACGCGCTCCCGGCACACCGCGACACGGAGATCGCCTACTTCTGCGCGTTCACCGAGGCGGTCGCGTACGTCGTCCCCGACCGGCACGCGGGCTTCGACCACCGGGCGCTCGCCTCGCGGATCAAGGAGCGCACGCCGACGCTGCGGCACGTCTTCGTCGCCGGGGAGCCGGGCGAGCACACCGCGCTCGCCGAGGTGCCGTGCGCCCCGGCGGGTCCGCTCGACGGGCCGGAGCCGCATGAGCTGGCCTTCCTCCAGCTGTCCGGCGGCACCACGGGCGTCCCCAAGCTCATCCCCCGCACCCACGACGACTACGGCTACTCGCTGTGGGGCTCCAACGAGATCTGCGGTGTCGACGCGGAGACCCGTTTCCTCGTCGCGCTGCCCGCCGCGCACAACTTCCCGATGTCGTCGCCCGGTTGGCTGGGCGTGCTGTACGCGGGCGGCACGGTGGTGCTGTGCCCGCGGCCCGATCCGGCGACCGCGTTCCCGCTCATCGCTCAGGAACGCATCACGATGACGGGCCTGGTGCCGCCGCTGGCGCTGGTGTGGACCGAGGCGGGGCCGGACTCGGAGCACGATCTGTCCAGCCTGGAGCTGGTACTCGTCGGCGGCGCGAAGTTCTCGGCGGCCGCGGCGCGGCGCCTGGAACCGGCGCTGGGCTGCCGCCTGATGCAGGTCTTCGGCATGGCCGAGGGGCTGGTCAACTACACGCGGCGGGACGACGCCCCGGAGACCGTCGTCACCACCCAGGGCCTGCCGATCTCCCCCGACGACGAGATCCGGGTCGTCGACGACGCCGACGAGGACGTCCCCGACGGCGCGTTCGGCCATCTGCTGACCCGCGGCCCGTACACCATCCGCGGCTACTGGCGCGCCCCGCAGCACAACGCGCGGGCCTTCACCGCGGACGGTTTCTACCGCACCGGCGACATCGTGCGCCGCACCCCGACCGGGCACCTCGTCGTCGAGGGCCGGGCGAAGGACCAGATCAACCGGGGCGGCGAGAAGGTCGCACCGGAGGAGATCGAGAACATCGTCCTCGGCCATCCGTCCGTGCACGACGTCTCCGTCGTCGCGGTCGCCGACGCCTATCTCGGTGAGCGGACGCTGGCGTACGTGATCCTGCGCGCGGGCGCCGAGCCGCTGAAGCCGGTCGCCGTCAAACGGCACGTCCGGCAGGCGGGCGTCGCCGACTACAAGGTCCCCGATCTCGTGGAGTTCGTGGACGCCTTCCCGCAGACCGGGGTCGGCAAGGTCAGCAAGAACGGCCTGCGGTCCGCCGCGGCCCCCACCGAGCAGCACTGAAAGGCCCGTCCACCATGGCACTTCCCGCCATCGCCCCCTATCCGCTCCCGTCCCCGGAGGAGCTGCCCGCGAACCGCGTCGCCTGGACCGTCGACCCGGCGCGCGCCGTGGTCCTCGTCCACGACCTCCAGCAGCACTTCCTCGGCGCGTACCCGGCCGGTGCGCAGCCGCTGACCGGGATGCTCGACAACACCGCGCGGCTGCTGTCCGCCTTCCGGGAGCGCGGTGTGCCCGTCGTCCACTCCACCCAGCGCGGCGGGCAGACGCCCGAGGAACGCGGTCTCCAGCGGGACTTCTGGGGGCCGGGCGTCGCCGACGACCCGGCGAAGCTCGCCGTACCGGACCAGGTCGCGCCGGAGCCGGGCGACACCGTCCTCACCAAGTGGAAGTACAGCGCCTTCGTCCGCACCGACCTGGAACAGCGGCTCCGCGACAGCGGGCGCGACCAGCTGGTGATCGTCGGGGTGTACGCGCACATCGGCGTGCTGATGACGGCGTGCGACGCGTGGATGCGGGACATCCAGGCGTTCGTCGTCGCGGACGCCGTCGCGGACTTCTCCCGCGCGGAGCACGAGATGGCCCTGCGCTGGGCCGCCGGCCGCTGCGCGGTCGTGACCACCACCGACGCCCTCCTTGAGGAGATCTGAGCATGGCACTCACCCTCGATCTGATCCACGCCGACGTCGCCGACGCCCTCGGCGAGGACCCGGCGGACATCCCCGTCGACGAGAACCTTCTCGATTACGGCCTGGACTCGGTCCGCATCATGGCGCTGCTGGAGCGCTGGCGCCGCGACCACGGCGTCGACGCGGGCTTCGCCGATCTCGCCGAGGCGCCCGCCATCGAGGCGTGGGCTCCGCTGCTGGGGGTCGGATGACCACCCCGCTCACCGCAGCCGCGCGACCTTCCCACGAGGCCGGGGCCGGGGCCGGACTGCCGCTGAGCGCCGCCCAGTCGGGCATGTGGTACGCGCAGGCCCTCGACCCGCTCAGCCCGGCGCAGAACACCGCGGAGTGCCTGGAGATCGCCGGGCCGCTCGCCCCGGAGGTGTTCGCCGTCGCGCTGCGCCGCGTCACCGCCGAGGCCGACGCGCTGCGCGTCCGCGTCACCGACACCCCGGACGGGCCGCGCCAGCATCTGCTGGCGGAGGTCGAACCGCCACTGTCCGTCCACGATGTGCGCGGCGCCGCCGACGCCGACGCGGCGGCCGAGACGTGGATGCGCGCCGACCTGGCCGAACCGTGCGATCTGGCGGCCGGACCGCCGTTCCGGCACGCCCTCTTCCGCGTCGGCGACGAGCGGTGGCTGTGGTACCAGCGCATCCACCATCTCGTCATGGACGGCTTCGGCTACTCCCTGCTGGTGCGCCGCACCGCCGAGGTGTACTCCGCTCTCGTACGAGGTGAGGAGCCGGGCCCGCGTGCCTTCGGGTCGCTCGCCGACCTCGTCGCGCAGGACGCCGTGTACCGCGCCTCGGAGGCGTGCGCCGCCGACCGCGACCACTGGCGGACCGCGTTCGCCGACCGCCCGGAGGCACCGCGGCTCGCCGGGCGCGGCGCGCTCCCCTCGCGCACCTTCCTCCGCACCACCGCGCACCTCTCCCCCGAGTCGGCCGAACGGCTGCGGGAGCTGGCCGCCGGGCTCCGCGCGACGTGGCCGGACGCGCTCATCGCCGCGCAGGCGCTGTACACCTCCCGCGCCTGCGACCGCGCGGACGTGGTCCTCGGCCTGCCGATGATGGGCCGTCTGGGCTCGGTGGCGCTGCGGGTGCCGGGCATGGTGATGAATGTGCTGCCGCTGCGGCTCTCCGTCACCCCCGAGGCGACGTTCGCGCAGCTGGTGCGGCAGGTGGTGCTCGGCATCCGCGAGGCCCGCCGCCACCAGCGCTACCGCTACGAGTCCCTCCGCCGCGATCTGGGGCTGCTCGGCGAGGCCCGCGGCCTGGTCGGGCCGCTGGTCAACGTCATGCCGTTCGACTACGGCGCGGAGTTCGCGGGCGCCTGGGCGCGGGCCCGGAACCTGTCCGCCGGTCCCGTCGAGGATCTGACCGTCAACATCTACGACCGCGCCGACGGCCGTGGCCTGCGCATCGACCACGACGGCAACCCGGCGCTGTACGACGGTGACGCGCTCGCCAGCCATCAGGAACGGTTCCTGAACCTTCTGGAACGGCTCACCGCCACCGACCCGCAGCAGCCGCTCGCCACCCACGCCATCGCCACGCCCGCCGAACGCGCCCTCGTCATCGAGGAGTTCAACCGCACCGACCACGAGGTGCCGCCGACCACCCTGATCGGGCCGATCGAAGCGCGGGCGGCGCGCAGCCCGGACGCCACCGCGCTGGTCTTCGGGGACACGGCGCTGACGTACGGGCAGCTCAACGCCCGCGCCAACCGGCTCGCCCGCCACCTTCAGGGCCTCGGCGCCGGGCCCGGGAAGCTGGTGGCGGTCTCCGTGCCGCGCTCGGTGGAGCTGGTGGTCGCACTGCTCGCGGTCCTCAAGTCGGGCGCCGCGTATCTGCCGCTCGCCCCGGACTACCCGGCGCGGCGGCTGACATACATGCTCCAGGACGCGGCGCCGGTGTGCGCCGTCACCGACCACGCCGGGCGGCTGCCGTCCGACGCCGGGACGCCGCTGGTCGCCCTGGACACGCTCGATCTGTCCGGGTACCTGCCGGTCAATCCGGCGCGGGCGCTCACCCCGTCGCACCCGGCGTACGTCATCTACACCTCCGGGTCCACCGGCCGCCCCAAGGGCGTGGTGGTGTCGCACGGGGCGATCGACAACCGGCTGCGGTGGATGCAGCACGCCTATCCGCTCGGCGCCGGGGACCGCGTCCTCCAGAAAACGCCGTCGTCGTTCGACGTCTCGGTGTGGGAGTTCTTCTGGCCACTGCGGGCGGGCGCGGCGCTGGTCGTCGCGGAGCCCGGGGTGCACAAGGACCCGGTCCGGCTGGCCCGGCTGATCACCGAACGGTCCGTCACCACCTGCCACTTCGTCCCGTCGATGCTCCAGGTCTTCCTGGCGGCGCCGCGGGCGGACGGCTGCACCGCGCTGCGGCAGGTCTTCGCCAGCGGCGAGGCGCTGCCCCGCGAGACGGCGACGCTCTTCGCCCGGACGCTGCCGGGCGCCGCACTGCACAACCTCTACGGGCCGACGGAGGCGGCCGTCGACGTCTCGTACCACGCGTGCGCGGCGGACGGCTCCGGTCCGGTGCCGATCGGGCGGCCGGTGTGGAACACCCGGCTGTACGTCCTGGACGCGGCGCGGCAGCCCTGCCCGCCCGGGGTGCCCGGCGAACTCTTCCTCGCCGGGCGACAGTTGGCCGACGGCTATCTGCACCGCCCGGAGCTGACGGCGGAGCGCTTCGTCGCCGACCCGTTCGGGGCGCCCGGCGGCCGGATGTACCGCACCGGCGATCTGGCGCGCTGGACGGCGGCGGGCGAGGTGGAGTACCTCGGCCGCACCGACCACCAGGTCAAACTGCGCGGCCAGCGCATCGAACTCGGCGAGATCGAGGCGGCGCTCACCGCCCGGCCCGGCGTGGACGGCGCCTGTGCGCTGGTCCGCGAGGACGGCGCGGGCGAGCAGCGGCTGATCGGCTATGTGACCGGCGGCGCGGACCCCGCGGCCGTCCGGGCGGAGCTGGCCGTGGCGCTGCCGGAGCACATGGTCCCGGCTGCGGTCGTCGCGCTCGACGTGTTCCCGCTGACCCCGAACGGCAAGCTGGACCGGGCGGCGCTGCCCGCGCCGGTGTTCGGCGGCAGCGGCGCGGCCCGTCGCCCGGTCGGCGCCCGGGAGGCGACGGTGACCCGGCTGTTCGCGGAGGTCCTGGGCGTCGCGGACGCCGGGCCCGACGATGCCTTCTTCGACCTCGGCGGCACCTCGCTGCTCGCGGTGCGGCTGGTGGCGCGGATACGGGAGGAGTGCGGCGCGGAGCTGACCATCGGCTCGCTCTTCGAGGCGCCGACCCCGGCGGCCCTCGCCGCCCGGCTGGACACCGCGGCGCCCGCCGCCGGGGACGCGCTCGACGTCGTCCTGCCGCTGCGCGCCGAGGGCGTCCGGCCCCCGCTGTTCGCCTTCCATCCGGCGGGCGGCCTGTCCTGGTGCTACGCGGGCCTGTCCGCGCGGCTCAGCCCCGACCAGCCGCTGTACGGCATCCAGGCCCGCGGACTGCTCGACGACGGGCCGCTCCCGCCGGACCTGGAGACGCAGGCCGCCGGGTACGTCCGCGCGCTGCGGGCGGTGCGGCCGCACGGCCCGTACCGGCTGCTGGGCTGGTCGGTCGGCGGGATCCTGGCGCACACCGTGGCGGTGCTGCTCCAGGAGGCGGGCGAGGAGGTCGAACTGCTGGCGCTGCTGGACGCGTTCCCGGCCGAGCAGTGGCGCGAGCGGTCCGCACCGGAGGAGGGCGATGCGCTCACCGCCGTCCTGCGGATGGCCGGTTTCGACCGGACGGACGAGCGGACCCGCGAGGACGTGCTGGCGACGCTGCGCCGGGCGGGCAGTCCGCTCGCCGGGCTGGGCGACCACACGCTGTCCCGGATCGTCGACATCGTCCCGCACCACGCCCGGATGATGCGCGCCCACCGCCACCGCCGCTTCGAGGGCGACGTGGTGTTCTTCACGGCGGCGGCGCCGCGCGCGGAGGACTGGCTGACCCGCGAGGCATGGCGCCCGCACGTCTCCGGTCGGATCGTCAACCACGATCTGGACTGCACCCACCCGCAGTTGATGCGGGAGAAGCAGTGGGACGCCATCGCCGCCGTCCTCGCCCCGCACCTGACGGACACCGCCGGATGAGGCCGACGGGCCCCACGCCGGACCTCACGCGGGCGGGCGGTCCGGGCCCCGCCGCCGCGGGCCCCGCCCGGGGCCCGTCACGGCGCGGCCCCACCGCCGCGGAGCTGGCGCGGGGCCCGTGGCTGCGCCTCGTCACGGCGGAGATGTCGTACGAGGACGACGCGGCGCTGCTGGACGCACGGGAACGGCGGCGGGCGGCGGCACTGCGCCGCCCTGCCGACCGTGCACTGTACGTCGCCGTCCACGCGGAGCTGCGCCGGGTGCTGGGCGGTCTGCTGGGCATGGCGCCGGGCGCGGTGGAGCTGGTCCGGCTGGAGTGCCCGGGGTGCGGCGGCCCGCACGGGCGCCCGGCGGTGGCGGGCGGGGCGGTGCATTTCTCGCTCGCGCACGGCGATGGCCTGGCGCTGCTGGGGCTGGCGTCCGCGCCGGTGGGTGTGGATGTGGAACGCGTCCCCGCCGCCCAGGTGGCGGCGGATGCGTCCGGCGCCCTGCACCCGGCCGAACGGACGGAACTGGCACGGCTGCCGGAGCACTCCCGCCCGGCCGCCTTCGCGCGGTGCTGGACGCGTAAGGAGGCGTATCTGAAGGCAACGGGCGAGGGCCTGTCCGGCACCGCACTGCACGACCGCCACCTGAGCTGCGGGCCGTGCCCTGCGCCGGTCCCGGGGTGGACGCTCACCGACGTACCGGTCCCGGGCGGCTGGGCGGCGGCCTGCGCGGTGCGGGGCCCGGTCGGCGCCCCCTGATCCGCAAGAAGTCCCGCCCGGCGTCACGAGCCGGGCGGGACTTGTGCGGTCACGCCCTCACGACGCTTGTCGGCGAACAACTCCACGATCCCCCGGGCGAGTTCGCTGCGCCAGCACAGGTAGTCGTGGCCGCCGTTGAACTCCCGGTAGGTGGCGTCGTCGTACCCGGCGGCGGCGAGCGCGTCGCGGAGCCGTCGGGCGGCGGGCAGCGTCACCCACTCCTGGGCACCGAAGGAGAGCCGGAAGCGCACCGGCAGTCGCGGGGTGGCGGCGAGGCGGCCGGTCAGCCACTCCGCGCCCGGTCCGACCGGCCACCAGAACGACCCGGACTGGGCGAGGACGTTGCCGAACCGGTGCGGCGCGGTGAGCGCCGCGTACGCCGCGGTCAGCCCGCCCAGGCTCTGCCCGGCGATCACCGTACGGGCCGGGTCGGCGGTCAGCGGGAGGTGTCCGGCGGCCCACGGGAGCAGTTCCTCGTCGAGGAAGGAGACGAACTCCGGGCGGCAGGTCAGCTCCCGCCAGCGGGTGGCGACGTCGACGGATTCCGGGAGGACGGCGGCGACGGGCGGGATGCGGCCGTCGGCGATGAGGTTGTCGAGGAGGTCCGCGACGCCGAGCCCCGGCTGCCAGTGCTCGCCGTCGAGCAGCACCAGCACCGGCAGTTCGGTGTCCGGCGCGGTCTGCGGCGGCCGGTAGAGCCGGACCCGGCGGGCGCCGCCGAGGTGGGTGCTCGGCACGTCGTGTGTGGTGACGGTGGACCGGGCGACGCCGGGCCGCGGCTCCCACTCCGCGTCGCGCGGCGCGCCGGGCAGCCGTGCACAGGAGACCTCCGTGCCGCTCCAACGGCCGGGCAGTGCATGGGAGTTGAGTGGGTCGGGGTGACGTCGGGTGCGGAGCCAGGGCCAGTAGCCGTCGTCGTCCGGCGCGGGGCCGTCGCCCTCGTCGACGCAGAAGTCGTAGGTGCCGTACCAGTCGCGGCGCAGCCGGAGCGTCCAGTGCCATACGTCGGTGCCGGGCAGGCGCGTCATCAGGTTCGCCTCGGGGGCGCGGGGGTCGACGAGCTTGTTGGGCAGCACCTGGACGGCGCGGGTGGCGGGGGTGCCGCGCCACAGGAAGGTGACGGCGACGTGGTCCGCGTCGCCCTCCGGGTCGGGCCCGACGAGCGGGGTGCCGGTGCGGGCCACCTCGGCCCAGAACTCCGCGACGCGGTCCGGCGCGGGCAGGACGGGGCCGGTCGCGATCCTCGGCAGCGGCTGCGGACGGGCCACGCGGGGCGGATGGTGGGCGGTGCCCTCGGGCGGCGTGGACGCGAGCATGCGGCGGAACTCCGGTGACGGGGGCGTGCGGCCGCATGGACCGCGCACCCGGACGGGCTTCCGGGGCACCCCTCGGCCACCCCAGACACTTAGGGTCACCTTACCTTTGCCGCCACGCCACACCCAGGGGAGGCCGCCCCGACCTCGCCCATGACGGGCGCCACACCCGCTCCGGTTCAAACTTAGGTAAGCCTAAGTTAATTTATTGACAGCTCGCTTCTCCGCGAACACCCCCAAAAGGCATCCCCGCCAAGGAGACTGACGCCGCATGTCCTCATTGACCCTCCGCATCCGCCGGCTCGCCGCCACCGCCGTGGCCGTCGCCGCGGGCGGCACGCTCACCCTCACCGGCGCCGCCCACGCCGCCCCCGCGACGCTCGCCGCCCACCCGGCGGCCCGCGACGAAGCCGCGCCCGCCGCGGCGGCGCCCCTGGTCAAGGGGCTCTACCAGTCCGCGTACTCCGAGCGGAACCACGTCCTGTGGGCAACCGCCGCGGTGGGCCGCCCGCCCGTCACCCAGTCCGCGCTGGTGAAGGTGGACCCGCGCTCGATGAAGGTCCGCGCGTCCTACGCGCCGCCCGTCACCGATCAGGCCACCGGCGCCGTCGAGGCGGTCTACGGCATCGACGTCGACGACCGGCACGACACCGTCTGGACCACCAACACCCGCGACAACTCCGTCGCCGTCTACAGCCAGCGCACCGGCAAGCACCTCGCCACCCTGCCCGGCGTCCACCACGCCCGCGAGGTCGTCGTCGACGAACGCCACCACACCGCATGGGCCAGCGGCTTCGGCGACGGCACGCTCGTCGCGTTCGACACCCGCACCTACAAGGAGAAGAAGCGCGTCACCGTCGAGGGCGCCGGTCCCGCCGGACTCGCCGTCAACGAGCGCACCGGCACCGCCTACGCGACCGACCTGAACGGCAACCAGATCATCGAGGCGGCGCCCGGCGCCAAGAAGCCCCGGTTGATCCCCACCGGCGAGGGCCCGATCTCGCTCGCCCTCCCCCGCGACGGCCGCACCGCCTACACCGCCGACCAGAAGGCCGGTACGGTCTCCGTCGTCGACCTGCGCAAGGGCTCCGTCGTCACGACCGTGCCGACCGGCGAGGGCACCCTCGCCGTCGCGAGCGACCCGCGCACCGGCACCGTCGCGGTCGCCAACCGCACCGCGGCCACCGTCTCCCTCATCGACCCCCGCAAGGGCACCGTCGTACGGACCGTGCCCACCGGCGCCAGCCCGAACCACATCGAGATCGCCCGCGGTACCGCCTATGTCGTCGACAAGTCGGGCACCGGCCCGCAGGGCGAGGACCAGCTCAACCGGATCCGCGTCACCCGCTGACCGCTCCCCCACGCGCCGCGGCCCCGGCCCCTGCCCACGGGCGGGGACCGGGGCCGCGGCGCTTCCGCGTTCCGGGCCTGCGCGCTCCTACTCGCCGCCCCGCAGCGTCTCCTGGAGCAGCGCCGCCAGATCGTCCGACGCCACCTCGCCCAACTCCTCGAAGGCGCCGGAGCTGCGGCCCAGCACGATGCCGATGACCGCGGCGACCACGATCTCGGCGCGCAGCCGGGGCTGCGCCCGGCCCTCCGCCACGAACCGGCGGTGCAGCGGCTCCACGAGCCGGTCGTGCAGCGCGGCACGGGCCGCCGCGTCCGCCTCCGGGTCGCTCAGCGGCTGGACGCCGACCTGGAGGATGGGGACGAGACCGCGGCGGGCGGCGCCTTCGAGGACCTGGCGCAGCCGGTCCGGCGCGAGGAGGTCGCTGACCGGAGCGTCGCCCCGTTCGGCCTCGACCGCGGCGAGGTAGAGCTGCGTCTTGCCGCCGAAGTACCGGGCGATGAGCGCCGGGTCCACGCCCGCGCGGCGGCCGATGTCACGGGTCGTGGTGCGGTCGAAGCCGCGCTCCGAGAAGAGTTCGCTCGCCGCGCGCAGCAGCGCCTCGCGGCTGCGCGCGGAATCCCTGCGGCGCGCCTCCTGAGTGCCGGTCACCGCCGTGCCTCCACATCCTCCCGCACCGCGGGCTCACCCTCCGTCACCGCCACCTTATGCGCCGCGGCGGACGGCGCCGCCCCCAGGGAGCCGGATGTCGCCCGCCCGGACCGGACGCGCACCAGCAGATAACCGACGAGCGCGGTGACCACCCAGACCCCGCACCCGGCGAGCCCGGCCACCCGGTAGCCGCTCTCGGCGGGCAGCCCGCCGGTCCCGGGGTGGGCCGCGAGCACTGCCGCGGTGAACGCGCTGCCGGAGGAGTAACCGATGTACTTCACCACCTGGTTGAAGCTCATCGCGCTGCTGGTCTCGTGCGCCGGGACCGAGCCCACGATCAGCGCGGGCATCACGGACATGGTCACCCCGGCGCCCAGCCCGATGAGCCCCATGGCGACGAACGCCTCCCACAACCCGCCCCGCACACAGGTGAACAGCGCCGTCCCGCCCAGGCAGATCAGACAGCCCAGCGGCAGCATCCGGCCCGGCGGGACGGAGCGGGAGGCCAGCCGCACCAGCCGCCCGGAGACCATGCTGGCCACCGAGAACGGCGTGAGGATCAGCCCGGCGATCACCACCGAGGCGCCGAATCCGTACCCCGCGGACCGCGGCGTCTGCACGTACTGCGGCACCAGCGACAGCATCACGTACATCCCGACGCCGGAGAGCACCGCGGTGAGGTCGGCGGCGAGCACCGGACGGTCGCGGACCAGGCGGACGTCGACGAGCGGGTGCGGGGTGCGCAGTTCGTGCACCACCCACCAGGCGAGCAGCGCCACGGATGCCCCGGCCAGCCCGATCAGCCGCGGCGAGGTCCAGCCCCAGCGGCCGCCCGCGGTGGTGGTGAGGAGCAGCCCGGCCATACCCGCGGCCAGCAGCAGCGCCCCGGTGATGTCCAGCGGATGCTGCGGCCTGCGCGGCGACGGCGGGAGGACCACGGCGAGGGCCACCAGCGCCAGTGCCGA
This sequence comes from Streptomyces benahoarensis, assembly GCF_007280575.1. Lineage (GTDB taxonomy): Bacteria > Actinomycetota > Actinomycetes > Streptomycetales > Streptomycetaceae > Streptomyces > Streptomyces benahoarensis. The sequence goes on from NZ_VKJP01000002.1 coordinate 14,494, forward strand.
GGCGAGGGCGGCGAACCAGAATCCGGCGTGGAGGCCCAGGTACCGGGCGAGGACGCCGGTGAGCGGGTAGCCGAGGCCCACCCCGGCGGCGGCGGTCAGGGAGAGGGTCGCCACCGTGTGCCGGGCCCGTTCGGGCGGCAGCGCGTCACGGGCGGTGGCCATGGTCAGCGGGGTGAGCGCGATGCCGACGCCCTGCAGTGCCCGCCCGGCCAGCAGCCCGGTGAAGCCCGTCGGCAGTGCCGCCAGCAGGCTGCCGGAGAGCGTCAGCACCAGCCCGCCGAGGATCACCCGGCGCCGGTGCGGCCCGTCCCCCAGCCGCCCCATCAGCGGCGTGACGACCGCGCCCACCAGCATCGTCACCGTCAGGGACCACTGGGCCAGCTCCAGGGAGACATGGTCGACCCGTGCGATGGTCGGGATCAGCGGCGCTCCCAGGCTGCTGATGATCGCCACGAGCATCCCGACCGACACCAGCACGGGCACCAGCGCCCGCTCCTGCCATGAGGGCCTTGTTCGGGCGGGTTCCACGGCCAGTTCCTCCTGTTCGGCGACGCCGCAATGTCAGCGGCTGATGTCATCGTACGATGACATGTGCGATTCCCGCCGCCGTCGGCCCCTGGAGTGAGGCAGGACACGGACCGGGACGACGCGGAAAAGGGCGGAGGCGCACGGTGGGGAACCGTGCGCCTCCGCCCTCGCGTCCGCGGGCCGCTACTCGGGCCGGATCGCCTGGATGTCCAGCTCCACGCGGATCGTCGCGCCGATCGCGGCGATGCCCTTGGCCAGCATCGTGCGCCAGTCGAGGGTGAAGTCCTCACGGTGCAGCTCGGTGACGGCCTGGCAGGCGGTGCGGGTCTCGCCCGCGATGCCGGTGCCGATCCCGAGGTAGCGGGTGTCGAGCTGCACCGTGCGGCTGACGCCGTGCAGATGCAGCACGCCCTGCACCGCCCAGCGGCTGCCGCCCTTGTGCACGAACCGCTCCCCGGCGAACTGCAGATACGGGAACCGCGCCACGTCCAGGAACTCCGCCGACCGCAGATGCTCGTCCCGTATCCGCACCCCGGTGTCGATGCTCGCCGCCTCGATGGTCACCTCGACCCGCGAGTCCGCCATCCGTTCGCCGATCCACAGCCCGCCCTCGAAGCGGTTGAACCGGCCGTGGATCTCGGCGAGCCCGATGTGCCGGGCGGTGAAGCGGATGACGCTGTGGTCGGGGTCGATCCGCCACTGCCCGGCGGCGGGCAGCGGGAGCGCCGGGACGGGCTCCAGGGCGATCGGGCGCGGCGCGGTCCGTTCGCCCGCCACCACCTCGGCCTCGCACCGCACCGGGCGGAAGCCGTCGGACGTCACCACGAGCCGATACGTACCGGGCCGCAGCGTCACCGTCAGCCGCCCGTTGGGGTCGGTCCGCCCCTGCGTCACCTCTTGGCCGCCGAGGTTGCGGACCGAGACCGTCACGCCCGCCATCGGCAGTCCGACGGGATCGTCGACCCGCAGATCCAACGCGCCCGCCCCACCGGGAAGGGGCGAGGCAGAGCTGTGCGGCATTCGGTCACGCAGGCGGTGGAGGAAGGCGAGCGGCATGGCAGGACGGGGCCTATCAGGTGTGCGGTCCGGCAGGGGGACGGGAGCGAAAAACGGAAAAAAAGGAACAAGTGGTGCAAATTCCCTTCTCTTCCGCTTCCATCCTGTCATTGACGCCGTGGCGAAATGATCCTGACCTGTCACGATCCCCCCAAAGGTGACCTTTCTCGCACCTCGCCTCCAACGGGATCCCACCGCCCCGTTCCACCGCCTCGGACGCCCACCACTCCGCCGTACGCCGCATGACACATCCCGGACACTTCCGCAACCCCCGTGCACACCGGGGCCCTACACGATCGTGCAGGGCGGTGGCGGCCCGCTCCCCGAGCACCGGCGAGGCTGGAGACGACCGCTGGAACCGATCCCCGCGGGTCGTTCCGGTCTCCCTGCTTCACGGAAGGCGGTTCGCCTCAATGTCCGCGACTGTGCTCCCCTCGCACCCCGGCGGCATCCCCGTCGTCGACGTCTCCCACACCCCGGCCCGCACCCCTCTGCTGCGGACCATGGCCCTGGCCCGGCAGCACGGTCCGGCCTTCGTCCAGCGGCAGCACGGCCGGGACACCCTGTTCGTCAGCAGCCTGGACCTGGTCACCGAGCTGTCCGACGAGCGGCGCTTCGGCAAGGCGATCGGACCGGCGCTGGAGAACGTCCGGGAGTTCACCCATGACGGACTGTTCACCGCGTACAACGACGAGCCCAACTGGACCAAGGCGCACGACATCCTGATGCCCGCCTTCGCGCTCGGCTCGATGCGGACCTACCACCCGGTGATGCTGCGGGTCGCCCGCCGGCTGATCGGCGCCTGGGACCGCCGGTGCACGGACGGCGCCCCCGTCGACGTACCCGACGACATGACCCGGATGACGCTGGACACCATCGGACTCACCGGATTCGGCTTCGACTTCGGGTCCTTCGAGCGGGACGAGCCGCACCCCTTCGTCGAGGCGCTGGTGCGCTGTCTGCACTGGGCGATGACGAAGCTCAGCCGCGACCCGGAGCTCGACCACACCCGGACCGACGCGGCGTTCCGCGCCGACGCGGCCTATCTGGCGTCGGTGGTGGACGAGGTCATTGCGGCGCGCACCGCCCCGGGCGCACCGGCACCCGACGGCGAGGATCTGCTGGGGCTGATGCTCGGCGCCACCCACCCCTCGGACGGCACCGCCCTCGACCTGGCCAACATCCGCGACCAGGTCATCACCTTCCTCATCGCCGGGCACGAAACCACCTCGGGCACCCTGTCCTTCGCGCTGTACAACCTGCTCAAGCACCCGTCCGCGCTGCGGCTGGTGCAGCGCGAGGTGGACGAGCTGTGGGGCGACGTGCCCGACCCGGAGCCGACGTTCGAGGACATCGGCCGCCTGCACCACACCCGCCAGGTCCTCAACGAGACGCTGCGGATGTACCCGCCCGCCCCCGGCTTCTCCCGGCAGGCGCTCACCGACACCGAGGTAGGCGGCGTACCGCTGCGGGCCGGGCAGTGGGCGACGGTGCTGACGCCGATGCTGCACCGGGACCCGGTCTGGGGCGACAACCCCGAGTTGTTCGACCCCGCGCGCTTCTCCCCCGAGGCGGAGGCGGCCCGCTCCCCGCACGCCTTCAAACCGTTCGGTACCGGTGAACGTGCCTGCATCGGGCGGCAGTTCGCGCTGCACGAGGCCACCATGCTGCTCGCCATGCTGGTCCACCGCTACCGGCTGCTCGACCACGCCGACTACACGATGGACCTCAAGCAGGCGCTCACCATCAAGCCGGAGGGCTTCACCCTCGGCCTCGCCCCGCGCACCCCGGCCGACCGCGCCGCGATCCGCGCCGCGCTGCCCACCGGCACGGTGCGCGAGAAGGAAGCCCCGGCCGACGGCGGCGCCCTGCCCACCCGGGTACGGCAGGACACCGGAGTGCTGCTGCTGCACGGCTCCAACTACGGGACCTGCCGCGACGTCGCCGCCCGGCTGGCCGACGCCGCCGCCGACACCGGCTGCGCCACGGCGGTCGCCCCGCTCGACGCCCACACCGGCGCCCTGCCCACCGACCGGCCCCTCGTCATCGTCGCCGCCTCGTACAACGGCCGCCCCACGGACGACGCCGTGGAGTTCGTCCGCTGGCTGGAGACCGCCGGGCCCGGCGCCGCCGACGGTGTCACCTACGCCGTCCTCGGCGTCGGTGACCGCAACTGGTCCGCCACCTACCAGCGCGTCCCCACCCTCATCGACGACCGGCTGGCCGCCCTCGGCGGCACCCGGCTGCTGGAGCGCGCGGAGGCGGACGCCTCGGGCGACCTGAACGGCGCGGTCACCGCGTTCACCGGCGCCCTGCGCACCGCCCTGCTCGGCACGTACGGCGACCCGGCCACCGTCGGCGCCTCCCCCGCCGCCGCGCCGGAGGGCCCCGCCTACACCGTCACCGAGGTCACCGGCGGTCCGCTGGACGCGCTGGCCGCCCGGCACGGCATGGCCGCGATGACGGTCACCGAGACCGGCAGCCTCACCCACCCCGACCACCCGCGCGCCAAGCGCCACGTCCGCCTCGCGCTGCCCGACGGGCAGACGTACCGCACCGCGGACCATCTGACGGTGCTCCCGGCCAACGACCCGGAGCTGGTCGAGCGGGCCGTCCGGGTCCTGCGGGTGGACCCGGACGCCGTGCTGCGGATCGCCGCCCACCGCCCGCGCCGCGACGGCCTCGCGATCGACCGGCCGGTCACCGTACGCCAACTCCTCACCCGCCACGTCGAGTTGCAGGACCGCCCGACCGCCGGGCAGCTGACCGTCCTCGCCGGGCTCAACCCCTGCCCGCCCGAGCGGAAGGCCCTGGAGGCGCTGGCGGAGGACGCCGAGGCGCGCGCCGCCGACCACCGCGAGCTGCTGGACGTCATCGAGGACAGCCCGGCGCTGGCGGCGGAGCTGACCTGGCCGGTGCTGCTGGAGCTGCTGGAGCCGATCCGGCCGCGCCACTACTCCGTCTCGTCCTCACCCACCGTCGACCCGCACCACGTCGACCTGATGGTCTCGCTGCTCCAGGCGCCCGCCCGCTCGGGCCGGGGCACCCACCGCGGCACCGGCTCGGGGTATCTGCACACCGTGCGCCCCGGCGACACCGTGTACGCCCGGATCCAGCCGTGCCGGGAGGTCTTCCGGATCCGGCACGACGCGGACACCCCGCTGATCATGGTCGCGGCCGGTACCGGCCTGGCCCCCTTCCGCGGCGCCGTCGCCGACCGGCTCGCCCTCGCCGCGGACGGCGCCGCACTCGCCCCGGCGCTCTGCTACTTCGGCTGTGACGCCCCGGACGCCGACTACCTGCACGCCCGGGAACTGCGCACCGCCGAACTGGCCGGGGCGGTCCGGATGCGCCCGGCCTTCAGCGCCGCGCCGGTCGACGGCCGGCGCTTCGTCCAGCACCGGATCGCCGCCGAATCCGACGAGGTGTGGCAGCTGCTCGACGCCGGAGCCGCGGTCCACGTCTGCGGCGACGGCGCCCGCATGGCCCCGGGCGTACGCGACGTCTTCCGCGCCCTCTACCTCACCCACACCCCCGGCGCGGACGCCGCCGACGCCGCCGCCTGGCTCGACACACTGGTCGCCGACGGCCGGTACGTCGAAGACGTCTACGCGGCCGCCTGAGCTGTTCCTCCCACCACACAAACCCGGAGGTTCCCGCCATGAACACCATGCTCGCCGGACGTCTGCACGTCCCCGGCGCCACGTTCCGCGTCGAAGAGGTCCCCATCCCCGAACCCGGTCCGGGAGAGGTACTGATCGAGGTCAAGGCCGCCGGGGTGTGCCTCTCCGACGTGCACCTCATCGACGGCAGCCTGAAGCCGTTCGTCCCCGTCGAGACGGTCACCCTCGGCCACGAGGTCGCCGGGGTGATCCACACCCTGGGCCCCGGCCTCCTCGGCGACTGGGCCCCGGGGATGCGGGTGGCGCTCCAGGCGGGCCAGAGCTGCGGCCGGTGCGCGAACTGCGCCATGCGCCGCGCCCCGTGCCTGAGCCCGCACACCCGCGGCGTCGACTACGACGGCGGCTGGGCCGCCTACGCCCTCGCCCGCGAGGACACCCTCGCCCCGATCCCCGACCACCTCCCCTTCGACCAGGCGGCGATCATCCCCGACGCCGTCTCCACTCCGTACGCCGCAATCGTGGACACCGGCGCGGTCCGCCCCGCACAGGCCGTGGGCGTCTGGGGCGCGGGCGGTCTGGGCATCCACGGCATCCGCCTCGCCCGGCTCGCCGGAGCCGCCCCGGTCATCGCCGTCGACCCGCTGGCCGGTGCCCGCGACCGCGCCCTCACCTTCGGCGCCGACCTCGCCCTGGACCCGGCCGACCCCGACTTCACCGCGGCCGTACGGCGCGCCACCGGTGGCCGCGGCCTGGACGCCGCCTTCGACTTCGCCGGGGCCCCGGCCGTCCGCGAACAGGCGGCAACGGTCCTGCACCGCGGCGGGATCATGGTCCTCGCCGGCCTCACCCCGCACCCGCTCACCGTCACCGACGGCACCCGCTTCAGCTGGAACCGCAACGAGATCCGCGGCCACTACGGTTCCTCGCCCGAACACGTCGGCCAACTGATCCGGCTGGCCGCCATGGGGCGCCTCGATCTGGGGCCGTCGATCACCGATCACCTTCCGCTGGCTGATGCGGCGGAGGCGGTGCGTCGCTTGGAGCAGAAGGCCGGCGATCCGATTCGGTTGATTTTGGTGCCGTAGAGGGACGGGCCGGGGGTCTGGGATTCCGGGGGCCTCCGGCCCGGCGGTGCGGTGGTGCAGCAGTGCGGCGCTCGGCCTCCGGCCCGGCGGTGCGGCGCCCGCGCGCTGCCGCGTCCCCTCAGGCTTCGTCGGCCGCGCCGCCCCGCGCGGCCGACCCGGCGTTCCGGCGCCCGTACACCACCACGCCGCACACCGCGGCGAGCAGGGCGGCGACCACCGCCACCCCGAGCGCCGTCCGCTCGGCGAACAGCCGCGCCAGCACTTCCAGCGCACCGACCCCGACCGTCGCGTAGACCAGTGCCCAGCACGCCCCACCCACGAACAGCGCGGGCAGATAACGCGGCAGGGGCATACGCATGCTCCCCGCGAGAAAGTTGGCGGCCGTCTGGAATCCGACGGTCAGGAAGGAGACCGCCACCACCGGCGCACCCCACCGCTGGATCGCCCGCTCCGCCCGCACGAACGTGGCCGAGGACATGCGCTCCGCGAGCCGACCGCGCCGCACCCCGGCACCGGCCAGCCACCCGACGGTAAAGGTCCCTCCGGCCCGCAGCAGGACGATGACGTACAGCCCGGCGGCCGTGAGCACGACCTTCTCCACGACGCTCCGCCCTCACCGCCGGCCCCGACGCGGCACACCACCACACCCGGGCTTCCCGATACGACCCTGACCAGGGCCATCCGACACAGCAAGGGTAAGCGAACGGCCGTACCCGGGGCGCACTCCGTCGGCCATGCTCCCCCGCGCCCGCTCAGCACGGTGAATCGCCGCATCCGGAAGGCTTCAGCAAACCTTGAAGGTGGCGTGAGGGTTGCTTGACCCTGTCTTGAAAAGGGCCTTCCTTGGCCTGCCTAGGGTGACGCGGGAGGAAGTACGACCCGAGCTAGGGGGACTCACATCATGGGCGAGGGATTCCGGACCGATCCCGACGCGATATTCCGCTACGCGTCGCACACCGACCGGCAGAAGGAAGAGGTGCCCCGCATCGGGCGGGCACTGGAGCATGTGGAGATCCCGTCGGGCGCCTTCGGCAAGCTGCCGGAGTCCGACGAGCTGCACACCTCGTACAACGAGCACGCCACCGCGGCGCAGCAGAACATCCACGACCTCGCCGAGCTCCTGCAGGGCGTGGCCGAGGGCCTGCGGGCGACGGCGGGCAGCTACGTCCAGACCGAGTACGCCCAGCAGCAGAGCTTCGGCGGACAGGGCGGGGGCGCGGCCGGATGACCGTCACCGACGCCTACGCGTGGGTCAACAAGGAGATCGAGAAGCTCCCCGACATCGAGCAGATCCACCACAGCGAGGAGCACGGTCTCGACTCCGGCCTCGACGAGGCCATCCGGTGGTTCCTGGACAAGGTCGGGCTGATGGACAAGCTCGAAGAGGTCACCGGCATGCCGACGCGGCTGACCCAGGCCGCCCAGGAGTGGAAGGCCCAGGGCGAGGCGCTGCACCGGGTGTCGGCGGAACTGCGGTCGAGGGCGCGGGGGCTGCCCGAACAGTGGGCCGGCGACGCCTCCGAGGGCTTCGGCCACAGCATGGGCAAGATCATCGATGCGCTCGACGACACCGGCAAGGACATGGGCAAGACCGCCCAGATCCTCAGTCAGGCCGCCAAGGAGAGCAAGTTCGCCGAGGACTCCATCGTCGCCATCATCCGCGAGGCGATCGAGTGGGCGGCGATGACGCTGGCCGCGATGGTGGTCACCGACATCCTCACCCTCGGCCTGGCCACGGTGGTCGACGGGCTGGTGGCCGAGGCCGAGGTCGCGGTCTTCCTCACCCGGGTGGAGAAGGTCTCGGCGGAACTGGCCAAGACGCTGCGCGAGTTGATGAAGGCGGTCAAGGAGTTCAAGAGCGGCGCCAAATCCTTCAACGAAGCGCGCAAGGCCGCCGGTACGCTGCGTAAGTTGGGCGGGCCGATGGGCAAGGGGGCCTTCCGCAGCAAGGACTGGTGGGCCCATCACCTCGTGAGCGGGAAGATCGCCGAGTACGGCTCGAAGCCCCTGCTCAACGAGGCCACCGGCCTCACCGGCGACTTCAAGACCCCGGCCGAGGACGCGATCAAGCACTTCGGCGGGGAGGCGTTGGACGACCAGGGCCCGAAGGAGCCCGAGCCGTACCACGTACCCAAGCGCAGCATCGAGGACACCTTCGGCTGACCGCCCGGGCGGGCCGGCTCCCGCAACGGACCGAGAACGTCGCAGCAGACCCGAAGAGAGGGACATGCACCCCACCCCCGTGACCCCGGAGCGGGACGGCTGGCTCCTGACGCACTCCGCGCCGTTCCTCGACCCCGGGGAGACACTGCGCGGTGCGCTGTCCGTCCGGCTCGATCCACTGGCTCCGGACACCGTCCCCCAGCGCTACCGCAGGCCCAAGCCCGCGGCGGAGGAGAAGGCCCGGTTCACCGGGTGGCAGCGGATTTTCCTGCCGGTGTCGTTCGTGATGTGGCTGTGTTCCCTGCCCGCCGGGCTGCTGGAGGTCGGCGCCCGCCGCACCTGGCGCGGCATCCGGCGGGTCTTCCGGGGACGGGTGTGGGCCGGCGGCTGGGACAGCGCGGCGGGCCGCTTCGTCATCGACGCCCGCACCGGTACGGCGGACGTCGCCGGGTACGACAACACGCACCTGGCGCTGGCCGTCACCGACCGGCGGCTGTTGCTGCTGAACGAGCCGACGTCTCCGGAGCGGGAGGCGGCACAACTGCTCGGTGCGGTACCGCACGGCACCTACGGCCTGCGCCCGGAGCCGCACCCGCAGCGCCACCGGGCCCGGGTGGACCTCGCCTTCGCCGACGGTTCGTGGCTGGCGCTGGAGGCGCCCGACCGCCGCCAGGTGCCGTGGCTCGGCGAGCTGTTGGCGTCGGGACGGCAGGGGTAAGGCCCGGGGCGGGCGCGGGCACCGGTTGTTGGCCGGCGCGCGGGTGCCGTCGGCCGGCACGGCCTCGCCGGAGCCCCGTCATGGTGGAGTCGGGTGGGGGAACTCTCTGCACAGGGCCTTGTGCGGCGCCCACATCGGTGACGTGGGCGCCGAGCGGTCGGTGTCGGCCCGGCTGGTGCGTCGGCAGGCCGGATGGTGTCAGTTCGGGAGTGTGAGGCGGAAGGTGGTGTGTCCGGGGCCGCTGGTGACGGTGGCGGTTCCGCCGTGGGCGGTGGCGACGGCGTGGACGATGGCGAGGCCCAGACCGGTGCTGCCGGTGGTGCGGGAGCGGGCGTGGTCGGCGCGGACGAAGCGGCCGAAGACTTCGGGCCGGACCTCGTCGGGAATGCCGGGACCGGTGTCGCTCACCTGCACGGAGACGCCGTTCGGCTCGGCGGTGAGGGCGATGGTCACGTCGGTGCCGGGCGGGGTGTGGGTGCGGGCGTTGGCGAGGAGGTTGCCGATGGCCTGCTGGAGGCGGTGGGCGTCGCCGGTCACGGTGACGGGTTCCTCGGGGAGGTCGAGGAACCAGTGGTGGCCGGGCCCTGCGGCGCGGGCGTCGTCCGTCGCGTTCAGGATCAGCAGGGTCAGGTCGACCGGTTCGTGTTCGAGGGGGCGCCCGGCGTCCAGGCGGGCGAGGAGCAGCAGGTCGTCGACGAGGCGGGTCATGCGCTGTGACTCGCCGTCGATGCGCTCCAGGGCGTGGCGGACGTCGGCGGGGACGGGGCCGCGGTGGCGTAGGGCGAGTTCGGCGTGGCCGCGGATGTTGGCGACGGGGGTGCGCAGTTCGTGGCTGGCGTCGGCGGCGAAGTGCCGCAGGCGTTCCTCGCCGGCCTGGCGGCGGGTGAGGGCGTCCTCGACATGACCGAGCATGTGGTTGAGGGCCGTGCTGACCTGGCCGACCTCGGTGCGGGGGTCGGTGTCGGGCAGCGGTCCGGGCATGGCGATCTCACCGCTGGCGAGCGGCAGTCCGGCCACTTCCGCCGCGCGGGTGGTGACGTTCCGGAGGGGGCGCAGGGAGATCCGTACCCACTGGGCCCCGGCGATGCCGGTGGCCACGATGGCGACGCCGAACAGGGTGGCTTCGACCGCTTCGAGGCGCTCCACGGTCTCGTCGACCGGGTGCAGGGGCAGGCCGGTGATCAGGATGTCCTGGTCGTCGCCTCGGACGGCGGTGACGCGGTAGGAGCCCAGGGCGGAGAGGCGGATGCTGTGTCCGCGTCCGTCGGCGCGGACGTCCGCCAGGGCGCGGCGGTCCCCTGGGGTGAGGGGCAGGGGACGGTCGGCGGCGTCGTGGACGACGGCTGCCTGGGTGAGGGTGCCGTTCAGGAGGCGGGCGCCGAAGGTGGCATCGGCCTGGCCCCGGGTGTCGGGGCGGTTGTCGGCGTCGGGCGCGGCCTCGTGTTCCAGGCTGGCGGCGAACCGGCCGCCGGAGGCGATGAGCTGCTCGTCCAGGCGCCCCATGAGGAAGTCGCGCAGCGCGAGGGCGGTGACGATGCCGACAACGAGGCAGGCGAGGGCGAGCAGCGTGACGAGCCCGGCCGTGAGCTGGCCGCGCAGGGTGCGGGGCAGCAGGCGCCTCACGATGCTTCCGGCTTGAGGACGTAGCCGACACCACGCACCGTGTGGATCATCGGGGTGCGTCCGGCGTCGATCTTCTTGCGGAGATAGCTGATGTACAGCTCGACGATGTGGGAGCGGCCGCCGAAGTCGTAGGCCCAGACGCGGTCGAGGATCTGGGCCTTGGACAGCACCCGGCGCGGATTGCGCATGAGGAAGCGCAGAAGTTCGAACTCGGTGCGGGACAGATCGATGGTGGACTCACCGCGCCTGACCTCTCTGGCCTCCTCGTCCATGGTGAGGTCCCCGACGGTGAGCCGGTTCGTTCCCGGCTCGGCGGTCATACCGGCCCGTCGAAGGAGTCCGCGGAGCCGGGCGAGGACTTCTTCCAGGCTGTAGGGCTTGGTGACGTAGTCGTCACCGCCTGCGGTGATGCCGGCGATGCGGTCCTCGACCGCGTCGCGGGCGGTCAGGAAGAGCACGCACACGCGCGGTTCCTCGCGTCGCAGGGCCCGCAGGACCTCCAGCCCGTTCAGGTCGGGCAGCATCCGGTCCAGGACCACCGCGTCGGGGCGGAAATCACGGGCGGTGGCGAGCGCCGTCGCGCCGTCTGCGGCAGTGCGGACCTGCCAGCCCTCGCCGGTCATCACTCCGGCCAGGACGTCGGTGACGTCGGGCTCGTCGTCGACGACGAGGATCCGTACGGGTTCTCCGTCAGGTCGGTGCAGAGGCGATGGGGTACGCGGCTCGTCCATGGTTCCTTCAGCATGCCCCGGCGCAGGCCACGGCGGGGCGAGGCATGCCTCTGAGTTTCCTCTGAATCGGCGCTGAGAACGGCCGCCGGTGCTGTTTCAGAAGGTTCACAGAGGTGGGGCTGTGAGGCTGGGCCACCCGTCGCCGGAGCGCGCCCGTCGAGAGGAGCCCCATGGCCACCGCGTTCGCCACCACGCCCCGTGCGAGTCGTGGGATCCGCATGCGGATCGTGGGGTCCGCCACCGACGCCCGCACCGCTCGGCCGGGCCCCGCCTCACGCTGACCGGCACGACCGTGGCTTCGCCACCCATGGCGCCGCAGCAGCCCTGCTCGTCTCCTGCCCAGCCTCGAACACCAACCTCGAAGGAGCCCCCGTGGGACTCAACCTGATCAACGGCATCCCCGCACACATCCTGCTCGTGCATGTCGTCGTGGTCCTGGTACCCCTCACCGCCCTCGCGCTGATCCTCTGCGCCGCCCTCCCCTCGGTCATGCACCGGTTCGGGCTCGCGCTGCCGGTCCTCGCGCTGGTGTCCCTGATCAGCGTGCCGCTGACGACGCACGCCGGCGAGTGGCTGGAGCGACACGTGGACAGCGACCCCCTGGTCCGCGCGCACACCGCACTCGGTGACGAACTGCTCCCCTGGGCCCTCGCGCTCTTCCTGGTGTCCACGGCGGTGTGGTGGTCCTACCGCCGCGCCGCCCACCACGCCCCCGACTCGGCGGGATCCACGAGCGCGGTGGCCCTCCCCCTGCGCCTCACCGCCGCGGTGCTGTCCGTCGTCATCGGAGTCGGCGCGGGCGTACAGGTCTACCGAATCGGCGACTCCGGCGCCAAAGCCGCCTGGCACGACGGCTACTCCGCCACCGCCCACTCCGATCGGGGCTGACGGGCACCGTGGTCCGTCCGGGCCGCCGCCGGGCCCGTCGCCGTCAGCCGCCGCCCGTCTCCGGCAGCAGCGGGAGGGTGAGCCGGAAGACGGCGCCCGCGCCCGGCGTGCTGTGTGCCGTGACGGTGCCGCCGTGGGCCTCCGCGAGCTTGCGCACGATCGACAGGCCGAGGCCGCTGCCGCCGGTCTGTCTGCTGCGGGACTTCTCGGCGCGCCAGAAACGCTCGAAGACGTGCGGGAGTTCGTCCGGTGCGATGCCCGCACCCGTGTCCGCCACGTCGATCCGTACGGAGCCCTCCGTCACCCGCGCACTCAGGGTCACCGTGCCGCCGTGTGGCGTGTGCCGGATCGCGTTGGAGAGCAGATTGCCGGCCATCTGCCGCAGCCGGACCGGGTCCGCGTCCACGAGCGCCGCCTCGTCGGCGGTGACGGTGAGCCGCACCCCGCTCGCGTCGGCGTCGGCACGGTGCGCGTGCGCGGTCTGTGCCAGCACGTCCGCGACCGGCACCGGCGCCTTCGACAGCCGCAGCTCGCCCGCGTCGGCCGCCGACAGATCGCGCAGGTCGTCGATGATGTGCTGGAGCAGCAGGGCCTCCTCCAGCACGGAGGCCAGCAGCTCCCCGTCGTTGTCGACGACGCCGTCCTCCGCCGCCTCCAGCCAGCCCCGGATGTTGCTCAGCGGCGTGCGCAGCTCGTGCGCCACGTCGCTGACCATCGCCTTGCGCAGCCGTTCGAGCTCCGCGCGCCGCCCGGCCATCGAGTTGAAGGCGACCGACAGCCGGCCGATCTCGTCACCGCCGACCACCCGCACCTGGGCGGACACGTCGCCCTCCGCCAGCCGTTGCACCGCGGCGGTCAGCGCGCGCAGCGGACGCACCAGCCGGATGCCCGCGAGGACGGTGGCCACGACGGTCACCAGCAGCACCAGCGCCGCGCCCCCGGCGATCCGCGCCTTGTTGGCCGGGGACAGGGCGAAGAAGGTGGTCGCGTGGGCCGGGGTGGAGACGTACAGCTGCGCGGCGGGCGCCACGTACGGAGCGAGTTGTTCCGCGCGGCCGGTGGTGAGGCAGGAGGAGACCAGAGGCCCGTCGGCCCAGCGGCCGGTGGCCACCGGCCGCCCTTCGCCATTGAGCGAGAGGGTCACGGCGGGCGCGCCGCGGTGGGCGAGGCAGGCGTTGACGAGGGTGCCGAGCGCGGCGAGCGCCTTCTTCTCGGTGGGGGTCGGCTCGCCGAGGGCCGTGGCGTTGCAGCCGGGGATGGTGCTCGCGCTCGGCGGCTCCAGCCGGGGCCGCCCGCCCGGCCCCCGCTCGATACGGGCGTCGGCCCCGGTCGTCCTCTGCGCGCATGACTGGAGGCGCGAGGCGAGGGCGTCCAGGTAGCCGCGTTCGTGCCGGGGCAGCAGGAACGGACCCACCGCACGCGCGTCGATCCGGTCGCTCGCCGAGCGGGGCAGCAGGTCGGGATCGACGGAGAGCGGGTCGATGACGGCGGTGGGCTTGGCGGGCGGCCGGAACGGCACGCCTGGCTCCGGGTCGGAGTCGGCGACCGGCCGGCCCCGGCTGGTCAGCACGATGCGGTGGCCGGTCCCGCGGGCGAGCGCGGCCACCGTGGCGCCGGCTTCCGACCAGTCCGGGTGCCGGGCCGCGTAGCCGAGCAGCGCGTCGTACGCCTTGGCGTCGTCGGCAAGCGCCTGGCCCTGTTCCTGACGGATGGCGACGGCCGTCATCTGGACGACGACGTACGCGGTGGCGGCGACCGAGCAGACGGACACGATCACGGAGACGGCCAGCAGGCGCAGCAGCAGACTGCGGCGCAGCGCCCTCGGCACGCGACGCCAACGGGCCGGTGGGCGACGGGAGGTGACCGCCGTGGTGCTGCCCCGGCGCCCGGGTGGCTCAGAGCCCACGGCGCCCGTCCCTCCGGTCGGCGGAGGGCCCGTGGCCCTCCCCGTCGGCGGGCGGCTCCTCGTCGACGAGCTTGTACCCGACGCCGTAGACCGTCAGCAGGCGGCGGGCGTTGCGCGGGTCCTCTTCGATCTTCTTGCGGAGGTTCATGACGTGCACGTCCACGGTCCGCGCGGTGATGTAGCGGTCGAAGCCGTGCAGCCGCTCCAGGATCTGCGCCCGGGTGAAGACCTGCCCCGGCCGCGATGCCAGCACCTCCAGCAGCCGGAACTCGCCCGGCGTGCAGTGGACACGGCGGCCGTGGGCCCACACCTCGTGGCGTCCGGGGTCCACGGTCAGCGGCCCGGACCGCAGGACGGGGTCCGACGCGGGCCCGGCCGCCGCGCCGGACCCGCCCGTCCGGCCGCCGCGCCGCAGCAGGGACCGGGCGCGGGCCATCAGTTCACGCGGGCTGAACGGTTTGGACAGGTAGTCGTCCGCGCCCAGGTCCAGGCCGAGCAGCAGGTCGTCCTCGGTGGAACGGGCGGTCAGCATCAGCACCGGCAGGGCGGTGAGGTCCGCCTCCGCGCGCACGATCCGGCACACGTCGAGGCCGTCGACGTACGGCATCATCACGTCGAGGATCAGCAGGTCCGGTGGCCGGCGACGGAGTTCCGCGAGCGCCGCCGCCCCGTCGTGCACCACGACCACGTCGTGGCCTTCGCGTTCCAGATAGCGGCGGACCAGATCCGCCTGTTTCCCGTCGTCCTCGGCGACGACCACATGCGCACACATGCCGTGAGTCTAGGAACGCGGTACGCCGCCGCGGGCCACCGGACCCGGCCCCTATCGGCACGCCATGAGTTCCTGACAACTTCCTGACAAGTGATCGCGATGCTGGGCGGCATGCAGAAGACGAAACCCCTCTCCCCCGCGGTCCGTACCACCGCGTTCTCCGTCTGCGCGCTCCTCGCGGCGACCGTGCTGACAGCCTGCGGAGCGGGCGACGGTGACGGCGCCAAGGCCGCCAAGGACGGCGTCTCGACCCTGGAGACCGGAAGCCCGGCGCCGGGCGGTAAGTCCGGGGCGTCCGCCTCCTCGAAGACCGACTCCCGGCGGCCCCAACTGCGCATGGACTCCTCGGAGGAGGAGAGGGACAAGCTCCTCAACGCCTACAACGCCTGCCTCCAGGCCCACGGCGTCCCCATGAACACCAAGCGGGCCGAAATGGCGGGCGCCAAGCAGGCGTGGCCGATGCAGGGCGAGGAGATCACCAAGAAGTACAAGCCGGCCTTCGACGCGTGTCTGGTGAAGCTGCCTCTGCAGCCTCCTGAGCTGGACTCGGCGGTCAACCCGCACTACACGGACCAGTACCGCAACTTCGTGAAGTGCCTCAAGGGCAAGGGCGCGCACATCCACATGACCCTGAACGAGCACGGCGTCGCGAACGGCTACACGTACGACGACGGCGGCAAGGGCATCTCCGAGGACGAGGAGACCAAGGCCAGCAAGGTGTGCGAGAAGGAGGCCTTCAGTGTCAAGCACTGAGAGCGCACCGGCGCCCGGCCGCAGCCGGGGCAGGCGCGTCGCGGTGGTGGCGGTGGCCCTGACGGTGCTCGCCGGGGGCGCCGCCGGCGCGATGGCGCTGTCCGCGCACGGCCGTGACCAGCAGCCCAAGGAGGCCGGCGCCCCCTCCGCGGGGACGATCAAAATCGTGCGGGCGGACCTCGCCGACAGCCGGACGCTGCCCGGCGCCCTCGGCTTCGGCGGGCAGCGGACCGTCAAGGGCACCGGCAAGGGAGCGGTGACCAAGCTGCCGAAGACGGACACGACGGTGGCCCGCGGCAAGCCGCTGTACTGGGTCGACGACCGGCCCGTGATGGTGTTCTTCGGCGACACCCCCGTCTTCCGCACCCTCGGCACCGCGGGGACCAGCGGGCGCGACGTGACCGTGCTCGCCGAGAACCTGAGGGCGCTCGGCTACGACACCGGCCCCACCCCCCGCGCGACCGGCCCGGCCGACGGCGCGGAGCCCGGCACCGAGCTGACCCCCGCGCTGCTCGCCGCGCTCAAGCGCTGGCAGCACGACACCGGCCAGCAGGAGACCGGGAAGCTCGTCCCCGGGCAGGTCGTCGTGCTGCCCGGACCGTACCGGGTCAGCGGCATCAAGGCGCAGCTCGGGGATCCGGCGGCGGAGGAGATTCTGACCGTCACGTCCGTCCACAAGTCGGTCCGGGTGAAGGTGGAGGCGCAGGAATCCGGTCCGATCCACAAGGGCGACCCCGTCACCCTCACCCTGCCCGACACCAAGACCGTGCCGGGCAAGGTCACGTCGGTCGGGCAGACCGTGCAGGGCGGAGCCGATGACGACGCCTCGGGCTCGCCGTCCGACGCCACGCTCCAGGTCACGGTCGAGCCGACGGACAGCGCGGCGGTGAAGAACCTCAGCTCGGCATCGGTGCAGGTCACCTTCACGACGGAGAAGCGCAAGCAGGTGCTCACCGTCCCGGTCGGCTCGCTGCTCGCACTGCGCGAGGGCGGCTACGCGCTCCAGCGGCCCGGCGGCCAACTTGTCGCTGTCAAGACCGGGCTGTTCTCGAAGGGCATGGTCGAGGTCTCGGGCGCGGGCATCAAGGAGGGCGACCGGGTGGTGACCACGTCGTGAGCCTTCCGCACCCCCCGCCGACGGTCGGCGACGCGTCGCCGACCGTTACTCTCCCCCGCGTGTCCGGGCCGCCCGTCCTCACCGTCCGGAACGCGACGAAGGCGTACCACGGCGGCGTCAAGGCGCTCGACGACGTCTCGCTCACCATCGGCGAGGGCGAACTGCTCGCCATCGTCGGCCCTTCCGGCTCCGGCAAGTCGACGCTGCTCAACATCATGGGCACCCTCGATCTGCCGACCGACGGCTCGGTCGAGATCGGCGGCAAGGACCCGTCCCAGCTGTCCGACCGCCGCCTGTCGGCGCTGCGCGGACGCTGGCTTGGCTTCGTCTTCCAGCAGTTCCACCTCACCGAGGGCCTCAGCGCCGCGGAGAACGTCGCCACCGGCCTGCTGTACGCGGGCGTGCCGTGCCGGCAGCGCAGGCCGCTGGCGGTCGCCGCGCTGGAACGCGTCGGGCTCGGCCACCGCGTCGAGCACCTGCCGCACCAGCTCTCGGGCGGTGAACGCCAGCGCGTGGCCATCGCCCGCGCCCTGGTCAACCGGCCCGCGCTGGTCCTCGCGGACGAGCCGACCGGCGCCCTCGACACGGCCAACAGCCAGGCCGTCCTCGAACTGCTCATCCGGTTGAACGCCGAGGGCACCACCATCGCGGTCATCACCCACGAACGGGACCTCGCGGCCCGGCTCCCGCGCCGCATCGAGATCCGCGACGGCCGCATCGTCGCCGACACCGCCGCGCACACCGGGAGCCCGCAGTGAACCGCACCGACACCGTCCCCGACCCGACCGCCCCGGACGCCGACCCCAGCCGCCCGGTCCGGCTCGCCCCCTCCGACGTGCTGCGCCTGGGCCTGCTCGGGATCCGCACCCGCCGGATGCGCGCCGCGCTCTCCGCGCTCGGCATCTCCATCGGCATCGCCACCCTGATCCTGGTGACCAGCATCCCGGCCTCCAGCCAGCGCCACCTCGACCAGCAGCTGTCCGCGCTGGGCACGAACACGCTGCGCGCCGAACCCATGCCCAACCAGAAGCCGCCCATCCTCCTCCCCGAGGAGGCACCGGACATGGTCCGGCGGATCGGCCCGGTCACCCATGCCAGCGCGGTCGCCAACACCCATGCGCTGGTGCGCCGTTCGGACCGCACGGACCCCAACGACGGGCTGGGCCTCTCGGTGCTCGCGGCCCGCACCGACCTGCTGTCCGCGGTGAACGGCACGGTCCGCTCCGGTACGTTTCTGAAGTCCGCGACCGACAACTTCCCGACGGTCGTCCTCGGCTACGAAGCGGCGGCCCGGCTCGGCATCCCCCGCCTGATCCCCGGCCAGGAGCCGCCCCAGGTCCTCATCAACGAGACCTACTTCACCGTTGTCGGCGTCCTCGGCCCGATGCGTCTCGCCCCCGACCTGGAACGCTCCGTCCTGGTGGGCTGGGGCGCCGCCAAAAAGGCCCTGCACTTCGACGGGCACCCGACGGTCGTCTACACGACGGCACGCGAGGACTCCATCGAAGATGTCGCCTCGGTACTCGCGGCCACCGTCTACCCGCAGACCCCCGGCCTGATCCAGGTCAGCCGCCCCTCCGACGCCCTGGCCGCGAAACGCGCCACCGCCTCGACGTTCTCGGCCCTCTTCCTCGGCCTCGCGGGCGTCGCCCTGCTGGTCGGCGGCGTCGGCGTCGCCAACACGATGTACATCTCCGTACTGGAACGCCGCCGCGAAATCGGCCTCCGCCGCGCCCTGGGCGCCCACCGCGGCCAGATCCGCGGCCAGTTCCTCACCGAGTCGGTCGCCCTCTCCCTCCTGGGTGGCCTCCTGGGCACCGCCGTAGGCGTCCTGACCTCCCTCGCCTACGCCACCTACCAGGGCTGGCCCCCGGTCATCCCCCTGTCAGCGGTCGGCGCCGGTACCGCCGGGGCGGTCGCGATCGGGGTGGTGGCGGGCGTGTACCCGTCGATGCGGGCTGCGCGACTGGCGCCTACGGAGGCGTTGGCGACGGGGTGAGGGGGTGAGGGGCGCCTGGCGGGCCCGGAAGGCGAACAACGGCTTCGGGGAACATAGTTGGTGCCGTGGGTATGGGTTCCCTCTCCATGTTCCTCCCTGGCCGACTCGCCTGGATTCGACAGCCCCCAGGGGCCGTCCGACACCAAGAGGGTGTTCGCCACGGGGCTCTCGGCCGGCGGAGGCATGACGGCGAACCTGCTGGCCGACTACCCGGACGTCTTCGCCGGTGGCGCCGTCAACTCCGGTCTGCCCGCCCAGTGCGCCACCAGCCTCGCGGCCGCCAGCAGCTGCCAGAGGAACAACCAGAACCTGTCGCCGGCCCAGTGGGGCGACAAGGTCCGCGGTTCGGCTCCCGGCTACAAGGGAACCTGGCCGCGGGTTGCCATCTGGCAGGGCAGCGCCGACTACACGGTCCGCCCCGTCAACGGCACCGAGCTCCGGGATCAGTGGACCAACGTCCGAGGGGTGAGCAACCAACCCGCAGCCACCCGCCAGCTGCCCGGCAACACGACGGAGACCACGTACGGCACCGACGCGGACCGGCCCGACGGGGCGCTCTTCTCCGTCTCCGGGATGGGGCACGGTCTCGCCGTCGACCCCGACCCCGGCTCCGGCTCCGGCGACACCCCATGCGGTTCCATCGGCGCCTATTTCCTCGACACCCTCTGCTCCTCCTCCTACACCGCCACGTTCTGGGGCATCGACAGCCGGTAGGCGGGGCCCGGAGCGGGGGCTCAGCTGTCGCGTGCAGCGACCGCGTGCAGGCGCAGGGCCAGGTGGAGTTCGAGGGCGCGTTCGGGGGTGTTCCAGTCGGCGCCGAGCAGATGCTGTATGCGGGCGAGGCGCTGGACGACGGTGTTGACGTGCACGTGGAGCAGGTCCTTGGCCCTGGTGAGGATCTGACCGCTGGCGAAGTACGCCTCAAGGGTGCGGACGAGTTCGGTGCCGCGTTCGGCGTCGTAGGCGAGCAGGGGGCCGAGGCTGGCGTCCACGAAGGTACGCGTGTCGCGGTTCTCCCCCAGCACGACGCCGAGGAAGCCGAGTTCGCTGATGTCCGCGCCGTCGCCGGTGCGGCCGAGCGCGTGCAGGGCGCGTAGGCAGCGGGAGGCTTCGGCGTGGGCTTCCACGACGGCCGTGAGGCCGGATGCGGGACCGGCGGCGGCCACCGTGACCGGAGCGCCGACCGCTCGGCCCCACTGCCGGGCGAGGTCCCGGGCGAGTCGGCCGGGTTCCGAGGCGAGGGCCGCTTCCGGGCCGTTCGCGACGTCCTTCCTTGCGAGTGACCGGAGGAGGACGAGGGAGCCGTGATGCTCGGCGCTGACGGTGCCGGGATGGTGGGCGAGGTGGGACAGGCTGGCGAGGTTGAGCCGTTCCCGGGCGCCCTGAGCCGTGTCCGCGACGAGCACGAGGTGCGGGCGCCGCAGGTCGATACCGAGCCGGCGGCCCCGCTCGATGAGAGCGCCGGGGTCCTGGCCGGGTGCGTCGAGAAGGTCGGCGATGAGGTTGCCGCGCAGTCGGTTCTCGGTCTCGGCGGCCCTGCGACGCAGCATGACGAGCAGGCCGGTGACGACGGAGGCCCGTTCGAACAGGCGCCGGTCGGTGTCCTCCAGCGCACGGTGGTCGTGCAGCACGAGCGTGGCAAGGACTTCCGGTCCGGCCAGCACCGCGCACACCCAGTGCCCTGCCCGGTGCACGGCGCGCGCCACCTCCCGGGAATCCTCTGACGCTGCCGGTAGCCAATCGGCCACGGTGTCGTCGAGAGGAAAGGCCGCGCCGTGCTCATCCGTCGCCGCGAGCGGGATGCCCTCCGGGTCGTGCAGGGAGATGGGTCCGTGCAGCAGGCGGGCGAGCGCGGTCGTGACCTCGGGTACGTCACCGCCCCGCAGCACGAGGTCGGTGAGCCGGTCGTGGGCCTCCTCGGCGCGGCGCAGGGCCTCGGTCTGGCGGCGGACGATCTCGTTGGCGGCAGCGAGTTCATCCAGTGCCTGCCGGGTTTCGGCGATGCTGCTGGCCGTGTCGATGGCGACAGCGGCGTGCGTGGCCAGTGACTGCAGGAGGGCAATCTCGTCCTGGCTGAAGGAACGAGGCGCGCGGTCCGCGGCGAACAGGACGCCGACGACCTTGTGCGAGGAGTCGGTACGCGAACCCAGGAGCAGGGGCACCCCGAGAATGGAGACGAGCCCCTCGTCCAGGACGCCCGCGTCGATGCTGCCGGTGTGGTGGAAGCGCGGGTCGATGCGGTAGTCAGGAGTGGCATAGGGGCGGGCGGTCTGGGCGACGAGCCCGCCGAGGCCATCGCCCAAACTGAGACGCAGCTGCTGGAACGCCTGGGAGACGGACCCCTCGGTGACCCGCATGTAGGTGTCGCCGGCCACCTCGTCCGGCAGCGTCAGGTATGCGGTGTCGGTGCCCAGCAGGCTGCGGACGCGGTGGACGATGGCGCGCAGCACGGTGTCCAGGCCGGTGGCGGCGGCCAGATCGCCGGCGGTGTCGAACAGCGCGGTGAGTTCCTGTTCGCGGCGCCGGTGCTGGCGAAGGGTGCTGCGGATACGCAGCGCCGTGCCGGCCGCCTGCTCCACCTCCCGCAGTTCCGCGGCGGGCACGCCCTCAGCACGGGCGCGCTCCACCTGCACGCTCAGCTCCTCGGCCGGTGCGCCGCTCTCCAGCAGTTCCAGCAGCGCGCGCAGGTACGGCGCGGCGCAGGGCTGCTCGTGCATGGGAACACCTGTGGTGGGCGGACCGGGCGGGCGCGGAGGACAGCGGCAACTATAGACAGCCCTGCCCTGTGTCATGGGCGCCTCGCCATTCCGCGAGGCACCCATGACGCTTACGCGGTGGGCGCGTTGCGGCCACCGACGGGGGCAGCGGCGTCCTTGGCGTCCACCACCGTCGGCGACGGTGTTCCTGCGCTGCCGTCACCGTTGGTCTCGTCGTCGCCGACGGTGGCAAGGTCGCGCCCGCGAGTCTCCCGCGCGAGGAGCACGGCCACCACCGTGACGACAGCGGCCGCTGTCACATACAGAGCGATCGGCCCGGAACCGTGGTAAGCGCCCAGGAGCGCGGTCGCGATCAGCGGGGCAGAGGCGCCGGCGACGACGGAGGAGAGCTGGGCGCCGATGGACGCACCGGAGTAGCGGACCCGGGTGGCGAACAGTTCCGAGAAGAAGGCCGCCTGGGGCGCGTACATGGCGCTGTGGAAGACCAGTCCGATGACGACGGCGAGGGTCAGCGCGGGGAAGGACTTCGTATCGGCGAGCGCGAAGAAGGCCCACACCCAGATACCGGTGCCGACGGCGCCGACCAGGTAGACGGGGCGGCGGCCGATGCGGTCGGACAGGGCGCCGAACAGCGGGATCAGGCAGAACTGAACGGCCGAGCCGATCAGTACGGCGTTGAGCGCGGTCTGCTCGCGCAGCTTCAGATGGCCGACGCAGTAGGCCAGGATGAATGCGGTGAGGATGTAGTACGAGATGTTCTCCGCGATGCGGGCGCCTATCGCGACCAGGATGTCCCGCCAGTGGGTGCGCACCACGTCGACCACCGGCGGCCGTTCGTCGCCCGCCTCGGAGCGGCGTTCTTCGGCACGGGCCAGCGCTTCCTTGAACAACGGCGACTCGTCCACGCTGAGGCGTACCCACATTCCGACCAGGACGAGGACGCCGGAGGCGAGGAAGGCCAGCCGCCAGCCCCAGGTCTCGAACGCGTGTGAGCTGGTGGTACCCGTGAGCAGCGCCAGGACACCGACGGCGAGGAGGTTGCCGGCGGGGGCGCCGCCTTGCGGCCACGAGGCCCAGAAGCCGCGGTGCCGGGGGCTTCCGTGCTCGGACACGAGCAGGACCGCGCCGCCCCATTCGCCGCCGAGTGCGAAGCCCTGGATCAGGCGCAGCAGGGTCAGCAGCACCGGTGCCGCCACACCGATGGAGTGGTAGCTCGGCACACAACCGATCAGGACGGTGGCGCCGCCCATCATCAGCAGGCTGGTGACCAGGAGCTTCTTACGCCCGACCCGGTCTCCGAAGTGTCCGAAGACGAGGGCACCGATGGGGCGGGCCACGAAGCCGATGGCATAGGTGAGGAAGGAAAGCAGGGTGCCGGTCAGCGGGTCGGAGTCGGGGAAGAACACCTTGCCGAACACCAGCGCGGCCGCGGAGCCGTAGAGGAAGTAGTCGTACCACTCCACGGTGGTGCCGACCAGGCTGGCCGCCACCACGCGGCCGAGGCGCGGGGGTCTGGGGGTCTTACCGTTCACGGGTCGTCACCTTTGCGAGATGGCGGGGAGAACACGGACGTGTGGAAGGCGCCGGGGCGCCTCCGAAGGCGGAGCCGGGGCCGTCAGCGGGAGGGGTCAGCGGGCGGTCCAGCCGCCGTCCATGACCAGGTCGGTACCGGTGATGGACGCAGCGTGCGGTGCGCACAGCCACAGCACCGCCCGGGCGACCTCGTCGGGTTCGATCAGCCGCTTGACGGCGCTGCGTTCAAGGAGGACGTCGCTCATGACGTCCGCCTCCGGGATGCCGTGGGCAGCGGCCTGCTGACTGATCTGCCGCTCGACCAGCGGGGTACGCACGTAGCCCGGATTGACGCAGTTGCTGGTGACGCCGTGCCCGGCGCCCTCCAGGGCGATCACTTTGCTCAGCCCCTGCAGAGCGTGCTTGGCCGTGACGTAGGCGCTCTTGTACGGGCTGGCGCGCAGTCCGTGCACGGAAGAGATGTTGACCACCCGGCCCCACCCCCGCGCGTACATTCCCGGCAGCGTGCGGTGCAGAATCCGGAACGGTGCCTCGACCATGATCCGCTGCATCAGAGCGAAGCGATCGGGGTCGAACTCGGTGATCGGGGCCACGTGTTGCAGGCCCGCATTGTTGACCACGATGTCGGCGTCGGCGGGCAGCGCTGCCACCGCCTCCGGGTCGGCCAGGTCCGCCACGTGGAGGGTGCCGTCGATCTGCGCCGCGGTCCTCTCGGCGGCTTCCCCGTCGACATCGACGACCTGGACGCGTGCGCCCGACGCCGCAAGCGCGAGGGCGCACGCCCTGCCGATACCGCTTGCCGCGCCCGTGACCATGGCTGTCCTGCCGTGCAGAGAGCCGGGCACGGCAGACAGGCCGGGGCTGGTCGCGGGCGTGCCCCGAGCCCGTGTCGCTTCGTGTGGGTGAGCCATGCCGTTCACCGTAGGAGCGGCCGCGATACCGGCCCATGGCTGTCAAAACCACAAGCGGGCCCGGGAAGGTGGTGCCCCGACCCATAGAACACTCAGCGGGCCGGGAGTTTTACTTGACGCCTTTGGAAGCCATCGGCTGTACGCAGTCCGCGGGTGACGCGCGGCGCGCTCCCGCCGGGCGGTCCTCAGACCCTCGCGCGCCGAACGGCCGCCTGTTCAGGCCTCGGTGCGCCGGGTGGTGATCTCCCGCAGTACGTCCATGACCGCTCGGGCGCGGGCGGTCTGGGTCACGCTCCCCACAGTGGCGATCTTGACTTCGAGCGGCGGTCCACTGTCCCGGAGCTGGAGTTCCGCGACCTCGCCGCCGCCGTAGGTCTGACTGGTCGCCGGCCGCTGGTTGAGCACGGAGTAGCCGAGTCCGCGTGCCACCAGGGAGCGCACGGTCTCGTAGCTCTGGGTGCGGTAGCGGACATCGGGCGCGGTGCCGGTGGCGGCCACCAGCGAGCGGAAGTAGTCGCGGCTGTGGGGAAGGTCGAGGAGGACGAGCGGTTCCGCGGACAGTTCGGCCAGCTCCACACTGCCCTGACCGGCCAGCGGATGATCGGCCGACACGATGACATACGCCGGGGCGCGGGCGATCGTCTCGCCGCGCAGGTCCGGCTCGGCCGACAGACCGAGGTCGTAGGTGAGGGCGAAGTCGATGCGCCCCGCCGCCAGGGCTTGGACGAGCTGGTCCGTCTCCGCCTCCACGACGTCGATCTCGATGCCCGGATGGCGTCGGGTGCACTCGCTGAACAAGGGTGGCAGGTAGTAGGGGGCCAGGGTCACGAAACAGCCGACGGCCACCGGCCCGGAGAGGGACTCACCGCCTCCCCGGGCCTCCCGTTCGACCTCGCGGGCGCGGCCCAGCAGTTCCCGTGCCTGCTGCCGGAGCCTCTCCCCGGCGGGTGTGAGCGTCAGACCCCGGCCCCGTCGGCGGATGAACAGCTGCACCCGCAGGTCCCGCTCCAGGTTGTGGACGGCCGTGGAGACGGCGGACTGCGCGATGTGCAGCTCCGCCGACGCCTCCGTCATCGAACCGCGTTCGGCAGCGACAAGGAAATAGCGGAGCTGAACGAGCGTGAAACCCACTGGTGACGTCATACGTGGCCCTTGCGCCTGGTGATCCGGTCGGGCCGACCCTATTGCGGCGCCGGCTGAGGGGCCTCAAGGGGCACCGCCGCTTCGGACATGTCCTCGGGGTGCAGCAGGGCGGAACCGGCGGTCTCCCGCAGGGACAGGGCGGCGACGAGACCGCCGACGGCGAACACCATCAGGTACGGGCCGGGTGCCAGGGTGCTGCCGGTCGCGGAGATGAGCACGGTCATCAGGTACGGCACGGTCCCGGCGAACAGGGCGGCGGTGAGGTTGTAGGCGACGGACAGACCGCTCTGCCGCGTGCGGGTGGGGAAGATCTCCGCCGACCACACCGCGTACGTGCCGAGAATCGCCGCCAGAATCACACCGAGCAGCAGACCGGCGATCCACGTCCCGACGAGCCCGGTCCGCATCAGCAGAAAGGCCGGGGTGGAGACGACCAGCAGGGCGGCCGTCGCCCCGACGAACACCGGCTTGCGCCCCACCCGGTCGGACAGCAGCCCGAACAACGGCACGAGCACAAGGCCGAGCAGCGAGATCGCCGTGGCCAGCAGGGCGGCGTTGTCGGCCGAGTGCCCCAGGTGGTCGGTCTCGTAGGTGACGAGGTAGGTCAGCACCGCGTAGAAGGGCACGTGCATGGCCGCCATCAGACCCGCCGCCTGGAGCAACTGCCGCTTGTGGTGGCGCAGAAGCTCCCGCGCGGGGCTGCACGGGACGGAGTCGTTGGCTTCGAGCGTCCGGTACTCCGGGGTGTCCTCGATCTTGTTGCGGATGATGAAGCCGATGACGCCCAGCGGCGCGGAGACGAGGAAGGGGATGCGCCAGCCCCAGGAGGTCAGCTGGTCGGCGTCGAGTCCCGTCGACAGCAGCAGGAAGACTAACGAGCCGGCGAGGAAGCCGAGCAGGGAGCCGACCTCCAGCCAGCTCACGCCGAAGCCGCGGCGGCGCCGGGGCGCGCTCTCGGCGAGGAAGCTCGCCGCGCTGCCGAACTCACCGCCCGCGGCGAAGCCCTGGATCAGGCGCAGGACCACCAGGAACACGGGGGCGGCGATCCCGATCGATGCGTAGCCGGGCAGCAGACCGATCCCCAGGGTCGCGCCGGACATCAGGAAGATGACCAGCGACAGGGTGCGCTTGCGGCCGATCCGGTCGCCGAGCGGCCCGAACACCAGGGCGCCGACCGGCCGGATGCCGAACGACACGGCGAACACACCGAACACGGCGAGCAGTCCGGTCGTGCTGTCCTCGGCCGGGAAGAACACGGCCGCGACGGTACCGGCGAGATAGGCGTAGGCGGCCCAGTCGAACCAGTGCACGAACACGCCGATGGCTCCCGCGGCGACGCTCCTGCGCAGGTCGACCACGTCGGTGGGCACCGCGACTTCGGTCTCTGCGGTACCGCTGTTACAGGTGCGCATGCGCGCCTCCTTGTGAGGACGGGGAAAAGGGGCCGGAGCTGTGCGGGTGCCGCCGGCGCGGTGTTCTCGGAGCGCGGGCAGGCCGGTGAGGGCGGCGGGGCTGGTGAGCTCGTGGAGTTCCGTCCCGGTCACCTGCTCGCGCTCGCGTATGAGGGCGAGCGCGGGCAGGCCGGTGTGGCAGCGCCGGGAGCGCCCCGGGTGCGGCCGTCGGGATCGTCTCCGGCCACGGCGGCGGCCGTCCCTGTCACGCCGTCGCTTCCCCGGCTGACGTGGCTCGGTCCACGCCGGTCCAGGCGAGCGCGACGGCCCCGTCGAGCAGGGCGCGTTGTGCCGTCCCGCCCACGCAGTACGCGGCGAACTCGTGCTGGTGGTTGGTGGCGGGCAGGGAGCCGATGCCGATGTAGGGGTGGATGGCCGGCACCGCCTGCGAGACGTTGCCCATGTCGGTGGAGGCGCGGTTCATTCGTGCGGCCTGGCCGGGCGGCGCGAACTCCCTGCCCAGGGAAAGGGCGTTCGCACGGTAGTGGCCGAGGGCGGTCTCGTCCGTGCGGAACTCCGCGTACGGCTTGCTCTCCGGCTCGATCTCCAGCTCGCAGCCTGTCGCGAGGGCACCGGCCTCGAAGGCCCGCATGATGCGTGGCTCAAGCTCGGCCAGTTCGGCGAGCGTCTCCGCCCGCACGTACCACCGGCCGGTGGACCGCTCCGGGATGGCGTTCGGGGCGTCCCCGGCGTGGGTCACCACACCGTGCACCCGGGCCGAGGCCGGCAGTTGCTGGCGGAGCAGACCGATCGCGACCTGGGCCACGGTGAAGGCGTCGGCCGCGTTGACCCCGGCCTCCGGATAGGCCGCGGCGTGCGCGGACTTCCCGGTGTAGGAGATCCGGGAGTGGCTGACCGCGAACGGCCGGGCCTCGGCGACATCGACCGGCGCCGGGTGCACCATCATCGCGAGGTCCACTCCGGCGAAGGCGCCGCGGTCGAGCATCTCGATCTTGCCGCCGCCGCCTTCCTCGGCCGGGGTGCCGTAGACCTCGACGGTGAGGCCGGCGTCATCGGCGACGGCGGCCAGGCCGAGCGCGGCCCCCACCGAACTCGCCGCGATGAGATTGTGCCCGCACGCGTGGCCGAGGCCGGGCAGCGCGTCGTACTCGGCACACAGAGCGATCCGGACGGGCCCGCTGCCGATCCGGGCGTGGAACGCCGTCTCCAGGCCCACGTAGGACGAGGTGACGTCGAATCCGGCGCGGTCGAGCAGTTCCGGCACGGCGGCCGCGGCCCGGTGTTCCTCCCAGGCGGTCTCCGGGTCGGCGTGCAGCCGCTCGGAGAGGTCGATCAGCTCCTCCGCACGGCGGTCGACCGCCTGCCGGGCCGCCTCCTTCAGCGCGCCCCTCACAGGTCGCCCGGGACGCCGTACGAAGGGGAGGTGGCCGGGTCGAGGCCGCGCCGTACGTAGTCGTCCCGCTGCGGCAGCCAGACGTCAAGGAGTTCGCCGAGCCGGTCCACGGGATCATCGGCCCGGTCGACCCGCAGATCGGTCACGCGCCAGTCCACGTCCGCGACGACCGCCAGGCCCGCGGAGTACACCGGCCCCTCCTCGCCACCGGCCGCGACGGCGGCCTTCAGGGCAGTGATCAGACGCTCTTCGAGCTCCCCGGTGGCCTCGGCGTAGGCATCGAGGAGAACGCCGGGGATGTGCGCGCCGGACAGCATGTTGCCGGCCGCCACCGCGCCGTCCGCGGTGGCCGAACCGTGCGTGCCGAGCGTCCGCGAACCGCTGTGGGCGAACCCGGCACCGGAGCGGCCGAGGACGGTCAGCTGCCGGTACTCGATGCTCTTCGCGTTACGGTTCGCGCCGGTGACGTCGGCCAGGGCGCGTTCCGCGTCACCGTGGTCCGCCAACCCCTCCAGGAGGCTCGTGCCGAGCGTCGGGTCGGTGATGTTCTGCGAGGCCGCCGCGCCGACCCCGGGCCGCAGGTGAGCGACCCGGGCGAACACGGCCGGACTCGACGAGCTGGCCACGACGCCGAATCGCTCACCGTCGCGTACGACAAGGGAGAATGTCATACCAGTTCCTCCTCGGGGATCACGGCGATCGCGTCGATCTCGCACAGCCACTCCGGGCGGGCGAGGGCGGAGACCACCAGGCCGGTGGAGATGGGGTGCACGCCCTTGGTCCAGCGGCCCACGGTGCGGTACACCGCCTCGCGGTAGCGCGGGTCGATCAGGTAGATGGTCACCTTGACCAGGTGCTCCATGCGGCTGCCCGCTTCTTCGAGCAGCATCTTGATGTTGGCCATGGCCTGCTCGGCCTGGGCCTCGGCGTCGCCGATGCCCACGGACTCGCTGGTGTCGAGGTCCTGGCCGATCTGGCCCCGCACGTACACCGTGTTGCCGGCGACGACGGCCTGGCAGAGGTCGTTGTCGAGGTTCTGCTCCGGATAGGTGTCGCAGGTGTTGAACGGACGGATCCGGGTGTGCCCGCCGGCGACGATCGGGGCATTCGCCCGGCGGCCCTCACTGGTTGAGGTCGTGGAGGTCATCGTCTGCTCCTCAGTGCTTCCGGGCCGCCGTCGCGGCGTCGGTCCGGTCAGTGGGGTCGTACGTGAGGTAGCCCCGTTGGGTCGTGATGTGGTCGGCGACGTACCTGGCGTCGTGCCATACGCCCCAGATGAAGCTCGACCCGCGGCGGGACAACCAGGGCAGGCCCAGGAAGTAGACGCCGGGTTCGGAGGACACTCCCCGTCGGTGCTTCGGCCGGCCGTCCTCGTCGAATGCGTCGACGCCGAGCCAGCTGTAGTCGGTGGCGAAACCCGTTGCCCAGACGATGGAGGTGACGCCGGCCCCGGCCAGGTCGAGCTCCAGGAGAGGGCTGGTCACGCAGTCCGGGTCGGCCCCGAGGACGTGGGCCTCCGGCTCCTCGGGGAAGTCGAGCCCGTTGCGCTCGACATACGCGTCGGCGGCTCGGAGGAATTCCAGGTACTTGGCGTCGCCGAAGGCGATGTTCGCGGCGAGATCCGGCGCGAAGCACAGCACGCCGTCGTCGTAGGACGCGGTGAGGCCGACGAGTTCGATGCCGGTGCCGGCCAGGGCGCGGAAGTCCACGGTATGACCGCCACGGGCACCGCTGACCGCGATGGTGACGTGCTCTGCACCTTGGGGAGGCGTCTCCGCGTCCCAGATCCCGAGCACACCGAGCCACCAGCAGAAGTCACGTCCGCGGTACTCGCGGGGCGGACGGTCGTGCGGGCCGACGGAGAGATGGACGCAACGGCCGGACCGGCGCAGTTCGTCGGCGATCTGGACCCCCGAGGAACCGGCCCCGACGACGAGGACCGCGCCCTCGGGCAGCTGCTGCGGGTTGCGGTATCCACTGGAGTGGATCTGCACGGGGACGGCGTCGTCAGGAACGATGGGCGGGATCACGGGCCGCTGGAACGGTCCGGTCGCGGCCACCACGAAGCGCGCGTCGATGGAGCCCTCTGACGTCTCGACGCGGAAGCCGGGCCGGTCGGCGCGCTTCCGCACCGAGGTCACTTCGACACCGCACCGGATCGGGGCGCCTATCTTCTCGGCGTACGCGGCGAAGTAGTCCGCGACCTGCTCCTTCGACGCGAAGGCGTCGGGGGCGACGTCGGGGAACTCCAGGCCAGGGAACCGGTCGTGCCACGCGGGCCCATTCGCGACCAGGGAATCCCACCGCTCGGAGTGCCACCGCTCGGCGATCCGCTGCCGCTCCAGGACGATGTGCGGCACGCCGTGGGCGCCCAGGTGCTCGCTCATCGCCACGCCTGCCTGGCCCGCCCCGACGACGACTACTTCGGTCTCTTCACTCGCCATGTCTGCCTCCACTCAGGCGGTAGTCCATCCCGGTGTCGCATTGACTGTGCTACCGCATGAGGCATCCTTGGGCGCGCCCATGAAACTGTCCAACAGATGTTTTCGTTATGAGAGATCTACTTTTTAGATCTACCCTGACCTCCGCTTTCCGTGAGGGGCCCCTCACCGGGCGGGCCCGGCGTCCGGCATCCGCGGGGCACCTCATTCGCGGAAGACCGCACCTGCTTCACTCCTCCTCGGGGCTGGGGCCAGGTGTGGTGCAGGATGATGAGTCGGATGAGGCGAGCAGGTGGTGCCCATGATCAGTGTCCAGTGGCTTCTCGACGCCGTGGGACCGTCCGTGCTGTCAGAGGTGTGCGCTCCTGGCGGGGTTTCCGTCCCGGTGGGCGAGGTGGTGATCGCCGAACCCCACGGCGAGCTTGAACTGCGCCCGGGTGACGTCGTTCTTGGCGTGAACCTGACCGACAGGAGGGCGGCGCTTCGACTGCTGTCGCAGTGCGCCCTGCAGTCCGCGGGCGCGCTGTTGCTCAAGGCACCGGCGGCCGTTGACGCGGAGGTGACCGCAGCGGCGAGCGCCACGGGAGTGGCACTGGTGCAGGTCGCGCAGCAGGCAGGGTGGGCCCAGGTGGTGTCACTGTTGCGGGCGGCGCTGGACAGCGAGGGGCTGGCAGAGTCCGCCGCAGGCTTGGGGATGGCCGAATCCGGGGACCTGTTCGAGGTGGCCGACGCGATCGCCGGCATCATCGACGCCCCGGTGACCATCGAGGACCGCAGTTCGCGCGTACTTGCCTACTCCACGCGGCAGGAGTGCGGCGACGCGGCACGCGTGGCGACGATCGTGGGCCGGAACGTTCCCGACGAGGTGAATGCGCACTACCGGCGGCACGGCGTCTTTCGCAAGATAGCCCGGGACACGAGGCCCATCTTCGTCCCTGCTGTCGTCGAGGGCACCAAGCCACGACTCGTGGTGCCCATGCGCGCAGGAGGGGACATCCTCGGCTCGATATGGGCCATCGTTCCGGGCCCGGTCCCGGCCGAGCGAGGGGCGGCATTCGCAGCCGCCGCGAACGCTGCGGCCCTGCACCTGCTCCGTCGGCGTGCGGAGACTGACAGGCAGCGCCTGGTCTTGACGGACCTGGTGGCGCGAGTGCTGCACGGGAAGGAGGGTGCCGCGGACGCAGCACGCCTCCTCGGGCTGACGGCTGGCCCCTGGCGGGTAATCGCCGTGGACGTGCGCTGCGACGGTGCTGACGAGGCCGAGGCCCAGCGCCTGACGGTCCGGGAACGGCTGTCCCGGTTCCCCGGCTCACGTCTGCACTCACCAGCGGCCGTGATCGGCGACGTGGTCTACGGCGTGGTGGATGCCCGGGCCGTGGCCCCTGCGTCCCGACGCCATTCCGACTGGCTGCGTGAGCTCGGCGAGGCCACCGGCCGGGCCACGCCCCTCGTCGCCGTGGGCGGACTCGCAGCCTCCGTTCCGGAGCTGGCCACTTCCCAGGAGCAGGCCGACGACACGCTCGGACTGCTCAGGACCGGGATACTCACGAGCTCCCAGGCCGTCCACGACGACGTGTGGGCCAAGGTGGTCCTCCGCCGGGCCGCCCTGGCCGCCTCAACCGCCCGGACCACGGAGATCGGACCTCTGCGACGCCTCGTGGACCACGACCGCGTGTGCCGCACCAGCTACGTGCCGACTCTGGAAGCCTGGCTGGAGGAGATGGGCGATCCCAAGGCCACCGCCGCGAGGCTGCACATCCACCCGAACACGCTCCGCCACCGGATGCGTCGCCTGCAGGACGTCGTGGAGCTGCACCTGGACAGCCCGGACGTCCGTTTCGCACTACTCCTTCAGCTCACAGCCCTCCGCTACGGCACGGAGACCGGCCCACGCGCCAAGGAGTACCACCACGCCTGACGGCCTGTTCGAGTGTCCCCTGCGGTGCCCCGGCGCGTTCACGCCGTCGTTGTCCCAGCCGCACTCCGGATCGCCGCAACACAGTGCGATGCGCACGATGACGGCACATCGCCCCCATCGCCATCATGGCTCCACCTGTAGCCCAACGGGGCATCGGGTGGATTCCATGGAAGGACGACGGCGTGACAATCGGCAGTCCCCACAAGGCCACCAACCACACGCACCCGGCGGAGGGGAAAACGCCGCTCACGGAGGCCCGGATCGATCTCGCGGCGATCCGCGACAACGCGGCCCGGCTGCGCGATGCGGCAGGTTCCGCCGAAGTAATGGCCGTGGTGAAGGCCGACGGCTATGGGCACGGCATGGTTCCCTGCGCCCGCGCGGCGCTGGCCGGTGGCGCGACGTGGATCGGCGTTGCCCGCATGCAGGAAGCGTTGATACTGCGCGCCTCGGGCATCAGCAGCCGGATCCTCGCCTGGCTGCTGGCCCCCGGTGACGACTGGACTTCCGCCCTGGCCGAAGGAATCGAACTGTCTGCCGGCGCCACCTGGGCGGTCGAGGCGGCGGCACAGGCGGCACAGGCGGCAGGCCGCCCCGGCCTGCTGCACCTGAAGATCGACACCGGGCTGGGGCGCGGCGGCGCCTCGTCCGCCCACTGGCCTGCACTGGTCGAGGCCGCCTCACGCGCGCAGGCATCCGGGCATGTCCGAGTCGTCGGGATCTGGTCTCATCTGGCCCACGCCGACTCTCCTGGCCATCCCGCATGCGATCGGCAGGTGGAGAACTTCCGGGACGCGGTCCAGCTGGCACACAAGGCAGGGCTGAGCCCTGAAGTCCTGCACCTGGCCAACTCGGCCGCCACACTCACCCTTCCGCACACCCACTTCGACCTTGTGCGCCCCGGGCTGGCGCTCTTCGGGCTGAGCCCGGTGCCGGAGTTGGCCGCCCCGGCCGCCCTGGGACTGCGGCCGGCCATGACGCTCACCGCGCGGCTCGTCTCCGTCAAGCGCGTCCCCGCCGGACAAGGAGTCTCCTACGGCCACCGCCACCGCACCTCCTGCGAGACGACGCTCGGGCTGGTCCCGCTGGGGTACGCGGACGGCGTACCGCGGCACGCTTCCGGCACCGTCCCTGTCCTCGCCGCAGGCCGTTGGCGCACGGTGGCCGGCACGGTCTGCATGGACCAGTTCGTCGTCGACCTCGACGACGGCACGGCCGCAGTCGGCGACGAGGTCGTGCTCTTCGGCCCCGGAGACCACGGAGAGCCCGGCGCCGAGGACTGGGCGCGTGCCGCCGGCACCATCTCCCACGAGATCGTCACGCGCATCGGTGCCCGCGTACCGCGTTCGTACACCGATGGTTTCAGCCCGGACGAACGCTGACGTCGACCCGCTCACCGTCCCTGACCGTGGACGGCGTGGAACGGGCCCGCGACCTGCCGGACGATGCCCCGGGGACGAGGGGGCCCGTCCCGCGTGCCGGATGTCGCGGTACGGGTGGGCGTACGGCTCAGACGTGGGTGAGACCTCCGCGGTAGGTTCCCGTGCCGCTGTGCGCCACTGCGAGCTGAGGAAGTGAGACCAAAGACCTCCCGTGCCCCGGACTGCGCCGCCAGGAAGGCCCGCGTCGAAGCTCTACGGCCACATCAAACCGATCAAGAAGCACACGCATGCCTGGAGTTCTGCCGTTACCTGCGCAGCCTCTACCGGCGAGAGGCGAGGATCGCGATCGTCGGTGACGACTGGGCGATGTCGCTGGTCGCCGGCGTGCTCGCGGGTGCGGACAGCATCGACGAGGTGGGCGTGCTGCGGCACGGCGCGATGGCGAAGGCGTTCGCCGGGGTGCGGGCGCCGTCCACGCTGGGCAGTTTCCTGCGCGCGTTCACCAGGGGCACGTGCGCCCACTGCAGTCCGCAGCACGGCTGTTCACGTGCAACCTGGCCGCGCACTGCACCCCGCTGCCCGCCTCGTCGCCCTGCCCGCCCACGATCAAGGTCTCGCAGACCCCGCCACCGGGACGGCCACCCGGTGATCACCCGCACCTACCAGCAGAAATCCACCCGGTGGAGTCAGGCCGAAATTCGACTTATGACAAACGCCCGCCGTAGGTCCAGGGTCGGGACTGGACCCACGGCACGGCATCGGACGGTCAGAGGCCGAGGTCACTCAGGCCGGGGTGATCGTCAGGGCGGCGCCCCAGCGGCCAGTGGAACGTGCGCTCCGACTCCTTGATGGGAAGGTCATTGATGCAGGCGTAGCGGCGTCGCATCAGGCCGTCCTCGTCGAACTCCCAGTTCTCGTTGCCGTACGAGCGATACCAGTTACCGGAGTCGTCGCGGCATTCGTAGGCGAAGCGCACGGCGATCCGGTTCCCGTCGAAGGCCCACAGCTCCTTGATGAGCCGGTACTCCAGCTCTCGCTGCCACTTGCGGGTGAGGAGGGCCACGATCTCGTCGCGGCCGGTGGCGAACTCCGCGCGGTTCCTCCAGCGCGAATCCACCGTGTAGGCCAGGGCGACCTGCTCCGGGTCGCGAGTGTTCCACCCGTCCTCGGCCAGCCTGACCTTCTCGATGGCTGTTTCCCGGGTGAACGACGGGAAGGGCGGACGCGATTCGTCAGCCATGTCGACTCCTTGCGCGTGCTGTTGATTCTCGGACGTACGTAGGGACACCAGCACCAGCACCAGCACCAGCACCAGCACCAGCACCAGCAGAGAACGATCGTTCTCCTGATGCGCCACCCTAGGAGAACGATCGTTCTCATGCAAGCGCAAAACGGGCCCCTTCACCAAAGGACGACGAACACGTACCACCGCGAGATCTCCGAACCGGGCATCGGTGCGCCGCGCCGCCGCATGCCCTGCAGGCGACGGCCACCAAGGGGCCGGACCGCTCACTGCCGGACAACGCAGTACGCCGACGGGGGCCGCGCACACCGGAACCGACCCGACGTCACCACGCCCGCAAAGACATCCGGGCGAGAGACGTACCAGCAGGTCAGGCGGCGGTACGAGAGACTTTGATCAGGGCCTGGGCCGCGTCGCGGGCCGTGCGGGCGGGCTCGGGAGTGCGGGAGATGGCTGCGGTGGTGATGGCGCCCTCGACGAGCAGGGAGAGCTGGTCGGCAAGGGAAGCCGGCAGCCCCGCGGCAGCCACCAGGTCAGCGACACGGCGCCGGAACGCCGCCTTATGCTTCCGGGCGACTTCGGCCACCGCGGGCGAGGCGGCACCGAGCTCCCCGTAGGAGTTGATGAAGGCGCAGCCACGGTAGTCGGACTCGCTGAACCAGCTGTACAGCCAGTCGAAAACCGCCAGGACGCGGTCCTGTGGCGTACCGTCCACCGTGTCCACGTACCCGACCAGCCGCTGCAGCAGTTGGGCGTCGCGCCGACGCAGATACGCCTCCACCAGGTCACCCTTGGAGGGGTACAGCCGGTAGAGCCGCTTGAGGGAGACCCCCGAGGCGTTGCGGACCGCGTCCATGCCGACGGCCTGCACCCCGCGCTGGTAGTACAGCCCTTCGGCCGCATCCAGGACCCGCTCCCTGGCCGTCTCCTCTTCCAGCATCAGTACATCCCTTGCGCGAGAACCATCGTTCTCGTAGGGTACAGCAGGGCCTGGAGAACGATCACTCTCCGCCCTCCCCGGCAGGCCGTCGCTCCTGCGACCACTGCGGGCAGTCCGTCGTCATAGAGCTCGCGCCCCTTGGACCGTGCCCTACGCGACTCGGCCTCTCCTCACCCCGCGCCCTTCGCGTGCCATGGGGCCGTTCCGGCCTGCATCCATGGCATACATGGCGCCCCGAGGATGCGAAACTCAGCGGCTCAGTCCCCTACCCCGAGATCCGCTTCAAGTGGCTTGCCCACATATTCAGTGCGGGCAATCCGCGGCCCTGCGTGATCAACGCCGCGCATCCCGTGGGGCGCACAGCCCAGGCGGGCGTGGCGCCAGCGGGTGAACGGCGGGCCCGCAAGACACGGCAGCTCACCCTCGAGATCGTCAAACCCGCAGGCGGGTCGTCGAACGCACTCCGGCCTGACCATGCCTCATTCGAGCGTGATCAGGTTCGCGTGCGCCCGGGGGCGGCGTAGCCGCACAGCCGACGGGTTGGCCCGGTACGGCCCGGGCCCTGCTGATCAACTCCGAGGGCGCGGCGGCCCCGGGCCCGGGTCAGCGGCGGTACAGCCCGGCCCTGTCGGCAGCTTCCTCGGCGGCCTGCAGGTGGCGGCGGGCGTTCTCACCAAGGGTGTTGAGGACGCCGGCAACGATCGTCTCGGTGACTGCCAGGGTCGGCACGAAGCTGTCGTAGGGGGAGGGGGCGGTGACCTGACTGGGCAGGACGACCTCGGCGTGCTGGGTGACCGGGGAGAGCCAGGTGTCGGTGAACAGGACGATGCGGCTGCCCTGTTCCTGCGCCATCTGCGCCATGACCAGTTTGTCGGCCTCGTAACGCCGGTAGTCGAACACGACCAGGACGTCGCGGCGGCTGAGCGTGGTGAGGACCGCGGTGCGTTCCACGTGGCGGTCGGGCAGGAAGCGCACGTCGTCGCGCAGCTGCATCAGATGCAGTCCGAGGTACTGGGCGAGCAGGTGGGTGAACCTGCCGCCGGCCAGCGTGATCCGGCGCTTGGAATCGGCCAGGAGCTGGATGGCCCGTTCCAGGTCGTGGGGCGGCAGTTCAGCGAGCGTGCGGGTGACCGCCGTGCCGAGTATCTGATCCGCCGTGAGCTCGCGCGCCTGCGGTTCGCGGCCATATCCGGGTGTGGCGTACAGCGACAGAGGGGAGGCGTGACGTTCGTCGAGCTCGGTGCGCAGCGCAGCCTGGAAGTCGGGGAAGCCCCGGTAGCCGAGGCGGTTGACGAAGCGGATGACGGTGGGAGCGCTGACCCCTGCGCGTTCGGCGAGCACCGCGACGGTCTCGAAGCCGGCGGACGGGTAGCCGGCCAGCAGCACGCGGGCGACCTTGCGTTCAGCCGGGCTGAGATCCCCCAGCTTCTGCCGGATCTCCTCGGCGAGGGCGCTGGAGTCCATCGTCGTGCCTTTCTGTCGTGAGCGAGATCGTTGTCCCGTCGAGCCTAGTGCCCGCCTCGCCACCGGCGGTGGCGCGGCGGGCACCAGGCAGGGATCACGGCGGCAGGCGTGGGCTCCCGCACCGGCCGGCGGGCACACCGCCGGTGCGGGAGGCCGATGGGTCAGCCGGTGCGGGCATCGCCGAGGCGGGCGATGAGGGAGGCGAGCAGGGCAATCCGGGCGGGAACGGATGTCACGTCGAGCCATTCCTCCGGTGAGTGGTCCGCCCCACCGACCGGCCCGAGCCCGTCCAGCACCGGCACACCGCATCCGGCGATGAGGTTGGCGTCACCGACGCCGCCGGTCGCCGCGGCGCCCATCGACAGGCCCAGCTGCTGCCCGGCCCGCAGAGCGTGCGCGAAGATGCGACGGGAAGCGGGCGTGTCCGGCATGGGCGGGCATACCTCCAGCTCCTGGACCTGAACCGTTGTACCGGGAACGGTGGGGCGGGCCGCGGCGGCTTCGATCGCGGCGCGAGCACGGTCCAAACCCGCGGCGGTTGGCGACCGCACCTCGACGCGCAGTTCCGCCTCGGGGCAGACGATGTTGGCCCGGCTGCCCGCGCGCACGACGCCGACGTTGACAGTCACGTCTCCCCCGTCGTCGTCGAGTCCCTCAAGGGCGAGGACCAGGTGAGCCGCCGCGAGGGCGGCATTCGCTCCCCGCTCGGGTTCGATGCCGGCGTGCGCGGCGCGGCCGGTGACGCGGAGCAGGTAGTCCGCCACGCCCTTGCGGGCGACGACGAGATCCCCGTTCTCCCGTGCGCACTCCAGTGCCAGCGCATAGTGCATGCCGTGCGCGGTGCGTTCGGTGACGGGGCGGCTGGCCGGCGATCCGATCTCCTCGTCCGGGGTGGCGAGGAACACCACCTCGGCGTAGTCGTCCAGGCCGGCGGCGTGCAGGATCTCCAGGGCGGTCAGGCCGGCCAGCAGCCCTCCCTTGTCGTCGCTGGCGCCGGGGCCGTGGGCCAGCGAGCCGGCGATGCGGAACGGCCGTGCGGCGGCTGTACCGTCCTCGAAGACGGTGTCCATGTGGGCCGCCAGCAGGATCCGCCGGCCGCCGTCGGCCTGCGACAGGCGGCCGGCGTTGCGGGCCACCAGGACGTCACCGGACCGGTCGCCATGGGCCGGTGGGAGCGCGATCCGTTGCGTGGCGAAGCCGATCGCCTCCAGCCGGGCCGCGGTCCACTCGGCGACGAGGTTGACGCCGTCGGGGCTGTAGGAGCCGGAGTCGATCGACACCAGCTCGGCCAGATCCCGGAGGTAGCCGTCGAGCCGGGCTTCGGCTTGGGCCAGCAGCGCGGCCGTGACGGCCGGGTCGTCGGCGGGTGTGTCGCGGTACTGCCGCGAGAGGGCGGTCACAGGACCTTGGACAGGAACGTGCGGGTGCGCTCCTGCTCCGGATCGGCCAGGACCTGGCGCGGCGGGCCGGATTCGACGACGACTCCTTCGTCCATGAAGACGGCGGTGTCGGCGACCTCGCGGGCGAAGGCGATCTCGTGGGTGACCACGACCATGGTCATGCCGT
This sequence comes from Streptomyces benahoarensis, assembly GCF_007280575.1. Lineage (GTDB taxonomy): Bacteria > Actinomycetota > Actinomycetes > Streptomycetales > Streptomycetaceae > Streptomyces > Streptomyces benahoarensis. Next base: position 53,519 of record NZ_VKJP01000002.1, read on the forward strand.
CCGCTGCGAGTTGCCGCATGACCTGAAGGACGTCCCCGACCAGTTCCGGGTCGAGGGCGGAGGTGGGCTCATCGAAGAGCATGAGCTTGGGTTTCATCGCCAGGGCGCGGGCGATGGCGACCCGCTGCTGCTGGCCGCCGGACAGCTGGGCCGGATAGTGGCCCGCCCGGTCGGCCAGGCCGACCCGGTCCAGCAGACGTTCGGCATCGAGCCGCGCCTGTGCGCTGTCGGCACCGGCTACCTTGACCGGGGCATCCATGACGTTCTGAAGGGCCGTCATGTGCGGGAAAAGGTTGAAGCGCTGGAAGACCATGCCGATGTCGCGGCGGCGCCGGGCGACTTCCCTCTCCCGCAGCTCGTGCAACTTGCTGCCCTGCTGCCGGTAGCCCACGAGGTCACCGTCGACGGTCAGTCGCCCGGCGTCGACCTTCTCCAGGTGATTGATGCAGCGCAGGAATGTGGACTTCCCAGAGCCCGACGGCCCGAGCAGACAGCAGACCTGACCGCGCTCCACGGTCAGATCGATGCCCTTGAGGACGTCGAGCCTTCCGAAGTGTTTGCGCACGCCCTCGGCGTGCACCATGGGGGTTGTCACGGTCATCCCTTCTGGTGGTTCGGGCCGGATCCGAGGACGCGCAGGCGACTTGCGGACCCGGTGAGCAGACGCCGTAGCGGGCTGGTGCGCCCGCTTTGGGCGGTGCCGCGTCCGTAACGGCGCTCCAGCCAGGACTGCGGGAAACTCAGCAGAGTGACGAGGATCAGATACCAGATGCTGGCCACCACCAGCAGGGGAATGACCTGGTAGTTCTGGGCGTACACGTCCTGGATGTTGGACATCAGGTCGTGCGCGGAGATCACCGACACCAAGGCGGTCATCTTCAGCATGTTGATCGATTCGTTGCCCATGGGCGGGACGATGACCCGCATCGCCTGCGGCAGCACGATGCGCCGCATGGTCAGCGCCGGCCGCATGCCGAGCGAGTACGCGGCCTCCGTCTGCCCTTCGTCGACGGACTGGATGCCGGCGCGGATGATCTCGCTGGCGTACGCGGCCTCATTGAGCCCCAGGGCCAGCAGCGCGGCCACCGCCGGCGTCAGCAGGCTGTTGGTGTCCGCCTGGAGGAAAGTGATGTGCGTGAACGGGACACCGATCATCACGTACTTGTACAGGGCCCCGGCATAGCCCCAGAAGATGATCTGGACAAGCAGCGGGGTGCCACGGAAGACCCATACGAACGCGGTGGCCAGGCTGTACAGGACGGGATTGGTCGAGCGCCGCATCACGGCGATGAGTGTGCCGAGCCCCAGGGCGAGGACCATGGCCGCGGCGGTCAGCCACAGTGTCGTGACGAGGCCGTCGAAGATCAGGCCGGCGAAGAGGTAGTGGCCGACGATGTCCCAGTGCAGATTGGCGTTGTTGGCCAGCGACCCGATGAGTCCGGTGAGCGCGGTCACCGCCGCCACGGCGGCGATCCACCGGCCCCAGTGCCGCACGGGAACCACCAGGAGGTCCTGCGGCGGCGCCTCGTCGGACCGGACGGCGTCGGTGCCGGCGGGCACGGGTGCGGTAGATGCTGCCATGTCAGGACACCATCCCGTTCTTCGTGGCCTGCTTCACCGCGATCGACGCCCCGCCGTACTTGTCGCAGATCCTGGTGAGCGTGCCCTCGTCGATCAGCTGCTGAAGTGCCTTGCGGATGGCTTCGGTGAGCTGCGGAAGGTTCTTGCTGACGCCGATGCCGTTGGGCGTGGCTCCGTAGCCGGCGCTCGCCGAGGGGTCGTTGACCACCTCGAACGCGCCGCCGCCGTCGGCGGTCTTGGCCGTCCAACCGGCCGCGGGCTTGGTCAGCACATCGGCCACGACCTTGCCCGAGCGCAGCGCGAGCTGCGCGTCGGAGTCCTTGGGGAACGTCTGGATGCCGATCTGTGGCCTGCCCGCGGCTTTGCACGCGGCCTGGTGGGCCTGGAGCAGCTGAAGCTGGTGAGTGGCGGCCTCGACGCCCACGTTGCGGCCGCACAGGTCGTCCAGTTTCGCGATCCGGGCCGGATTGCCCTTGGCGACCAACACCCCCGAGCCGGAAACCGAGTAGTCCACGAAGTCCAGGACCTGCCTGCGCTCCTTGGTGTCGGTCAGCGCCGACATGGCGACGTCGAACTTCCCCGCCTGGACGGCCGGCACGATGCCGTCGAACTTCTGCGGCGTGAAGGCGAACCGCACGCCGAGCTTGGCGCCCAGCGCCTGCCCCAGGTCGTAGTCCAGACCGGTCAGGTCCGGCTTGCCCTCGGTGACGAACATCGCGAACGGCGCGTAGGGCGCATCGGTCGCCACCCGCACCGTGTCGCTGTCTTTGATGCCGGCCGGCAGCGCATCGTGGAGCGCCGCGTCTCGGGTGATCTGCGCCCCCGCGACGGTGACACGGGCGGGCGGCGCCGCCGTACTGGCGGCTTGACCGCCACACGCGGTGAGTGTGGCCACGGCCACGGCCGGCAGAACGGCTGCGGCGGTCACATGACGGGTCAGGCGGGTGTGCACCACGGTCGAATCCTTCCTCTGACGTACTGCCGGCGGGAAACGCCGACGACGAGCACGAAGAGGAAATTACATGGAGCCCATGAGATTGGATAGATGTAACGCACGTTACGGTCTGGTGAAGCGCTGCACCGGCCAGCCCTCCCCACTCACCATGCGGCGATTTACCAGCCCCTCTTGAGAGAGCGCGAAGGCAGCCCCCCGGGCGGCGTTACACAACCTTGCCTCTGAGCAGAGTCTGTAATGCCTGTTTCCGCACAGCCTCCCCATCCCGACGCACCCGCGACACCCCGTCCGGTCTCGGATGCCGCCCATGTCCAGGACGCCACGACCGCCGGTGTGCGGTGAGCCCGCGGCATGACTTGTTCGAGCTGGTGAGCCAGCCCCGGCAGAGTCGGGTCCTGTGCCCTGAGCTGGGGCAGCGGTCAGGTGCCAACGGTCATGCGGTCATGCGGTGGGCGGCAGTGCGTCGTGGGTGCGTTGGGCTTGGGGATCACCGCGAAGCCGTCACCGGATGAGGTCCGACGCTCACCTGCCGGAACGCCCCGCTCGCCGCCTGCGGCATGCTGCGCCGGTGCACTGACGAGAACGACCGCACCGCTACCGTGAACCCCGTGTGCTCCCGAGCCATACCGGTGCCCTGAAGGTCTGCACCTGGCCCCAGGGGCCGTGTGCTCGGGGCCGATGTAAGCCAAAGACGTGGATAGCCCCCCGCCGCGCCCGGCACAGTGGCCGCCGTGACGAGCAGTGAGCTGTGGACCCGTGCGACCGCCGACCGCTACGACGCCGAGGAGACCGAGATGTCCTCGGCCGCCGTCCTCGCACCGACCCTCGCCTTCCTCGCCGAACTCGCCGGAGACGGCCGGGCACTGGAGTTCGCCATCGGAACCGGACGAGTGGGCGTCCCGCTCCGGGAACGCGGCGTGCCGGTGGTGGGCATCGAACTGTCCGCGCACATGGCGTCGTCGGTCCCGCCCCCTCTCACTCGGTGCGGCCGGAAATCGGCCCTGCAGTCGTGGCCGCGCCAGCGCCACCCGAGAAACGACAAGCGAATCCGGCGGTCGGGATTATCGATATTCGTGTCCACCAAACTCCGTTGATGCAACCCCAGGGTAGCGACACGCAGGCCCCTCTGGTCGGCGGGCGCCCGCCCAGGTAAGGCACCCTACGCTGCGGGCCGCCGAGGAGGCGTCGGGCTGTCTCGCGACGTTGCCGAACTGCGAGAAGTCGATGTCTACGCGGACTTTGCCGTGGGCTTGAACAACCTGGCCGTCCGGCCTGCCAGGCTCGGCCACTCTCTGGAGGCCAAGAGTGTGGCTGGCGAGGGCTACCTCCAAGACTGACTACGTACATGAGGCAACTGCGACATTGGCTGAGGAGCTGATATCAACGGGATACGACCGGAACAAGTGGACCGAGTTACCAGCGGCTTGGATATTCACTCCACCCGAGAGTCGAACGAGCCGACTCAGGAGTCCACCTCAGACGTGCTCAGCCAGTCCCGTGCACTCCTGGCCGTAGCGCGCAACTGCGGGTGGTCACGCACGACCTCTCGTTGACGTTCGGCTGGCAACCCGAGTTCGTTCAGCAGATTCAGAATAACCACCGCAGTGGTCACATCCACAATGGCGATCAGCTCCTCGAACTCGTGGTTGGAGGTTCGCCCCTCGTGGGCCAGGTCGTTTCGCGCTCGAGTCGTGCGCCTGGCCCACCGGTCCACGTCAGGCACGAGCGTGGACAGCGCCTCCTGGTCGGGGCGGGCCGCGAGTGCGTACAACCGATCCCTGAGCGTCGGGTCATTGCGGAGGGAGCCACGGATCCGCTTCCTATGCTCCTCGGGCACCTGAGCCAGCATCGCTTCCCGCATCGGCTTGAAATCCTCCGGTGGGATCGGCGGTTCATCCATGTCAAAGCCACGGTGCAGCACCTCAGCCGCTCCCACCGCCATCAGAAGATTGTTTTCGACGTACCGTGCTGGCGCGTATCGAAGCCCCAGAACCATGTTCGTCGCGGGCTGCAGCCGCTCGTGCATGCCGCACCAGCGGGGAATGATCTCCTCAAAGGGTAGAGCCTCGCACGTGAAGAACACACGATGATGAGCGACTGCCTTCGCATCGTGCTTCCCGACCACAGGGGGCGAGTACAGCACGTCAGCATTCCGCTCCAGCCGCGGCCCGCCGGACTCCGACACAGCATCGTCCAGGGCCAGTTTCAGGCGTACCCAGATCATGCCTGCAGCACGGTGAGTGGCAAGGGAGATCAGGTCTTGTATCAACCGGGCATAGCCAATCGCATCATTCAATGAGGACGCCTCGCGCCGGGTGATCTGCATGTACGCGGTATCACTCATGCGACCAACGGTTCCGCCCCGACGCTGGTCGAAGAACGGCAGCGTGTGGCGGTGCGTGAGCACGAACTCAGTCCCGTCGACTTCGGCCGACTGCGCCTCCACGGGCTTAACGGAAATGGTGCCACTCCCATCAGGACGCCCGCCGGGCGCACCCAGGAACCCCTCCAGAACTGACGATGCCGCCCAACGCCCGAGGTCCTCCACCGACACCTCTGTTGTGGAGAACGCCGCCTCGTCTTCACCGCCGACATGCGCCCCGATGAGTGCCGTCGTTGCCAAGACGGTCTGTTTGTCGGGGGTCTTTACCCGCGCGCCGAAGGTCCGCTGGCTACCGCTGGGAAGACAGCCGAAGAGGCTGATCTCACGCTGATCGGCGGCGCCATGGATCACACCCCACGTTCGGCGGCCCTCATGAACCATCAGCACGCCGGGAGCGGGCGTCGTCGTGACTCGGTCCTCGAACGCGCCGATCAAAGAGAGTGTCAAGCCGCACTCGGGCTCGTAGCGGAGCACGCCTGGCACCTGGTACCCAGGGTCTTCCGGCAGCCACCACAAACCAGCCCACTCGCCTGACGCGTCGAGATTCAGCGGGTCGCTGCCCATCATGACCACCTTTCCTGTCGTACGGAAGCGTGCGTTCGCAAGTTCGCGCACAGTGCTCTACCGAATTATCCCTGGGTTGTGCCGCGCGGAAGAAAACAGCCGGGGCTGGCGACAAGGCGCGGCTCCGGGTGCTGATGGAACCGCTCCCGGTCTGATAGAGGCTTTGTTGTGCCCCGGCTTACGTGGAGTCGATTTGCTGGACGCTGGGCGATCCAGGGGATTGTCCTCAGCTCGAACTCGATAGGTGTGAGCATGCCGCCGGGTACGGGCTCGGGCCCGTACCCGGCGGCGTACTCATCGAGGGTCGCCTCACACCTCGCCAGCGCCCAGCCGTCGGACCACGTCGAGCACGTGCCACGGCAGCTTGGAGCGGGTGTCCAGCGCCTCAATGCCGATCAGGATGCCGTCCGCGTCGAAATCAAGGCTGATCATCCCGTTCACCGCGTCCGGGTCGCAGGGGTACACGCTGCGCCGACTGCGGATGTTCCCCCGCGTGGGTGAGATGGATGTAGGCCACGTTCGACACCGCGTCGTAGGTGATGTCGGCCTCCGCCATGCTCAACCTCCCCGGAGACGTGGGTGTAGGCCTTCGTCACACCGGCCATCGCGGTGTTCATGTTCCCGTCGATGGTCTGGCGACGAACGCCTTGGGCTCGGGACCGTGGTCGCCCAGATTGTGCTGGCCGTCGCGGTAGTAGGAGAACGTTTCCCTGGCCAGAACCGCTTGACGTCCGCGTCCGAGACCCCCGCTGCCGAAGGCGCTGGATCGCGCGAGAGGTGAGGCTGCCGGCGGCGTCCGCCACGCACGTGGCCTCGTCGATGCCTTGGTAGGTGATCTCGCCGACGCCTTCGCATGTGCACGAGTCGGCGTGTCCGGTGAGGTAGCTGCCGCGGTTGTGCACCAGGACCGGTGTCGATCTGGCCCGCACGTAGACGGCACCGGCGGCAGCGCAGCACCAAGATCCGACTTGGAGCAGATTCATCGCCGCTCCAGATACGGCGCCAGGTGGTGCAGGCGCGTGTAATAGTCGGGGTGCGAGGACAGGAGCTTGCCCGAAAGACTCCGCCTACCGCCGCGAGCAGCGGTTCCCAGGTCGATCCCAGCCGTCTTGCCGCACCCGGACAGAGCGGAAGCCGTCGCATGCCCGCCCTCCCGTTCCGTCGCCTGCATCAAGTGCAACACCTCGGCGAGCATCGGCCCGAAACCAGCCGCTACCGCATGGTGATCCGCCCTCAGTTCGGTCCGTCGGGTCACGGCGGCGAGCAGATACGGAGCGGCCACCAGCGTCAGGGTGAGGAACCAGTACTCCCACGCGACCGCCAGCACGATGGCGCCCACCGCAAGAAACAATGCTGCCGCCCAGAAGCTCATGCGCCCACGGCCCACGACGGTGACGAGCCGGATCAGCCTCCGCACAGCGGTCCACGCAAACCGCCCCGGAACCGCATACCACTGCCCCAGGATCAACGACCACGCGTGACCACGGACGTGGTGCCCCAACTCATGAGCGAGGACGGCGGCCAGCTGACCATCAGACAGACGCTCCAGTGAAAACCGGGTGACGCCCACGATGTGACCCGCCGCGGCCAGGGCGTTGAGGTGATCGCTGTCCTCGATCCACAGCTCGTAGGCGCGGCCCTCTACACCCGTCCGCGCCGTCACTTCCCGCCACAGGGGTTCCAGCCGGTTCAATTCCCCGGGGGTGGGGTGACGGAGGTTCAGCAGATGACGGGCCAGGGCTCTCTCGGTGGGCCGGTGAAACGCCATGGCACCTGAACCGAGCCAGAGCAGGATCCCCAACCAGCCCGTGCCGGGGAACAGGAGGTGGGAGAGTGTCGCCACGATCACCAGGCCGGCGAGGAACGAGGGTAACTGCAGCAGTAGTTGACCCACAGCCGTGGCATCGATGCCCCGCTGCCGCTTGGCGAGGTGCACACGCCCACGACGGCCGAGACCCTCTTGCGGCGCGCGCTTCCCGGAACCGGACTGCGGTTCCGGCTTCCCGGCGGGGTGTGCGGCCTCGGACGGTGTCGCGCTGCCCGGGTACGGCGGTGGAGGCGGAATCGTCTCGTCCGGACCGTACGGGGACGGAAAGGGAACAGCGGCCGGATAAGGCGGAGCTCCGGGCAGGGAAATGCGACCGGGGTGGGTGGAGTCGAAGGGAGTGATCATAAAAGGTTCCTGTCTCGGCATACGGCCGGATCGTGACGACGCGGTAAGAAGCAGGCCGGCGCGGCGCGTTCAGCCGACGAGCCGCGCGAGGGGCAGAAGCACCACGCCCGCGCAGTAGGCAGCCAGACCGGTGCGGATCCACCGGTGTTTGGCACCGACGATGCGGCTGTTCTGGGCCAGCGCCTCCAGTACTCCGTCGGCCTGGTGTGTCTCGGTGACGGCGAGGGCCTCGGCGAGCCGACCGCTCTCCGCGGCACGGCGGATGTCGTCGAAATACGTCAACGGCCGCCCCGGAGACCACCGGCTGGTGCCATACCGGGGCAGGATGGCGAGGAGCAGGCATCCCAGTGCGCCGGCCAGAGCTGACATGGCCACCCACAACAGCACACTCCCGGGGGCGGAGAGCCCGGATAAAGACCATCCGCGGGCCGCGATCAGGCCACCGAGCAGGCTCACCGTCATGCTCATGGCCCCCAGAAGCAGCGACGCCTTGCTGTCCGCACGAGCTGTCTCGGAGCGCAGCTCCGTGAGCAGACGGGCTCCCACGGTCGGAGTTTGCACACCACCACTGCTCATCGCCCCTCCTCGGTGCTGTCGGCGGACGACCCGCCCCGCTGCTTGTGGAAATGCACCGGGGCGCCGGTGGGCCCGACCCAGGGCAGGGAGTCCGGTGCGGGAGGACCGGAAGCGATACCGGGCACGTTGCGTGCGAGGAGCCCCTCCAGGATCTCCACGGCCTGCTTGTTCAGTCCCGCACGCTGGTAGTCCTCCGGATTCCCTTCTTTCAGTACCTGGAGGGCGGCCTGGGACTGGCTCCGGATCAGCTCCAGTTGGTCCCTCTGCAAGCTCTCCATGACCATCCGGGAATCCTCGGGGTGCTGTGCCAGGTGCAGGGCCCACATCGCCACGCCGCCGTGCTGGAGGTGGTACTCGTAGTAGTGGACCTTCTCCCGCTCCAGCTTCCTGGCTGCCTCATCCTGGCGGCCCTGCAGCATGACCAGTTCGTGATCGTGCCGGGCCTGCTCCACATCCCGCTCCGCCCTGAGCCGGTCCTCCCGCATCACCACGTCATGCGCCAGTCCCAACTGTTCGTCGCTGTACCGGATCCGGCGGAGCTCCCGCTGGTGGCCGATCGCCGCGTCGTCCGGCCTGAGCCGCACGGCGTACGACGTGCGCAGCCCCGCCTCCTCCCCCAAATCGCCTGCTCTGGCGAGAACTTGGTACACGGCACGTTCGGCGTCCGCGCTCCGGTCGAGCGGGAAACCGCGGCTGACCGGGTACATCAGCTGTTCCAGCCGGCGCCTCAGGAAAGCGGGCACGTCCCGTTCTCCGCCGGCCACGAACTGTTGCGGCCTGGATACCTGCCAGGTCAGCTCCACCTCGGCGGTGAAGTCGAAGGCGTCGTTGTCGCTGGGCAGCAGCAGCGACACGGTACAGGCGTGCACCCCCATATCGACCTCGTACACCGCGGTGTACCGCCTCGCGGCGAACAGGGAGCGCGTCGGCCGGTGGGGCGGCAGGTAGACCTCGAACTCCCCTTTGTCCGTGGTGAATACCAGCGCGTTGTCGATCCGGCTGTAACCCCTTCGGTGGTCGAACCGGGACAACTGACGCACGGTCAATACCGGGTCGACCAGCTCGCTGTGCCGGTTCGCGCCCTGGTCCCAGTCGGGTTCGCGACGGAGTTCCGCCATGGTTCCTCTCTCCTCACTCAGTGGTGTTCCGGAACTTCACGGCCCGTGGCCGCAGACGAGAGACGGCCCCTCACAGCACGCCCCGCAGACGGTCGGCCACCGCAGGTGGGGCATCCGCACCCCCGCGGCGACCACGCAGAGTCATGAGCATGTGATCGAGGCGCTTGCGGTCCTCGTCGGAGCCGACCAGCGTCGGAAGCAGCATCGCCAGTTCCTGCTCGGCCTGCGGATCGCCGTCCGCCTCCAGGGCCCAGCCGGCCAGCGCCTTCAACGCGTCGGCGGTGTACCCCAGATCGCCCAGGGCGGTCCGCCACAGCAGGGACAGCTGCTGCGCGTCCTCGGCCGGGCCCGCCGAGGCGGCCTCCGCGTACCACCGCAGCATCAGCCGGCTGTCGGCGCGCGTGCAGGCCAGGACGAACGCGTGCAGCGCCAGTCGGCGGCCGGAAGGGCCGTCCCGGATGATGTCGAACAGGCCCCGCAGCACCCGGCTGCGCACCAGCGCCGATTCGTCGCTCAGCAGCAGCGCGGCGGACTCGGCGATGTGCTGCGCCTCCTGCTCGTCGTCCCCGGTGCGAGCGGCTTCCGCCAACGCCTTCAGGGCTTCGTCGGGCATCCTGGCGCCCACCAGGGCGTAGGCCCGGATGGCTGTCCAGCGAAGCCGTGGTCCGGCTTCCTCGTCGCACCAGGAGCGCAGGATCTGCGGGATGTTCGGGGCACCGATGGCATGCGCCGCCGCGAGGGCGTTGGCGGCGACGAGGCAGTCGCGGTACACCTTCGACTTCGCCCAGCCCTCGATGAGCAGTGCCATCGCCGACGGCAGGTCGGTCTGGGCGAGCACCGCGGCCGTCACTGCCGCGCGGGTACGTACCAGCGGTCGGCCGTCCTGTGCGAGCTTCCGGAGCCACGCGAGCAGAGCAGGCCGCGCGGAGGGGTGACTCGTCCAGACCTCGCGGAGGACCTCTGCAGAGGTTCTGGGCTCCTGGAATCGGGCCATGCGCTGGAACACGGGGCCCCACTCGGTGTGCTCCTCCTTCCGGTACTCGACGGCTCGGGCCAGGCGCAGGCGTTTGGTGATGGACGTCCCAAAGATGCCGACCCGGGGCTCCATCCCGGCGTCCTCGGTTCTCTGGAACTCTGCGTACAGGGTGTCGCTGAGCTCTGCTGTCAGGGCGTAGGCGGCTTCGTCGAACGCCGACAGGGAGATGAGGAAAGCCCTGTCCCGGAGAAGGGTCTCGTCGTCCCCGAACCATTCCCTGACCTGCTCTCGGACCAGCTCCGGGCCGACGCCCGCCAGCTTTTCCCGGGTGATCGTGCCGTCCGCGTGCCCGGCCAGGGCCTTCGCGAACTGCGCCGCTTCCCGCAGCTGGTGGTCGTCCCGGTCGAGGAACTCCCGGGAGAGGTCCAGCGCCAGCAGCTCGCGCTCCCTCCGCGGATCATCCACCAAGGCGTGCAGATGTGACCGGAGCACGGCCTGAGGCGACGGCGGCTGCCACAGGACGGGGTCGACGCCCCGCAGGGTCGCGAACAGGTCGACGGTGATGACCAGATAGGCACCCTTCTCCCGGAGAACATCCCGCACGGCCCACAGGTCGATGTCGCGCAGCGGGTTCTCCCTGCCCGTCACCAGATCGCTGACGAGGTAGCCGTGCCGATCGCCGTTGACCTCGTCCATCAGCGCGGTCGGGCGGGTGTTGGGGTCGATGGCGCGTACGGGCACGGCGTCCAGGGAGCGCAGCAGCATCAGGGCGGCGCTGCGACGGCCGGTGAAGGGCGCGCCGTACAGGACGAGGACCCGCTCCTGCCGCAGCCGGTCGCACAGGGGGTGCACGAGTTCCTCGTATCCGGCGAACTCCAGGGCCAGCTGGTCGAGTTCGGCAGGGGGAATGTTTCCGGAGGTGTGGGTGGTGGCTCCGAAGCGGTAGTGGTGCTCCACCTTCGTGCCGAGGACAACGTCGCCTCCTACGCTGCCCCCGCTGACCCCGGTCTGATCGCCGCCGACGAGGCTGCCGCCGACCGCGGCCGGGACGTGTTCGTACAGATCACGCCGGGCCGCCCAGGGGTCCTGCGGGCGGTCACCCTCCGTTTCGGTGTGCTCGTCGTTCGTCTGCTCCTGTTTGCCGTCCGCCGGGCCGGTGTCGCCCTGGGGACGGTCCGATGGCTTGCCACCGGGCTGCTCGCTCATGCCTGCTCGCTCCGGCCCTCGTGCCGGACCGTGCCCATGATCACGTCGCCCGTGACGTGGCCGCCGCTGACCCCGGTCTGTCCGCCGTTGACCTGGCTTCCGCCGACCGACACCGTTCCGCCGTTGAAGGCGAATGCCGCCCCGCTGCTCGCAGGCGCCCCGGCAGGCGCCGCCGGAGGCTGCCCGGCGGCACCCTCGTGCCCACCCCTGCCGCCGCGCCCGGCGGACGCCGGCTCCGGTACCGGGGTGGTGGTGCCGTCCGGCAGCGACCCGTGCAACCACAGGTCGAGCCGGTCCTTCTTCACGGACACCGCCGCGTGGTGAAACTCCTCCGGGCGCAGTCCGCGGTGTCCGTGGCGCACCACGCCTTCGTAGACGGGGGACGACACCCCCAGCACACAGTCCGCTTCCCGCTGCGCGAGCGCTTCGCGCAGGGCGTCGGCATCGAGCAGCCGGCAGGACTGGTTGAGGTCGTGACCGACGAGCCCGCCCACCGTGCCCTGCTTCGGGTCGAAAGCGACCTCTCCTGCGGCCAGTACCATCCGCAGCCGCATCTGCGCGCTGCTCGATGCCAGCCGGTTGTACTGGCACAACGCATCCGGAATGGTCGTCAACAGGGCCCGGAGCAGCACCGTTTTCGGGATGTCGGCACTGACCAGCACGATCAGACCGTCCCCGCGGTCCTCTCGGTACTGCATGTTCCGCTCGACACCCGCCGCGGCCAGAGTGTCCTCCACCACGTTGTGCAGTTCCCGGCGCAGGCAGGCCTGCACCACATCGTCCCGTCGGCTGAAGTCCTCGATGTCCAGCAGCAGAATGGTGCGGTTGACGGGTTCTGTCAGGACCAGGGTCATGGGTGCCTCTCGGACAGTCGGGCTCGGTCCGGAGCACTATCTCGTGGGGGTCTGACAATGGAGAAGGAACACCTGCACAGAGCGTCTGTAACCGATGGCACACAACTCGCCCCGACTGCACGGCCGTCGGCTATTCGCCGCCCCCTATCCGGCGCAGCTGGTCCGGGCGGACGATGACCAGGCCCCTGCGACCGGTCCGGACGACGTTGCGTTCCCTCAGTTCCTTCAGAAGCCTGGCCACCGCCTCGCGAGAGGCTCCGACCGCGCCTGCCAGCTCGTGCTGGCTGAGGCCGCTGGTCAGGCGCACTCCCTCCGCGTCCTGCACCCCGTGTGTGCGCGACAGCTCCAGGAGCAGGAGCGACAACCGCTCACGGACTCCGAGTGCGCCTTGCTCCACGCGTCGCCGGTCGCTGGCCTGTGTCCGGTCTCCGATAAGGCTGAGCAGTTGGAGGGACGAGGCCGGGAATTCCGCGAGATGCCCCAGGAACCGGCCGCGCTCGATCGTGACGGCCTCGACCTTCCCGAGCGCGGTGACCGTCGCCGAGCGCGGGCGGCCACTGACTGCGGAGGCCTCCCCGACGACGTCGCCCGGACCCCGTAGGGCAAGCAGCGCTTCGTAACCATTGGCTGTGGAGCGGGTGACCTTGGTCCAGCCGGCGAGGATGATCACCACGTGGGTGGACGGTTCGTCCTGATGCACCAGTACGGACCGCGGGCTGTACTTCATGGGCCGGCCCAGCTCCAGCAGCGCGACACGTTCCTGGTGTTCCAACCGGGCCAGGAAGGGAACCTGGTCGTCGAGCCTGCCGGTTCGTGACGGCGCCATGGGTCTGCACGCCGCGGAAACGGCCGCTGGTCCCTGCTGTCCCGGCACAGCGCCGGCCACGCCGTCGGTTTCCACCCGCACTCCCCCCAAGGCCAGTTCGCTCCATGGTATTTCGGCGAAGCCTTCCCCTCACGCTGTGCATCCAGCCTATGACAGACGGATCAGAGCACCCCCGTTGCGCGCTTCCTCCCGACCGGCTCAAGGTCACCCCAGGAAGCTCAACCGGACCTCCCGCCGCGGGTTGTCGACGTTCGTATCCACCAAACTCCGTTAAGACGACCGTCAGGCTAGTAGACGAGCAACCCGTAAACCGACGCGACCTTCGTCCCGAATGAGGCTCGGTTGGTGAGGGTGCCAGTCTCGAGAGCGTTTCCCAAGGTCAGAGGAGTGGACTCGGTTGCTGTCACGCGGCCTGGAGGGGGCTTGGAGAACGGGTCGGCTCCAGATGGCTCCCAGCATCTGGGCTCGCACCCTGAGCATCTGCCGCGTTCCCCAAAGCGTTCCTACACCTGACCTGACAGGTCATCCATCAGAAGGTCAAGGGTGACCTCCTCATGAAGCGCGACGCCGAAGGCGGTCATGGCAGGGGCGAGGTCCGGGTCCCAGGCCGCGCTGACGGGCTGGCCGTCGAGCGGCAGCTGAGGGATTCTCTCGGCCTGGCTGCGAGCGGCCAGATGCTCGTAGTCCTCGGCGCCCATGCGCCACGGCAGGGCTTCGTATCGGCGGATGATCCGATTCGCCAGAGCGATCCCCGGCCAGTCGAAGTCGCCGTGGTACGCGAAGCGGCAGCCGGTGGTCGCGAGGGCGTCGAGAAGGGTGAGGACCACTGTGGCGGCGCTGCCGGAGGTGCATACGACCGGCCGGACGCAGGCAGCGTCCGCCGCGGCTTCCACCACGCGCGGATTCTCACAGATGTGGATCACTGTTCCGGCAGGCAGACGCAGCTGCAGGTCGTGCAGATCGCGCGGTGTGAGGTGGGCTTCGGCATAATGGTCGGCTCGCTGCCTCAGGGCCTGTTCCCGCCAGCCTCCGCCGACGGGCCGCAGCCCGTAGGCCAACACTGTGCTGGAGACCTCGTCCGGTGTGACGGACACCAGCCGCCACAGTGCCCGCCGCCCGGCCGCGTCGACGGGGAACTCGGTGCCGTGGGCGAGGGCGATCCCGCGTTGGACGAGGCGGGCGAGCCAGGTGCCGTCGTCCAGGCCGTGTGCGGTCCCGGTCGCCATGGCGGCGAGTTCTCCTCGGCCTCGGGTGCCACCCCGTTCCGTGCCGAGCAGTACGGTGAGGACCTGGACCGCCTGCCGGAGCGTCCGTACCGCCGCTTCGGGCGTCACCCCTCTCGGGACTCCGGTACGGCGCAGCAGGTCGTACCACTGCCGGCCCCACTCCTGGCCGGCGAGCGGAGAGGCGTCCAGCGCCGAGGCGAGCGACGACCAGACGTGCTCGCGCCGTGCCGCGATGCCCGCGCGGAGGGCACGGCGGTCGGTGAGCGGTGGGCCGAGTTCCGTCAGGATCTCTCGGAGCCCGAGTCCGGCCGCCGAGGCGCGCAGTCTGGCGTCGAGCCCGTCGAGGTGCACGGTGACGGTGGCACCTGTGAAGGACTTGCCCAGCAGGAGGGACAGGTCGTTGCGTTCCTGGGCGTTCACCGAGGTCAGCCGGAGGGATCCAGTGGCTTGCACGCCGTTGCTCTCCAGGCGCTTGCGTACCGCTTCCCAAAGCCGGGTGAGCCCGGGACCGGCCAGCCAGTCCCGTGTCGCCGCGGGCAGCTTGCTCATACGGACACCAGACGCCGGTGTCTGCCGTTCCAGGTGTAATGCAGGGTGGCCACCCCGCGCACGTGGGGATCACGGAGGCACTCATAGATGTGCAGGGACGGCACCTCCGGCCAGTTGCCCATGAGCCGCTCGCTGGTGAGGACGAAGTCGAGATCTAGATCGACGAGGATCCGTCCCAGCCGCCCGTGGGTGGGTTCATCGACCTTGGCGAAGGCGTCGTCGAGCAGGATCAGCCGTGGCGTGTGCGGGGCCGACTCGGCAAGGCTGGTGAAGTGGGCGGCAGCCGCGGCGAAGAGCACGAGATAGGAGAGCACTCGCTGCTCACCCTGACTGAGTCCGGTGCGGCCGGTCAGCTTCCGCCGGCGTCCCGGGGCGGCGTCCTCGACCACGAAGGTGTGGAAGCGGAACCAGTCGCGGTAGTCCAGCGCGGTCCGCAAATGGGCGGCGTAACCGGCTGAGGGATCGGCCCGTCGGGCATCCTCGATCCGGCGTTGCAGCACCTCGCGGAGCTGCTCGGTCTGCTCACGCGTGCGCAGGCTCGACGGGCTGCGCAGCAGCTCCACGGCCGCCCGCACGTCCGCGTCCACATCCTCGTCCAGCTTCCACAGCAGTTCCACGCCGAGACCGTGGGAGGTGCGTACGGTTCGCAGATTTTCGTTGAGCGCCGCGACCAGGTTCGCCGCGGTGATGACCTGGGCCGAGAGATGGTCGCCGAGCTCGCCGGTCAGGAATCGCTGGAAGACCTCACGTTCGCGCTCGGTGAGCCGCCCCCGGGCCTCTGCGGCCTGGACGGCGATCCGCTCGCCCACGGCTGCGACGTCGTGGGAGCCGCGGTCGTCGATCAGGCGGCACACCTTGATTCCGTCGCGTTCCTCCAGCTGTGCGTCGAACCCGCCGGCCAGGTGGTCGCGTAGTTCGGTGTGCCGGTTGAGCAGGGTGCTGTCCGACACCTCGCCGTTCGGGCGTCCGAGGGCCTGTTGTACGGCGTCGGCCAGTGCCCGTAGTGCCCGCAGGCGGCCGCGGACGTCCGAGCCGGGATCGTCCGCCACGTCCTCGGGCAGTGCGGACCGATCCATTCCGGCGCCGCGCACCACCTCCGGCCGGCCGAGTGCGCCGCGAAGGGCGCCGCCGGTTCCGATGACCGCCGCCTCCTGGTCGGCCAGATCCTCGCGCAGGCGCTTCTCCTTCTCCTCCGCGCGCACGCGCAGATCACGGAGGTCATTCCGGGTTCGTTGTGCCGCCGGAAGGGACTGGGCGGCGTGCGCGATGCGTTGCCTGGCTTTCTGCTCGCGGAGGAGGATCTCTTCTTCTGTCGCCCCGATGGCCTCCTCACGGGTGCTCAGGTCCTGTTGCGCGGTACGCAGCCCGGTGAGACGGAGCCGGTAGTTCTCCTCCGCGGCCAGGCGGTCTTTCCAGGCACGTTCGTACCGCTCGGCATCGGCGTGATGGGCGCCGAGCCGCTCGCCCGTGCTGCCGACCGCCCTGCGAAGATGCCCGATGCCGGTGAGAAGGGCAGCCAGTGCGGTGCGTACGCGTGCCAGCTCGACGGGGTCGCTGGGCAGGTCATGGGCGGTGGCGGTGGCGTCCGCCTCGGCGCGTGCGGCTACGGCGAGAGCGCGCGCCTCCTCGGCCAGCCGTGCCGCGCGGTTCGCCTTGGCGGTCAGGTCACGCAGTGTCTTCTCGTCCGACTCGGCTCGGCTCCAGGCGTCGGCGAGAACTCGTGCCCGGGGGAAGTCCTGCTCCGCGAGCCTGAGGGCCCGGCGCCGGGCATCGGCCTCGGCGAGTTCGTGACGGGCGTCGGCCAGCCGCTGTTCCGTCTGTGTGAGCCGCTCCGCCAGCTCGGCGAGGATGCGCCGCCGGGTCTCGGCGCGTACGGCGGCTCCCACGTACTCGGCGTCACTCTTGTGGTGCCGGCCGCTGAGGATGCCCAGACACCAGCTTCCGTCGTAGTACACCGCGTCATGCGCGGTCGTTTCCTGGGCCGGTGCGAGCGCGATGGCGGCCAGCAGGTGTTCCACCTGCTCGGACATGACCCCGCACCCCGGTTGCGGTGCTGGGCGCAGGGCCGAGGCGAGGGTCGGCGCGTCCGGCAGCGCAGGGCCGGGACACAGCAGAGTGTCACGAGTGCCGGGATCGACAAGGGCGCCGTCCGCGCCGACCCACGCGTCCAGGATTCCGCTGGCTTCAAGCGCCGCTTCCAGACCAGCCCGGTCGGTGGGCGCCAAGCCGTCCGTGAAATCCACCAGCCGGTAGAAGGGTGCTCCGCTGCCCGGTGCTCTTTCGGCGACGCGGTGGTAGGGCACCGGCGGCTCGGGATCGGTACGTCGCTCCCAGTCCCGCTTCTCACCCGCCAGGCGGTCGAGTTCCTCGCCGAGTCGGCCGACGGCGAGAGCGAGGGCATCGCGGCACTCGGTGAGTTCCTCGCCGTACGGCTCCAGTGCGGCATGGGCGGCCTGCCACGCCTGGCTGTCGATGTCGGGCGGAAGCGTGCGGTCAGCGAACGGGGCGCCGGCGGAGCTCTCGCAGGCGACCGTGGTGTGGACGGCATCCAGCGGCGGGCAGTCGGACCCGACGGCGGTCCGCGTGCGTGATACCCACTCGGCGACCCGGCAGGCATAGACACCGCTCTCCTCGGCGACCTTCTCGCGGCCGGCGTCGAGGCGGCCGACGGCCTCTTCCGTCTCACCCTCCAGCCGTTCCCGCTCGGTGTCGGCCTGCACCGCCCGGCTCCGGGCCTCCTCGGCCCGCGTGGTGAGACGCGTCACCTCCTGGACCATCCGCGCCCGGTTCTTCACGACCGTCTCGGCGTCCTCCAGTTGTCCCTGCCAGGACAGCAGTCCGTCCTGCACCGCGCCCGTGTCCACGCGGACGACCGATGGCTGCTGCACGGTGTGCGTCTCCCCGTCCGGATCGGTCAGCCCCGTCTCGACGGCCTGGGAGCGGACCGTGCGGGGCAGGGCTGCTGCCTCGCCGAGATGGCCGGTGGGAAGCCCGGCCTTCTCCGCCTGCGCCAGCAGTTCCCGGTGCTCGGTGCTCAGTTCGGCGAGCCGGCTACCGAGGTGTTCCACACCGTCGGCCAGCCGCCCGGCCGCGCCCTCCTCTGCGCCGTGCGCGTTGCTGAGAGTGGTGAAGGCGGCCACGGCGGCGGTGCGCAGCGCCTCGACCGTGCTGCGGCGTTCCGACAGTTCGCGCAGGCTGCGGTAGGCGTGGCTGGCGTGCAAGGCGGCGAGGTCGGTCCGGGCGGCTTCTTCCTCTTCGCGCAGGGTTTCCAGCCGGGCTTCCGACTCCTCCTCCTGCGTCCTCAGCTCGCTGGTCCGCTGTGCGGCGTCTCCGGCAGCCCGGCGTCGCTGCGCGAGGGCCTCCAGCTCCCGGCTCACTGCCTGCGCGGAGGTGCGCAGGACTCCGGACAGGTAGCCGCGGTAACTGGTGAGGAAGGTACGCAGCGCCGTATCGGTGCGCTCCAGGCGGCCGAGTTCGTCGCGTACGGCGTCGAGGTCATGGAGGTTGCGCGCGACCTTCTCGACCACGTCCTCGTCGAGTCCCGGCAGGGTCTCGCTCAGCAGGGAGGCCAGTCCACCGTGCTCGATGCGGTCCCCGACCGTGGGCCGCCGCAGCCGGTGGAGGAGCTGGGTGAGGTTGCGGTAGCGGGTCGCGTCGGTGATGCCGAACAGTTCCCGGGCCACCCGCGAGCGGTGGAGGACCGCGCGGTCGGTGATGTTGTCGGAGCCGATGATCTCCTTGAGCCGGCCCACCGGCAGGGGTTTTCCGCCGTCGACCAGGTGCAGGTCTTCACCGACGCGCAGCGGGGTGACGAAGAACGTCGGCAGCGCCTTCTGCGTCGACTTCGACGCGCAGATGGCGGCGCCAAGTGTGAGGTGGCGGTGGTCGCCGCCGTCGGTCATGCCCCGGAACTCCACCCAAAGGTAGCCGAGGCGGTTGGTCTGCTCGAACCCGTCCAGCATCAGCCAGGCAAGGGTGGTCCTGCCGGTGCCCGTCGCGTCCAACGCCCGTGAGTCGCCGTCCAGCAGATACGGGAGCAGCATTTCCAGGGCTTTAGACTTGCCCGCGCCGTTCTTGCCGCGCAGCAGCAGTCGTCCGTCGCCGAAGGCGAACTCCTGCTCGTCGTACTGCCAGACGTTCTGGATGCCCGCGCGGTGCAGCCGGAAACGGGTGCCGGCGGTCGTCACGGGGCCGGAACGCGGTAGCGGGACGAGGCCACGCGCATCGGTGGTCATAGCGGCAACTCCTCCTGGACGCCGGCGCTCTTGGTGGCTGCGGTGGCCGGGCGCATGGTCACGTGGGTGGCGTAGCGTGCCGCCGCGGCCAGCAGCACCCAGCCGTCGCCGCCGGGACGTGCCCCGCGAACATCGGTTACGGTGCGGCCTTCCGGTGCCTCTTCGGTGTACCCCTCCGGCAGTCCGTCTCCCCCGGCGCGCACCGAGCCGGTCCGGGCCATCAGTCGCATGCGGGCCAGCAGGTCCAGCACGGCCTCCCGCAGGGCGGAGATGTCCTCCAGATAACCGCGCTGCCAGTTGCTGCGCTGTCCGTACTCGGCGACCAGTTCGGCCAGCAGCTCGTCCACGAGGCCGTCCGGGACAGCCCCGCCGATGACGAGCGTCCCTCCGGTCGCCGGGTGTCCGGGCTCCTGCGGCCGAAGCCGCTCCACGAGCCGTTCCACCAGCAGCAGTGCGGCCTGCGCGACCGTCCC
This sequence comes from Streptomyces benahoarensis, assembly GCF_007280575.1. Classification (GTDB taxonomy): domain Bacteria; phylum Actinomycetota; class Actinomycetes; order Streptomycetales; family Streptomycetaceae; genus Streptomyces; species Streptomyces benahoarensis. The sequence continues at coordinate 73,214 of NZ_VKJP01000002.1, forward strand.
GGTGCCCGGCAGGTGCAGATCCGTCAGCTCGTCCTCGGGGTCCACCAGCGCCACTCCCTCGGCGCGGATCTCCATCTCCAGTCCCAGAAGTTCGGAGAACGCCTGCGCTTCCCGGCGCTGCCGGGTGCGCAACCAGTCGCGTTCGGCGTCGGTCAGCTCATCGAGGTAGACGACGGGTGTCTCGACGAGCATCCGGCGCACATAGGTGCGAGGTCCGCCGAATCCCGGGTCCGCTGCCCGTCGGACCAGGTCGGCGCCGTCATGGGCCTGGGAGAGCGGGCCGGCGACTATGACGCGGGCCAGCTCGCGGTCCACCGTGATCAGGGCCTCTCCGCCCGCATCCTGCGCGAGCGCGGCCACATGGCCCTCGGTCTCGATGAGGACGCCCCACTCGACCAACAGGCGCAGCGCCGCTACCAAGGTCCGTTTCCCGGCCGCCCTACCCGTCTCCTCCAGCTCGATCTCCGCGTCGGCCGCGGCGGCCCTGATGTCGGCCATCAGCTGTGACAGCAGCAGTTGTTCGGGAGCGGTCACCAGCACGGACAGGGCCAGCGCGAGGCAGGCGTACGTGTGCGGGCTGAACGGGGTGCCGGTGGAGCGCTCCAGCCGGTGGCCTGCGCCTGCCCCCAGCCCCGCCTTGAACAGCCGGGCGTAGGAGCTGTCGACCAGCAGGCGATAGCCGAGCACCTGCTGGAAACGCTTGCCCAGCCAGTCGGCATGCCTGCGGATCAGCGGGAAGAGGTCGGAGTGCGGGCCGTCCGAGGTGACCAGCGGATGGGTGAGCAACAGCCGGGCGGCGCTGCGGCGCTCCGCGGCCAGAGCCACGTCGTGTGCCGAGGGGAGGGTCATGACACGCTCACCTCCGCATCGCCATCGGCGGTGTCGGAGGAGGTACGGCCGACGTCCAGTTCCAGGTCGTCCAGCAGCAGGTCGCCGTCGGCCGAGTGCAGAACGCACCGCGCACCTGCGGTGCGTCGCACGGTGAGTCGGATGCCCAGCTCGGCGTCCTCACTGTGCGCTTGGGCGAGGTCGAGTTCCGTCACACCTTCCCCGTCCATGCCGGCGCGACGCCGGAGCTGCGCGTTCCCGAGTGCGGTAGCCAGCAGCTCCAGGAGCAGACCGAGCGCTGCAGAGGTGAGGCGCACCTCGGCGAACCGCCCCGAGGCGCTGCGCAGTTCGTCCGCCGCCGCTGCCCTGGCCGCCGCCCGCTCACGGGCGGCCTCCCGCAGCCGCTGCTTCTGCGCGGAGTGGTCCTCCACCGCGGACGCCCGGCCCCGCTGGGCGCGGCTGCCCCTTTCCCGCAGGGCCACCGGCACCTCGACCACCGGGCCGGTCCACCAGCTCGTGTAGGCAGGCACCACCTCGTCCGTCGCCGGGGGTATGCCCAGATGGCGGGCGGCGTAGAGTCCGAAGGCGGCGACGGCGATGTCGTGCGCGTCCTGCGGCGCCGATTCGTCGAACCACCGGGCCAGCCGCAGCAGGTCCCTGCGCCGGGACATCTCCCCGGTGGCCGACCGCAGCATCCGCTTGGCGTTGGCGAGCAGCGACTGCAAGGCACGCAGGGTGGCGTCCCGCAGCTGATCGACCTGGCTGCCCTGCCCGTCGGTGTCGCTGAACCAGCCGCGCAGGCCCTCCCAGTCCGTAAGCTCGCGCCCACGGCTGCGCTGGACCCGCGTCTCCGGTCGGCCGTCGCCCTGCGGTGACAGCCCGGTGAGGCCCTGTGTGTGGGCGTCCAGCCGGGCCAGCAGACCCGGGATGTGCGGCCACAGCGTGTCCAGTGCCGCCGAGATCCGGGGTGCGCGGAACGCCACGTCCTCCGTGATCGCCTCGACGTAGTCGAGAAGCAGCTCCTTGAAGCCCTGGTACTCGGCGCTGTCCAGGTCGTATCGGGCCAGCACCTGGCCGAGGTAGGCGTAAAAGTCCCGGATCGAGTCCGCGAACTCGGTGAACTGCACGAACAGCGTGCTGACCCGCTCCAGCCCGTCCTGGGGCTCGATGCCGCCCGGCACAGTCACGACATCGGCCAGCTCCCGCAGCCCGCGTTCGACCAGTGCGAGCAGTTCGTTGCTCACCTCGCGGGCGGCGTCGGCCTCGGCCAGGACGCCGTCGGCGTCCCGCTGGATGCGCTCGCCAAGCTTCGACAGCTGGTAGCGCGAGCGGGATCGCTGGTACTCGCTGATGCTGGACGCCTTCACGGTGTGGCTGCTGCGCAGCAGGTTGCCCCACCGCACCAGCTGTTCCAGCCGGACCGTGAGGGTATCGGCATCGAGCTCGGCGGCTGGGCCGCTGGTCTGGCGCAGCTTCGCCAGTACGTCCGGTACGGCCAGGTCCGCCAGCAGGGTCCCGCAGAAGACGCGCATGATCGCGATGTGTTCCAGCCGCTCGGGCGCACTGAGATAGGTGTACGCGTCCAGCCGCCGGCGTGCCTCGCTGTGGGCATCCTGCGTTGCGGCGTTTTGCGCTGCGCCGGGTGCGGGTGCCTCCATGTCTGCGAGGTTACGCGACGCACCCGGCCGCCGCCGGTGTGTGGCCGAAAATGCCACGGACGCATGCCAGGCACGCCTCGGTCTCCGTCAACAAACCGGGTTCGGCTGCTTCCGTCGGCAGCAGGGCCCTGCCAGACACGCTGCGCCGTGGTCTGTGAGCAACGTCTGCGGCAGGCGCCTGAACCGGGTTTTTGCCCGTCAGGCGCCTTCCGCTCGATCTGCTCGGAGCAGGGAACGTTTTACCTCATGACATCCCGTTCCTCCCACGGCCATCTCGCTCCTGACCAGCCCTTCCGGACCAGTGACGGACCAAGAACCGACTCGCTCCGCAGACATCTCTCCTTGGCTGACGCTGTCCCGCTCCTGCCCTGTCCGACTCCGGTGTCCCCGCCCGCCGCCGTCAGCCGCCCGTTGTCAGCTGTCGTCCGTCAACGGTTCGCCTGTGCCGACGCAATGCTGGCCCGCCACTCAGAGGCGTCCGGTTCCTCGTGGAACTCAAGAAGGTGCTGCCCCGCGTGACGGGTCAGGGCATCGCAGACCTGAGCCGGAGTGGCGTAGAAGAACTCGCGGCGTGCGTTGACCCTGTTGACTCTCCGGTCCTCGAACTCCTGGTGCAGGGCGCGTTCCAAGCTCACGGCGTCGTCGCTGTAGATCAGCGCATGCACGTCGAAGCGGAAGGGAACGGAGGCATCGCCCAGTTCGTTGACACGATCCATGGGGTCGAGACGACGGGTGAGGCCGATCTTGACCATGGACTGGCCGAACGCGCCGATGTTGGAGATGACGTACACGTACCCCGCACGGTTGTTGGCCTCGCGGCGGTTGATGGCCTCCTCATCGGCGTCGATCTCACCGAGCTTCCGCTCCAATTCCTCGATCTGGTCCGGGGCCACCTGGCCAGCGGAACGGGCCCGGGTCAGTGCCAGGACGAGGCGGTTGCGCTCCTTGTCGAGCCGGGCGCGCTCGCGGGCGATCTCCCGTTCCAGGCGCTCCCCCTCTCGCTGCCGTGCCCGCTCTTCGCGGCGCTGTTCCTTCTCCTCCTCGACCTTGGCCAAGTGGTCGGCGGTCAGCTCCAGTTCGCGCACCCGCAGACGGTGGTACTCGTCGGTCACTCGGATCTGCATGGTCTTGCCGAGCCGCGCGATGGCCTGCCGGGACTTCGCCAGCCGGTCGATAAGGGAGGCGAGGCGGTGGGGCTTCATGCCCCGTACGGCGGTATCGACCTCGGCGTTGTAGGCGCGCAGCATCAGTTTGGAGAAGTCACTCACCATACGGCGTCCCTCGGCGGCGGAGCCGTTGACCGTCCACTCGGTGACCCCGACGACGGCCTGCCCATTCTTGGTGAGCGCCTTGTAACACTCCTTGATCCGGTCGAGTTCGGCCTTGTAGGCAACGGCGTCCGCGAGCGGGTGGCGGTACTCGTAGATGCCCGCCTCCTGCAGCAGTACCAAGTCGTCGGTGACGACCAGACCGCTTCTGGCCGCGGTCAGCCGACGCTCGGCTTCCTGGGCCTGTATCTCCATCTCGTGCAGCCGCTGCCGGGAGCCGCGGAGTTCGTTCTCGGCGCGTTCGGCCGCCGCCTCCACTTTCGTGTCAAGGACGGCGTCGATGCGCTGGAGCTCGGTCAGGTGCTCTGCGTGGGCGCGGCGGAGGCGCTCGGTCTCCTGGACCAGACGGGCCGCGTCGGCACCGGCGAGGGCGGTCAGCTCGGCCAGCAGGCGCTGGTTCTCCGCCCGCAGGGCCTCGGCCTGGGCGGCCTGGGCACGCAGCTCACCCCCCCATGCGGGCGGCCTCGGCCTCCGCTTCTCTCCGGCGACGGCCGAAGAGACCTCCACCGCCGTCGGGCCGGGACGGGGGCTGCGGCACAGGAGCGGCTGGGGTCGTCAGTCCGGGCTGAGCGGGGACGGGAACGGGGTTGGTGAACGGCTGCACGGGGACAGGCGCGGAGCCCGTGAACGGTTGCGCGGGAGCGAAGACCGGTGCGGGGAGGGGCTGTCCGGAGGCGGGGTGAGCAACGGTGCCAACCTGTTGGGCGTACCACTGGCGCCAATGTGCCAGGCGGTCAGCGAGGTTCTGGCCGTCTCGCTTGTCCATGTTCTTGAACTCGGTCGCCCACCCGGCGACGGACAAGGTGAGCGTCCCCTGGCCCAGTCCTCCCGTCCAGCCCTGGTCGGAGATCTCGCCGAGGGCGTGGGATACGAGCCGCTGGCCGGACCAGCCCTGCGCGCGGAACAGCACACGGCGATCGGTGAGGGCTAGCACTCCCATGACGCCGTCGTGGTGCGCGACGGCGAGGGCTTGAACGGTTTCGTCCGGCGTCAGCACCTCGGGAAGGCTCTTCACAGAGCTCTTGACCGGGAACCAGATGCCCGTGATCGCGGCAGCTGCCGCGTCCACATCGGGCCGGGAGGAGTGTATGGGCAAGGGGAATTCGCTTTCTCTCGTCATCATCATGCCGACCGTCGCCGTGAGCGGCCGTGGGCACGGTGGGGCCGGGCCCACGCCCGGCCCCACCGGCAGGTCACGCCTTGCCGTCGAGTACACCCAGCGCCGCGTGGAGGACCGGCTCGACGCGCAGGCGCGTCCCGTCCCTGTCGAACGCCTGAAGGGTCTCCAGGCACGTGACGGCCCCGAGCGCCTCGTCGAAGGAGAGGCCGGCCATCTCGGCGGCGGTGACGAGGTAGCCGTCGTCGTGCCAGTCCGCACCGAGCTGTTCGACGATCCCGTCGTAGGCGGCCTTGAGGGGGTCGCTCTCCAGCAGACCCACGGCCTCCACGAACTCTTCGGCACCGCTGCTCTGCTCAAGCCACGACGTCAGGTCGTCCAGCAATCTGTCCTGATTGGGCCGGCGCTCACGCAACTTGAGGGCCTTGTCCAGCAGGTACGGCCAGCCGCCGGTCACCGCCGCGAGACGGGCCAGCCGCTCCTCCGTCTCGCACAGGCTGTAGCGCTGTGTCCAGTCCTTCAGGCTGCGCAGATCGTACCGCCGCAGCACCACGACGGCGTCGTGGTCGGCGTCGGGTCCGGTGAGGAGGTCGGGCCAGAATCCGAGCTGTGTCGCACCCGACACCAGGACCACGGACCTTGTGGCCTCGGCGGCCTCGGGCAGGACCGCCCTGGCCAGGCCCAGGGAATCCCGGCAGGACTTCTCACTACCCAGCGAGAGATCACTGATGAGCAGTCGTCGCTCGCCCGCGCGGCCGGCGGCGAGTTCCCTGCGGAACGTCTTGGCGCTGCCGATCGGGGGCACCGACCAGCCCGCCACCTTGCCGGTGACTGCTCGCAGCGTCATCTCCACATCCGCAACGCCGGTTGCCTGCGTACCGAGCACGACACGGACCTGGTTGACACATTCCCCCAGCAGGTAGTCGATCTGGTTGACGGTGAGCGGGGCGGACCTGCTGTCCAAGAGATCCGGACGGCTCTCCAGCACAACCGTCTCCTCCAACCGGGACTCCTTCTCCGCCCGCAGCAGCCGCGCCTCGATCTCCTGGGCGGTGCCGATCATGCGGAGCGCGTTGGGCCCTCGCAGGTGCCATCCCTGCCCGTCGTTGTTCGGCGCCAGGGCGCCGAGGCCCACCATCTCCTGCAAGTAGGCGCGGAATCCCTCGCTGTCCAGCTGCTCGAAGCCCCGGGGCCACCAGCCGGCGCATTCCTCCCGCAGCTCCCGGTCGCTGAGCCGGGTTTCCAGGCCGTTGTCCCGGGCGTGCTGGGCGAGGACATTGGCGATGACGTGATAGCGGTCGTCAAGGGCGAGGGTGTCCTTGAACGCAGCGGTGATGTCCGAGCGCAGCGAAGCATCCTGCTCCACCTCGTCCACGTCGGACTCCTCGATCGTGTAGGGAGGCGGACCGAGCAGTGTGCGCGCCCGTTTGCCCTGCATGACCTGCACCATCCTGCTGCCGAAGATCTGCAGCAGGAAGGGCTGGTACGAACAGAAGCCGAGCACCCGGTTGACGAGGTCGACATCGGCGAACTCGAAGCCGAGCGCACGCATCGGGTGCACGATCAGGTCGGCCGCGAACTGCGGGGTGAGCGGTCCGACGACCGTCGGGGTCTGTGCCAGGTGGCTGAAGGGGCCGTTCCTGGCGAGCCGGGTGAAGCGCTGCACCGAGTGCAGACCGGCGAAGACGACCTTGGCCCGGCCGCGTGAGTCCTCGCCCAGACCGCGCAGTCGACGGGTCTCCGTGCACTCGGGGACGTCCGCCTCGAAGAAGCGGTCGCACTCGTCGAGGAGGATGAGCAGCCGCCGGTCGGGGTCCTGATCGAGCCATCGGGCGATCCCGTTGGTGACCCGCTGCCACGACTCCTGCTGCGGGTCCCGGCGCCGGGGCTCCTCCAGGACACCCTGCCTGATCAGCTCCTGGTCCAGCGTGGGCCAGATGGCTTCCGCGCCGATTGCGGTGCTCCGGCCGATGCCGATCTTGTCCAGGTTCAGGTAGAGCTTGCGGTACGCCCCGGGACGCTGTTCTTCGAAGCGGTCGCCCGCATCGGCGAGCAAGGCCGACTTGCCGAGTCCCCGGCCGCCGTAGAGGATCTGCGTCCCCGCCGGGTCGTGAATGCTCTTGCGCTCGCGGTCACGGCCGTAGAACATCTCCCGCCCGATCTGGCCACGCTTCTCCTTGATGTACGGGTTCACCGCGGAGAACGGCAGCAGCGTCTCGGTCGTCGCGTCCACCCGACGGTTGCCGTGCGCGACGAGGTAGGCCAGCGCGGTGTCGTCTATGACCATGATCGGCTTGGTGCCCTGGGAGGCGGCGGCCAGCTCGATACGGGTCCTGCTGTCCAACGTCCCGAAGTGGACAACGAGCAGACTGCTCTCATCAGGGTCCTGGAGCGCGCGGCTGATGAGCAGTTTCGCCGCGGGGCGGCCCCAGATCAGCAGGGCACGCAGTTTGCCGCCCCGGTCCTTGATCTGCGATCCGAAGGACGGCGCCCAGGCACGGCCGGTGACGTGCACCTCCGCCAGTTCGAAGAACCGGTAGTCCTTGCCGCGCGGCAGGTCGTCCACGGGCCGGGCCCGCCGCGCCTCGTATCCGAGCAGGGACAGGGCCGGGGTGAGGCTCTCGCGCGGGTTGATCTTGATGCGGTCCTTGGTCACGGCGAGCGTGTTCCACAGTTCCAGGGCCGCGGCGGCGCGTTCGGCCTCCTCTTCCGAAAGGCCGGCGTAGTCCAGCACGGTTTCGTCACCATACCGGCCACGGGTTCGGACGGCCGCGACCAGCTCGGCGTCGATCCCGCCGGGCAGAGCGTCCGGCACCGCGGGGAAGAACGCCTCCAGATGAGAGTCCTCGGACCTGATCTCCGGTACCGGCTCGCCCAGTTCGAGGAAGTAGACCAGTTCGGCCGCGGTGGCCAGACTGTCGGTGTCCAGATTGCGCTGAACCCGTTCGCGGTCCTCCGCGCTCACGTCCGTCAGCGCGGCCAGCCGGGCACGCAGCTGGTCAGCGGCTTCCTTGCGGTAGCGGGGCAGGAGTACCTCGACCCGGTCGAGATTACGGCGGACTGCAGCCAGCTCGTCCGGCCCGTCGTGCTCCAGGTGTGCCCTGGCGTCCGCCAGCAACTCCTGGAGGCTGACGTCCTGTTCGACAGTGAGCGCCTCGTCCGCCTGGGACCGGCGGAGCCGGACCGCCAGCTGCCGCTGCTTCTCGGCGAGTGCCGCACGGCGCTCCCTCTCGCGCACGGTGAGCTGCGCACGGCGCTCCTCGGAGAGGGTCAGGGTGTGGGCAGCCGGGAGCACGTCGAGGTCGGCGAGATCCATGATGCTACGGACCACGCCGTACTCGTCACCGGCAAGTTGGTGCTCGATCGCGTCGTCCCAGGTACGGTCCACGGCTTCCAGCAGGCCGTCCACGGTGAGTTCCTCGCCCGGCGCGGTCGGTCGCGCCTTGTACAGTTCGGCGTCCAGGGCCTGCTGCACGTCCGGCTCGGGTCCCGTCTCGACCGGTCGGCTGTCCGCGTCCAGCCCGTCGAAGACCTCGGCGAACAGGTCCCGGGCCACGCAGGCGGCGGCTTTCGCCAGGACCGCGGAACTGCGTTCGGCCGCGGCGAGGTCATCAGCGACCCGTTCGCGCAGGCCGAGGAGGGAGAGGCGCAGCGAGGCGACGGACTGGAACGCCCACACGTTCTCCTCCGCACGTCCCGCTTCCAGGCCACGCTTGACCGCACGCCACTGCCGCACGGCGTCCCGCCCGCGCTCCAGGCAGTGGCGGACGTTGTTGCGACCCGACCCCTGGAGGCTGCGGCCACCCGGCCCGCGCAGCGCAGCGTCCATCTCGTCGAGTGCCGCCTCGATCTGTGTACGCCGGGCGAGGTTCTCCAGCAGCTCGTCCGCTCGCGTCGCGGCGTCCGGGGCCCCCGCCACGATGGCGGTCAGCACGCTGCCGAGCAGTCCCGTCGGAGCCAGCCAGCGCTGCACCATGGCGCTGGCCCGCTGGAAGCGCAGACGAGGCGCGGTGAGCAGGGCCTGGCAGGCATCCACGGCCTCGCGCAGCTCGCTCTCGGTGTGCGAGACATCAGCGACGACGGCACGGTGTGGCGCGATGAGCAGTGCACCCTGCAGGGCGCGTTCCGCCACCGTGGTCGCCACCTCGTGCAGAGCGGCGGGAAGTTGGGGAGCGAGCGCCCGCAACTGCGCACCGGCTACGGGTGCGCCCGTCATCAGAGCCGCTCGGACCAGGGTGGGGAGCACGAGCAGGGAGAGCGCATCGGTGTCGCTCTCCTTGCGGGCCTCCCACTCGTGCAGCGACTCCTCGATGACCTGAGCCGCGCGTCCGGCCCTGGAGCGCAGCAGCGTCGCCGCGGCAGCCAGGCGCAGGGCCGCGGACTCGGTGTCCGGGCGGTCTGCGGTCTGCGACAGGTGGGCGGCGAGCCCGAAGCGCTTCTCGGCGATGAGCCGGGCGAGTACCGGCTCGATGTCCTTCGGGCGAGTGCCGTCGGTGGTGGCCGTGGTCACCGCGGGATCGGCGATGACCGGCCGGGGCGGCGCGGGCTGCTGCTCCGCGATGTCGCTGAACCGGGAACCGCGCTCGTCCGGGCCGGAATCGGTGGTGCTGTGGTCCTGCTGGTCCTGTGCCACGGCTACGCCGGTGTCGCCGTGCGGAGCGGTGGCCGCCTCCGGGGCATCGGTGTGGTCCGGGGTCTCCCGGGACTCGGCGGAGTCCGCGCTCTGCGGGGCGGCCGCGTCGTCGGCGGTCGTGTCCTCGGTGACCGTGAGCTGCTCGTACAGTACGGCCGCGACGGCGTACGGCGGATGCGCGACCGACAGCTGCTGCTGGAGCCCGATTATCTCCTGCTGTGCGTCGAGCCGGCCCTTCATGTCGACGAGGCGTGCCAGCAGCGCGAGAAAGTGCGCGCAGGCGTCATCCTGTTCGTCCCACTCCTGCTTCGCAAGCAGCGCCTTCGCACGCTGTCCGGCGTCCACGACCACCGTGGCAAGCGCACTGTCCGGGGAGCAGCCGAGTGCCGTCACCGTCGCCACCAGGCGGCGGGTCTCGGTGTTCCTCTCGTTCCGTTCGGCTCGCGTACGGAGCTCGTCGATCGCCGTGAGGATGTCGGTGAGGCGGTCGGCGACGCCGGTGACGCCGACCGCAGAGAGCGCGGCCCGCGCGCGGGAGAACGCCGGAGCAACGGCAGCGAGCGGTGTCAGGTCGGTGGGGGCGGGCGGACACCCGTCCAGCAGGGAGGAGCGCAGGCGGTCAGCGGCGCCTCGCGCCTCCTCCACGATGCGCGGGAGTTCCTCCTCGGCTGCGGTCAATTCCTCCATGGAATTCCGCTCGCCACGGGGCCGCTGTCCGTGCTCCGTGGTGGGCCCGGCCGGCTTCGGGGGCTCCGTGTGGTCGGGCCGCCGGGGAGCCGGAATGGCTGTCATCGGCTGTGGGCCGTCGGCCACCGCGTCCTCATGCGGCGCGGTGGGCTGGTCAAAGCCGGGAGTCTCGTCGATCACACGCCAGGCCGCTGTGAACGCCGCGCCTCGGGCGGTCTCGTCCGCGTCGATGCCGAACCAGTCGTGGCCGGCCGCCCAGACGAGCAGACGGGCGTCGTACGCCGATGCCTGGACGTGGGAGAACAGCGCCAGACGGAGCAGGCGTGTGCCCCAGCGGTCCACGAGACCGGGCCCGGTACGGGCAGGCCCGCGCTCCCCTGCCACGCGGGCGAGGTCTTTCGTGATCTGAGCCGTGAGGTGGGACACGGCGTGCCTACGGTCGGCCGACTCCACCCGTTGCACCCGCTTGAGTACCTGCTCGCTGAGCACACGCCCGAAGCGCCGCGGCTCCACCTTGCGAAAACCGAGGCCTTGCATGGTGGCTTGGCGGTCCTTGGGCCCGAGGGCGTTGAGTGCGAGCTCCGTCTCCCCGACGGTGAGGTCGCCGAGGGCCGTGTCCACGACCGGGCCGAGCCCGTCGAGGGCTGCGGCGAGTTCCTTGAGCAGGCCGAGCGGTGTTCCCTGCGGGGAGAGCGGTGGTGTGGCAACCACGGGATGGCTAAAGGTCATTCGGTCCCGATCTCTTGTGTTCTGCGGTGTTGATGCCGGGGTGGTGTTCGGCGCACGCCGGCGTGGTCCGCCGGGAGGTCAGCGCCGACGGAAGTGTGCGGTGACGAAGGTGTAGCCGGGTGGCAGTTCCCAGCCATCCGCCTTTCCGACGTGGCGGCAGTGTTCGCGGTAGGCGGCACGCTGCGCGCCGGTCGGCTCCGATCCCGGGGGCAACCTCCGCAGGAAGCCATGAACGAAGTGCTCCGCGCCCCTGTCCTGCGAGGGCGCCCCGGAGCCCGAGCCGGGCCGAGGCACCACCACGGGGTTCGGCGCGTAGCCGATCAGGGCGATCAGCGGCTCGCCGTCGCGGACGGGATGGTGGGGCTCACCATCCGTGCCGCGGCTGCCGGTGGCCGGGAAGAGATGCCGTTCGACAAGGAGTTCGTCCATGGCCTGCTCCAACGCGGTGACCTGGTGCGGGGCGGGCGTCGTGTGGTAAACGCCCCGGGGAAGGGCGCTCCGGTCGAGCAGGGCATGCCCATCAGGCGTGAGCCGGCCGAAGCGTCGTACGGCCCGCAGGACGAGGCGCCGGGTGTCGAGGGCGGCGGCGGAGTCGCCGTCCCGGTCGCAGCCCGGGGCTCCTTCTCGGGTGAGGACTCCAGGGTCGTAGCGGTGCGCGACGAGCTGCCCGTCGATCTCGACGGGGTCCTCCAGTGCGACAGTGTGGACCCGGAAGACGGTGCCGCCGCGCGGCCACTGGATGTGCAGGCACAGCCCGGGGAAGAAGTCGATGGGCCACTGGACGTTCCGGAGCATGCCGCTCTCATCGGTGAGGTCGAGAAGGACCTCCTGGACCTCCTCGGACGCGTCGATCTCACCCCCGTCATGGCTGATCTCCAGGCGTACGGGGACACGGTCGACGCCGAGGCACGTCAGCCCTTCCCGGACCATCCGGCTCAGCGGCAGTCTTTCCTCCATGAGGTGGGCGAGACGCAGCGGGAGTTGCCAGCAGACCTCGCTGTCGTTGATCCGCAGGTAGTTGGGCCGGCCGATCCGGTCGCCGTCCTCGAGCGGGGTGTCTGTGGGCTCGGCATCGGTGTACCGCCCTTCCTCGTCTTCCTCGTGGGGAGCGCTCTGAAGAGGCGCGGCGACGGTCCGGGGCGGCGCGGGTGGCTGCACGGTGTCGTGCCAGCCGCGTTCCGCCGGGCGCAGCGGATCGCTTCCGTCCGCTTCTTCCGAGCCCGGGTGGTGGGACCGCCAGATGCCGCCACTCTCGAAGTCGTCGTCGAGGGTGATCCGTACATCGGCCTCGGCGCGCAGGCCGTTGTCCGTGTCGCCGCGCACGAAGTCCGCAACCGCTAGGTTGGCGCGGCATACCGAGACCGCGTACTCCACGCCGGTCAGCAGTGGTTCGGCACCGTCGACGCCGCGCAGCCAGGGCCCGATCGCCGTGTACACGGTGCGCGAGCCGCTCAGGCCATGACGTCGGCGGGTGGCCGGGGCGGCGCTGCGCTCCAGAGAGCCCGCCAGAGCTCGCAGATCGATTCCCCCCAGTGGCCCGTCGTGGCGCAGGCCGGCCCCGATGCGGGTACGGGTCAGCGCGTACCGGCCCCAGGTGCGCAAACTGTCGCTGGTGCGCAGGGCATGGGTGACGGTGTCCAGCAACCCGATGAGGGCGTCTTCGAGCCGCTCCTGGTCACTGCCCCCCGCGAGGTGGGCGACGGACACGGGGACGAGAGGGCTCAGCAGTGCCTCTCGCTGATGGGTGAGCAGGTGGTGCAGGAAGGCGGTCGAGTCGTCCAGCCCGGCCTGCGACACAGAGTCGTACCGGGCGTCGACGACGACGTGTCCGTCTTTGTTGAGCCACTTCTGGCGGGCCCGGAACCGCCGCAGCTTCGCCTCGCCGAGCTGCAGTGCCGGGCCGAAGGCCCTGAGGTCGGGTACCAGCAGCTCCCGGCGCACGGGCCTCGGCGGCTCCGGGCCTTCCTGCGGTCCCCACACGCCGACCGGTGCGCCGGACACCCACGCGGGTACGTCGGCGCCCTCCTCTGCGCCGGGATGGCGGCCCTCCTTGTAGACGATCTCGGCGAACAGCGGGTCGGAGCCGGTTTCGATCCGGACAAGCGCTCCGACGGGCAGGGCCGGTCCTTCGTCGCCGAGCGTCAGGGAGGGGAAGGAGTCCAGGTCGAAGGGGCCGTTCCCATAGCCGTCGCCACCGAGTTCGTAGCCGAAATAGGCTGCGTTGAAGGCGACCGCGCTGTGCACCGGACACGCACGGTCGGCGACCACCGCCTCCAGGTAGCGACGCAGCCGCTCCAAGTCCTCGGGAGGCGTGCTCCGGTGTCCGTCAGTCATGGCAGGAGTGAGGACCGGCTCGCCGACGTATGGCTGCCAAGCGCCCTCTCCGGTGGTGATCACCGTGGTCACACCCCGTCCTCCTTCCGCTCGGTTCCGCCTTCCGGCCGGTGGGACCGCGGGTGCCGTGCCGGGCGGAGTGCGCGCCAGAGGCCGTCCGGCCCTTCGACGGCGGCTCCGGCGGCGGCCAGCCGTGCAAGGCTCGCGTCGATGTCCGCAGAGGGGAGGTCGGCCCGACCGCCGAAATGGCGGCTTTCCCGTATCGCCTTCGGCAAAGGGCTCATCTTTCGGGTCCTCGGGTTGTAGGAGGATTCGTCGCCGCGCAGCGCGTGCCAGAGCCGTCGCGGATGCGCACCCCGCGGCTGGAGCTGCAGCAACCGGTGGATCTGGAGGTCGACGCGCTGGTGCCGCAGCGAAGTGTCGGCGCCACCGCCCTCGCGGGGACGCGGGCTGCCGAATGCCTGAGCGACGGCAGGGCGCCGTTCCTCCACGGGCCAGTGGTCGGTGTGCCAGCACGCAGAGCAACGGCAGCGGGCCGTGGTGCAGCAGCCCTCGGGCAGGTCGGTGACACCGAAGTAGTCGGCGAAGACCCGTTGGGCGCAGACCGTGCTCGCGTCGAAGAAGTTCCGCAGCCTGGCCAGTTCCTCGGCGGCTCGGCGGCCGCGGCGGCCCAGCACCACGAGGAAGCCGTCGGGCAGGGTGCCAGTGCGGGTGGTCAGACCGGTGACGAGACGGCGGCTGGGTGCCGCGGAGACGTCCAGAAGCCCGCGGTCGTGGAGGTCGGCGAGCAGTTCCCAGGTCGCCGCGGGTCCGTCGGCGACCGACCGGTAGTCGGGACACCGGGCGGCGAGTTCCCGGTCGAGAAGCCGGACGTCGATGTGGATCGGGGTGTCCCAGGACAGGGCGATGTCGATGACGGTCTGCTCCAGCCGCGCGAGCCCGGCCGTTTCCTCATCGCGCCCCTCGCTCAGCTCTTCCGCGACGGTAGGCAACTGCCCCGTCCTGTGGCCGACCGGTCGGAGGTCACCAGGCCGGACCGCGCAATACGGCGGATGGTCGCCGAGATCCTCGACGGCTCCGAGGTCGGCGAGCACGCTGAACGCCCGCATGATGCCGCCCTGGTAGCGCTCGTGGGTGTGCCTGTCCTCCAGCTCCGCTTCGCTCAGCGCACCGCTCGACGCGTCCTCGGCCATGAGCACGTCGGCCAGCCGTGCCGGGTCGAACGTGCCGTCCCGCTGGGCGAGAACGAGGGCGCCCATGCGCCGCAGGAGCGGGGAGGGCAGTTCCTGGCCCGTCATGAAGCGGACCATGCGCAGCCCCCGGCTCGTCGCGAGGGTGAGACCGCTGTTGGCCGGTCCCTTCCCGGTCGTCCCCCGGCCCGCGCTGTCGCGTCCGGCCCGTCCCAGCTGCTGGTAGAGCGCGGCCAGGTCGGTGGGCGGCGACACGCACATCACGGTGCGCACATCGGGCCGGTTGACGCCGAGTCCGAACGCGGAGGTGGCGACCACCACGACCGGCACAAAGCCCTCGTCGCCCTCCCGGGGCGCCTCCCGGAACTCCGTCATGACGGCCGCCTTCTCCGCCTCCGTCAGACGGCCGTGGAACCGCAGCACACGGATGCCTGCATCACCGATGTACTCGCGCAGGTGCGTGTAGAGGGTGTTGACCTCCTTGACGGTGAGGCAGTAAAAGATGGCGTGACCGTCGAGCACGTCCACGACGCGCTCCACCAACCCGGCCACACCGCCCTGCCCGAGCCGGTCAAGAGAGCGGCGGAAGACCGCGAGTTCGGGTCGGATCGGGTTCTCGCGCACCGTCACAAGTCCACCGACGACATCGGGATGCTCCGCTTCGGCGATCGCCTCGGCCGAGGCGGGCTCCGGCACCTCGGCGGCCAGGCCGAACAGTCCTTCGCGCAGCGCCTCGTGAACGGCCCGGTTGGCGGTGGCGGTCACCGCGGTGACCGCCACCGCGTGGTCCTGACGCAACTCGTCCAGGAACCTGCTGACCCGGCGCATGCTGGGCCGAAAGTCCTCCCACTGCGCCAGAGTGTGTGCCTCGTCGACGGCGATCCGGGTCACCCGGCCCGCCGCCGCGGCCGCGCGCACGGTCTCTCGGAAGCGGCGCTGGCACAGGCGTTCCGGGCTGACGTAGACCAGGCGGATGCCGTGATCGGCGCGGCCGAGGAGCTGCTCCGTCACTTCCGTCTTGCCGGCCCTGCTGCTGGACTCACGCAGCGGCGAGATCAGGGCGCGGACCGCGCCGCCGATGGACCGGTTGAGTTCGAGAGCCTGGTCGTGCATGAGAGCGACGAGAGGGCTGACGACCACGGTGACACCCGGCAGGACCAGCGCGGGAAGCTGGAAGGTGAAGCTCTTACCGAAGCCGGTGGGCAGCAGCCCGAGTACGTTGCGGCCCTCGGCGACGGCGGTGATGGCGGCCTGCTGGGCCGGTTTGAGGGCCACGGGTTCGTCGGCGAGCCGCAGCAGGCCGCCGATGCGGGCGCAACGGTCCCTGACCTCGTCGGCGAGCAGGCCCTTTTTTCGTAACTTCTGTATCTCCTCGGTGGTCAGCGCGAGTTCGCGGATGTGCCGGGTGTGCGGCAGGAGGGTGTGCTGTTCGAGGGCTTCATCGGTGCACAGCTCGGTGGCCCGGGCGGGGTCCAGGAGGTGGTGGGCCGCCATGAACTCCCAGATACGACGCCAGCCTTCGGCCATGTCGGCGATGTTGCCTCCACCGGTGTCGCCGGTGTCCGGGTCGGGGCGTTCCAGTCCGTCGTCGAGGCTGCCGAGGAAGGCGCGCCGGTAGGAGCGGCGCAGGCTGCTTGCTCCGGCGAGTTTGCGGTCGCTGATGACGACGACGCCGCGGTGCTGGTCGGAGCGGATGAGTCGGCCGACCGCTTGGCGGAGCTGGAGCGCGGCGAGCGGCAGATAGTAGTGCTCGGTGGCGGCGCCGTCCGGATCGGGGTGGCCGGCGTGCTCGGCACGTTCGGCGACCGCCGCGCGTCGGGCCTCCACGATCGGAGCGGCGAACGGCGCAAACGGCAGTTTGTTGATCCAGACCAGACACAGCCGTTCGGCGTCGGAGACATCGATCCCCTGCCAGAGTCCCTTGGTGCCAACGAGGAACCCGCCGCCGTCCCTCCGGTCGGTGAATGCCTGGTAGGCCCGGCCGTTGCCGAGGGTGAGCGCCTCGACAACCGGGGTGTCCAGGGCGCGACGGCGCAGCTCTTCCACGAGGTGGAAGCCGATGCCCGCGGCGGTCGAGCGGGCAGTCGTGACGATCATGCCACCGCCGTCGAACCCGCTGCCGTCGGCGCGTACACGTGTCATCTCGGCGGCGAATCCGGCGACCTGGTGGGCGACGGTCCGCAGGGCGGCTTCCTCCTGCTCGGCCCAGGACGGGAAATCGGAGAAGCATACGACTTCGGCCTGGCTGCGCAGGTCGAAAGGGGAAGGCAGGGCGAGCGTCGGCAGACCCTCGGGCAGCCCCAGCCGGCTCCGTATGAAGTCCCACTGTCCGGCGACGCGCAGGGTCGCGGAGACGTAGTGGACACGGTCGAAGGACTCCAGGTAGCGCCGCCATTCCGGATCAGCAGTCAGGTCTACGGGGCTGGTGGCAACACGGAAGTGGTAGGAACGCAACTCCCCCTTCGGTTCGGCCAGTTCCTCCAGGTGGATCACGCGTGACGGGAGCGCCTCGTCCAGCGTGACGGCGGGGTCGAGGAAGGCTCGGATGCCGGCCGTGATGCGGTCGAGGGCCGTGGTGAGGGAGTCGGTGTGTTCCGCGAGTGCGGTCAGGCGCTCCCGTACCAACGGGTCGATCCCGGCTGTGTGCTGGGCGACGTAGCGCTCCAGCGTGATGCGGCAGATCGCGACTGCCTTGGCGATGCTCTCAAGTACCAGCACGAGCCGTCGCGTGTTCCGAGTACCGGAGGTGCCGGTGTAGGGACTGACGAGCGTGGTCGCCCGGCTGCCGATCCATACGCCCACGCCCTTGACCTGTGCGTCGAATGCCTGAGCCGCGAGCCGGGGCAGCCGTTCGTCGTCGAGCAGCCGTTCGAGGTCGGCGACTGCCGCTGCGGCCTGGTCACGCGCGGTGCCCGGGTGCGCGTCCGCGACCCAGCCGTGGTACTCGGGCAGCAATGCTTCCAAGTCCTGGTAGTCGACGGCACCGGTCAGCGCGGACGTTGCGGCGTTCTCCAGCTCGTGCGCCTCGTCGATCACGAGGAGCACATCGGGCCCGACGGCACGCAGGTCGTCCAGGTGGGACAGGACGAGCGCATGGTTGGCGAGGATGAGACGGTGGCCGCCGATGGCCTCCCGGACGGTGTCGGTGTGCGCGGTGAGCGGATTGCTCGCGCCGGCTCCGTAGTCGCCGTCGCGCTGCGACAGCGACTCCAACCACTGCGTCACACCGCGGCCCATGTAGTCGGCTAAGAAGGCGGGCAGGTCCACCGGGTCGACCGATCTCGCCGTCCATGTCTGCGGGGGCTCCTTGGCCGCTAACAGGCGGAGCGCGAGGAAAACGGCGAGTTCGCGGAAACGACGATGCCGGGAGAAACGGGCGCGGGCCGCACTCGCGAAGGAGCGTCGGCGGGTGGCTTCGGCGAGGCTCTTCGTCAGGGCGGCCAGGGAAAGCCGGTTGGACTTGCCCTTGACCAGGTCAGCGGCCCCGAGGATGCCGGGCAGGGCACGCTCCAGGTCCTGGATGTCCTTCGCCAGCTGGCTCTGCAGCTGTTTGGTGTACGTGGCGATGACAGCGGTACGGCTCTCGCCTCCGGCGAGCCAGTCCAGCGCAGCGGCGAGCACCGCATAGCTTTTTCCGGTGCCGGTGGGTGCTTCCAGCAGGCCGCTGACGCCGCGGTCGGTCCAGTCATGCAGTGTCGTCGTCATCGTCTGCTGGGCAAGCCGGGGTTCCACGCGGGAGCCGTGCACGACCCGGGCGAGAGCGGTCGGCTCGACCCGTCCGTCGGCGCCCCGCAAGGCGTCCGGCACATCCACGGCACCATGTCCCGGTGCTCTTCCATCAAGGGCGCGGCGCGGCGCGTGCTGCGCGAACTCGGCGCTCAGCAGACGAGCCACGTGCGCCTGCTCCCACACGAGCGGCTCCCGTTCGGTGGCGGCCTTGCCCTCGGCCAGTTCCCGCAGCAGCCGCCACGCGTCGGAGTCGGGGCAGACGTCGGCGACGAGATCGCGCAAATCGGGGGTATTGGCGGCGAACTCGGCGGCGGCCCGCTCCAGGAGACGGACAAGCAGGACCGCGTCACCCTCTGCGGTGTGGGCACGCAGGTCCGAACGGACCACGTCGAGCTGGAGCGCCAGATCCTGGAGCCGGTGGCACGGGGCTGTCGGCCAGACGGCGTGCGCGAGGTACAGGGCGTCGACGGGGCGCACGGCGGAGAGCGGATCACCGGCACCAGCCTCTTTCGCCGCTTCACCGATGACGGGGAAGTCCAGCGCCGTTCCGTTATGGGCGACCACAACATCGGCATCCGACAGGAAGTCGCTCAGCTCCGTCCACGCCTGTTGCCGGGGTATCCCCTGGCCCAGCACGGCGTCCCGTACGCTGCCGTCACGTAACTCCTCGCTGTCCCCCAAGAACCTGAGGTAACGCTGCCAGCGGGGCTCCGCCGCGACCCATTCCCGATCGGCGCCGAACCTGACGGCTGCCACCTCGTAGACGTGCCGCTCCACGTAAGGAGCGGTCGCCGTCGTCCGTACGACGCTCTCAACGTCGAGCGCGACGATCCGCAGCACGGACGTCTCATCCAACGGGGCATCAGCAGCCGGCTCGGCGCCCGGCTTCCGCAGTTCCGGCGTCGCCTGCGCCGGGGCCATCGGTTCCTGTGGCGCAGCAGACAGGAGGTGGTCCCCCGAAGCGATCAGCAATCCCCCGCGGACCGCCTCGGCGACCAGCTTCACCAACCGCTGCTCCGGCAGCGCGCGGAACTGCCTCTTGGCCTCGACGACCAGGTCCCGCTCAGAGATTCCGAACGAGAAAGCGCGGACCAGCTCTGCGACCTTCCGCGCCGCCGCGGAAACCGTCTGCCCCTCGGGCATGCACACCCCTCCCCACGCACGGCCCCGGCCCATACCTGACCGCGCCGCTCCGCGCCCTCGACTCGCCCTCCCCTGGAGAACCGGGACGTGACCCGCATCATAGATAGGTGGTGAAAATTACGGAAATCCGGGAAATCACTGGGTGACCACCAACGGAACGCGGGCACACGAGGACGCTGCGCCCCGAGCCCCGACCGCTGGACGGGGCAATGCCTGCTGCCATTTGCCCCGCATTCTGCCGCGCCGCGATCCACTCCCGGCTGAAATTGCGAAAGTTGCCCCACACCACATTCTCCCGGACGGTGTCCAGGTCTGGGGGGCTCGGTCGGGCGCGTTCCCACTCGTTCCATCGAAGGGCCGCAGCCACGAAGCCGTCTTCTCCACCGATGAGTTCGGGCCGCTCAACCTCCAGCGCCACGAGCACGTGCCCGTGGCGCCCGCCTTGGCGTCGGAACGCTGCACCCCGGACCAGTCCGAGGCAGGGGCCGACGACCCACGAGGTGGGTGACGGCGGAGCCCTTTCGCGCAGGCCGCACGATCACCAGCGGACTGCGAGCCGTCGTGACCCTCGTGCGGACGTCGTCGGCCGCTGCCGCTGTCCGGCCGGGAGCGCCGGCGATCGCCCCGTGCGCGAGCGCCGGGCGAGGCCCCGGATGAAGACGCGCTCACCGGCGCCGACGACCGCCCGGGGAACGAGGTGGAAGGACAGACCGGCCGCGGTGCGAAGACCCGCCTGGGACAAGATCCGGGCCATTCGCGGACCGCCAAGCGGTCACCGACTCATGGCGCCTCATCTCCGCAGGTCAACGGCGTGCGCGACCTCTACCGCCAGCAGACGAAGAACCTGCCGGCAGGCTGGACAGCAACCACGCTCAGGGGCCGGTTGGAGCGGCCGGACTTGCGGTCTACAGTCCGGCACAAGGCGGCCTCCTAGCCAAGGAAGCTCAACCGCACCTCGCGGTCGGGATTGTCGACATTCGTATCCACCAAGCAGACCGACTGCCACGTCCCCAATGCCAGGCGGCCATCGAGGACCGGGAGGGTCGCGTGGGGTGGGACGAGGGCGGGGAGGACGTGGTCGCGGCCGTGGCCGGGGGTGCCGTGGCGGTG
>NZ_VKJP01000300.1 GCF_007280575.1 Streptomyces benahoarensis
AGGCGCCCCCGGTTACCACCCGTTCCCCGTCGGGAAACACCCCCGAAACGCCCGCTCGGCACCCTCGCCCCATGACGGCGTCCCGCACCCGCACCCAGCTCCGTCCGCCCGGCGCAGCCCTGCACGAGACCGGTGGACCGGGACCGGCCGGGCCGGGTTCCGCCGGGCCGGGCCCCAGCAGGCCGGGCCCCGGTGGCGGGCCTCCCCGCCTCCTCCAGGCTGCCCCCACCCTCGTCGCCGTAGCCCACGGCAGCCGCGACCCGCGTGCCCTGCCCGTCGTCCGCGCGCTGCTGGCGCGGGTCCGGGCGCTCCGCCCCGGGTTACCCATCCGGCTGGGCCACCTCGGGCTCGACCGGCCGCTGCTCGCCGACACCCTCGCCGGGCTCCGTGGCGGCGCCGTGCTCGTCCCGCTGCTCTTCGGCCACGGTCACCACGTCACCCACGACCTGCCCGCCGCCCTCGCCACCGCCCCGCACCTGGACGGCAGGATCGCCGCGCCCCTGGGCCCGCACCCGTTGCTCGCCGAGGCGCTGCACGGCCGCCTCGCCGAAGCCGGATTCGACCCGTACGCCGCGCCCGGGCGCCCCGCCCACACCGCCGTTGTCCTCGCCGCCGCCGGTTCCCGTGCCCCGCGCTCCGCCGCGGACACCGACGCCGTCGCCGCGCTCCTGTCGGCCCGGCTCGGCGGCCTCCCCGTCGTCACCGGGTACGCCTCCGCCGCCGCGCCCACCGTCACCGGGGCGGTCCGCGCCCTCACCGCCCGGGGGCACCGCCGGATCGCCGTCGCCGGATGCTTCGCCGCCCCGGGGTGGTTCGCCGCCCGGTGCGCCGCCGACGCCCCGGACATCGCCGCCGCCCCTCTGGGCGACCACCCGGCCCTCGCCCGCCTGCTGCTGCACCGCTACGACGACGCACTCGTCGCCGGAGGCGGAGGTGCTGCCGGAGGCGGCGCTTCCGTTCGGGACTCCACCGGGGCGGCTACCGTCGCAGTATGACGGGCATTCCTGCACACACCGGCCGTACCGGCCACGAGGACACCGGCGGACCGGCCGAGGCGCACCCGGGCCGCCAGGCACCGGCCGGTCCGCCGTCCGCCACCCCCGGATACGCCCCGGCGGACGCCGACCGCTGGGTCGCCGAACCGGACAAACGTCCCGGCCGCACCGCCTTCCAGCGCGACCGGGCGCGCGTCCTGCACTCCGCCGCCCTGCGCCGCCTCGCCGGGAAGACGCAGGTCGTCACGCCCGGCACCCGCACCCACCTCTGGGACGCCAGCCCCCGCACCCGCCTCACCCACTCCCTGGAGTGCGCCCAGGTGGGCCGCGAACTCGGCGCCGCCCTCGGCTGCGACCCCGACCTCGTCGAGACCGCCTGCCTGGCCCACGACCTCGGCCACCCGCCCTTCGGGCACAACGGCGAGCAGGCCCTCAACGAGGTCGCCGCGGCGTGCGGCGGCTTCGAGGGCAACGCCCAGTCGCTCCGCCTCCTCGCCCGCCTGGAACCCAAACGTTTCCGCACCACCGCCGACGGCCCCCCCGTCAGCGTCGGCCTCAACCTCACCCGTGCCGCGCTGGACGCCGCGACCAAATACCCCTGGCCCCGGGGCGGCCACCCCACCGACCCCACCTCGCCCAAATTCGGTGTCTACGCGGACGACCTGCCGGTCTTCGCCTGGTTCCGCCAGGGCGCCCCCGCCGCCGCCCGCAGCTTCGAGGCCCAGGTCATGGACTGGTCCGACGACGTCGCCTACTCCGTCCACGACGTCGAGGACGGTCTGCACGCCGGGCACCTCGACCCCAACCTCCTGCTCGCCGACGCCGAACGCGCCGAGATCTTCGCCGTAGCCGCCCGCCGCTACGCCCCCGGCGCCGGGCCCGCCGAACTGGCCGCCGCCCTCGACCGCCTCCTCGACCAGGAGTGGTGGCCGCACGGCTACGACGGCTCGGCCCTCGCCCAGGCCCGCCTCAAGGACGCCACCAGCCAGCTCATCGGCCGCTTCTGCACCGCCGCCGAGGCCGCCACCCGCGCCGCGTACGGCACCGGCCGCCTCACCCGGTACGGCGCCTCCCTCGTCGTCCCGGAGGAGAGCCGGCTGGAGTGCGCCGTCCTCAAGGCCGTCGCCGACCGCTACGTCATGCAGCGCCCCGACCAGGAGGCGCTCCGCGCCGACCAGCGCGTCGTCCTCGCCGAACTCGCCGAGGCCCTGCTGCGCCGCGCCCCCGACGGCCTCGACCCGCAGTTCCGGTCACTTTTCGACGAAGCTGACGCCGCTGCCGACGACACCGCCCGGATGCGCGTCGTCATCGACCAGATCGCCGCCCTCACCGACGCCTCGGCCCGCAGCCTCCACGCCCGCCTCACCCGCGCCCCCGGGGCGCCCTGACCGCGCCACCCGGGACGCGCCGCACCGGACCCTTCCGTCCGCCCCCGCCGTGCGGGAGGCTCGGACGGCGCGCGGCGGCCGCATCCGGGGCGCGCACACCACGTGGGTGTCGCCGGGCGCGACACCCGCACCGGTACCAGGCCGCGAAACACGGTAACGAGGACGGAGAACGGGGGAGCGTACACGGGGGACCGAACAGCGGGGGAACGATCGGCGACGTGCACGGCCGCGGAAGCGGACGTACGGCACCGACAACGAGGAGGAAGCAAGTGGTCGAAGCACACCAGACGTTCGTCATCGTCGGGGGCGGCCTGGCCGGGGCGAAAGCCGCCGAGACCCTCCGCGCGGAGGGCTTCACCGGACGGGTGATCCTCATTTGCGACGAGCGCGACCACCCGTACGAACGCCCGCCGCTGTCCAAGGGATACCTGCTCGGCAAGGAGGAGCGCGACAGCGTCTTCGTCCACGAACCCGCCTGGTACGCGGGCGCCGACATCGAACTGCACCTCGGCCAGCCCGCCGTCCACCTGGACCCGGACGCCCGGACCGTACGCCTCGGCGACGGCACCCTCATCGTCTACGACAAGCTGCTGCTGGCCACCGGAGCCGAACCGCGCCGCCTCGACATCCCCGGCACCGGCCTCGCGGGCGTCCACCATCTGCGCCGCCTCGCCCACGCCGAGCGGCTGCGCGGCGTCCTCGCCTCCCTGGGCCGCGACAACGGCCATCTCGTCATCGCCGGGGCAGGGTGGATCGGCCTCGAAGTCGCCGCCGCGGCTCGCTCGTACGGCGCCGAGGTGACCGTCGTGGAGACCGCGCCGACGCCGCTGCACACCGTCCTCGGCCCCGAGCTGGGTGACCTCTTCGGTGATCTGCACCGCGAGCGCGGCGTCCGTTTCCACTTCGGCGCCCGCCTCACCGAGATCGTCGGCCAGGACGGCATGGTGCTCGCCGTCCGCACCGACGACGGCGAGGAGCACCCCGCCCACGCCGTCCTCGCCGCCATCGGCGCCGCGCCCCGCACCTCCCTCGCCGAACAGGCCGGACTGGCCCTCGTCGACCGCTCCTCCGGTGGCGGCATCGCCGTCGACGCGGCCCTGCGCACCTCCGACCCGCACGTCTACGCCGCGGGCGACGTCGCCGCCGCCGACCATCCGCTGCTGGACACCCGCATCCGCGTCGAGCACTGGGCCAACGCCCTCAACGGCGGCCCCGCCGCGGCCCGCGCCATGCTCGGCCAGGACGTCGCCTACGACCGCGTCCCGTACTTCTTCTCCGACCAGTACGACGTCGGCATGGAGTACTCCGGCTACGCCCCGCCAGGCTCGTACGACCAGGTCGTCTGCCGCGGTGACGTCGCGAAGCGTGAGTTCATCGCCTTCTGGCTGTCCGAGGGACGGCTGCTCGCCGGGATGAACGTCAACGTCTGGGACGTCACCGAGCCGATCCAGCAACTCATCCGCTCCGGGCACCCGTTGGACCCCGCGGCCCTGGCCGATCCCGAGGTTTCCTTGGAGAGCCTGCTCCCGTAGCGTGCCGCCATGAGCGCCCGCATCTCCGGCCCCAGTGGCCCCACGCCGCCCGCCGGCCCCGCCGCGGCCGTCACCCTCGACTCCGTCCGTGACGCCGCGGCCCGGCTGGCGGGCGTCGCGCACCGCACCCCGGTGCTGCGCTCGCGCACCCTGGACGCGCTGGTGGGCGCCGAGGTCCACCTCAAGTGCGAGTCCTTCCAGCGCGTCGGCGCGTTCAAGTTCCGCGGCGCCTACAACGCCGTCGCCCGCCTCACCCCCGAGCAGCGTCGCCGCGGCGTCGCCGCCTACTCCTCCGGCAACCACGCCCAGGCCGTCGCCCTCGCCGCCCGCGAACTGGGCACCACCGCCGTCATCCTCATGCCCGAGGACGCCCCGCGCTCCAAGCGCGAGGCCACCGCGGGCTACGGCGCGGAGATCGTCACGTACGACCGCTACACCGGCGACCGCACCGCCCTCGGCCGCGCACTGGCCGAGGAGCGCGGGCTGGCCCTCATCCCGCCCTACGACCACCCGGACGTCATCGCGGGCCAGGGCACCACCGCCCTGGAGCTGATCGAGGAGACCGGGCCGCTGGGCGCGCTGCTCACACCCGTCGGCGGGGGTGGCCTGATGGCGGGCTGCGCCACCGCCGCCACCGCCCTCGTCCCCGGTATCCGCATGATCGGCGTGGAGCCGGAGACCGGCGACGACACCGCGCGCTCGCTCGCCGCCGGGGAGCGCGTCGCCGTCCCCGTGCCGCGCACCATCGCCGACGGGCAGGCCATCGAGATGCCCGGCGAGCTGACCTTCGCGATCAACCGGCGGCTCCTCGACTCCGTCGTGCTCGTCACGGACGACGAGATCCGCGCCGCCATGCGGTTCGCCTTCGAACGCCTCAAGATCGTCACCGAGCCCAGCGGCGCCTGCGCCCTCGCCGCCCTGCTCAGCGGCCGTATCGCCGCGCTCCCGCCCCGCGTCGGCGTGGTCGTCTCGGGCGGCAACATCGCCCTCGACCGCTTCCTGGAGGTGATGGGCGCGGCCCCGGACGCCCTCTGACGCGGCGGCCCGGACGGGACTGTCGGCGCCCGGCCGTAGAATTCACGCGTGGCAGGCAGGATCAACGATGACGACGTGAAGGCGGTACGGGACGCGGTCCCGATCGACGCCGTCGTGTCCGAATACCTCCAGCTCCGCAACGCCGGAGGCGGCAACCTCAAGGGCCTGTGCCCGTTCCACGACGAGAAGTCCCCGTCCTTCCACGTCAGCACGGCCAAGGGGCTCTACCACTGCTTCGGCTGCCAGGAGGGCGGCGACACCGTCGACTTCATCATGAAGATCGACCACCTCTCCTTCGCCGAGACCATCGAACGCCTCGCCGCCCAGGCGGGCATCACCCTGCGTTACGAGGAAGGCGGCTACACCCCCGGCCGCCAGCAGGGCGAACGCACCCGCCTGGTCGAGGCCCACAAGGCCGCCGCCGGCTACTACATCGAGCAGCTCGACTCGCCCGAGGCCGAGATCGGCCGCCGCTTCCTCGCCGAGCGCGGCTTCGACCAGGCCGCCGCCCAGCACTTCGGCGTCGGCTACAGCCCCGCCGGGTGGGACCACCTCACCCGCTTCCTGCGCGGCCGCGGTTTCACCGACAAGGAGCTGATCCTCTCCGGTCTCTCCCAGGACGGCCGCCGCGGCCCCATCGACCGCTTCCGCGGCCGCCTGATGTGGCCGATCCGCGACATCTCCGGCGAGGTCGTCGGATTCGGCGCCCGCAAGCTCCGCGACGACGACAACGGCCCCAAGTACCTCAACACCCCCGAGACCCCGATCTACAAGAAGGGCCAGGTCCTGTACGGCATCGACCTGGCCAAGAAGGAGATCGCCAAGTCCTCCCGCGCGGTCGTCGTCGAGGGCTACACGGACGTGATGGCCTGCCACCTCGCCGGGGTCACCACCGCCATCGCCACCTGCGGTACCGCCTTCGGTGGCGACCACATCAAGATCCTCCGCAGACTCCTGATGGACAACGGCTCGGCTCGGGTGATCTTCACCTTCGACGGTGACGCGGCGGGTCAGAAGGCCGCCCTGCGCGCCTTCGAGGACGACCAGAAGTTCGCCGCCGAGACCTACATCGCCATTGCCCCCGACGGCATGGACCCCTGCGAGCTGCGCCTCGCCAAGGGCGACACGGCCGTCGCCGATCTTGCCGAACCCCGCACCCCGCTCTTCGAGTTCGCCCTCCGCCAGATCGTGAGCCGCTACGCGCTGGAGACCCCTGCGGGTCGCGCCGCCGCCCTCGACGAGGCGGCGCCCGTCGTGGCCCGCATCAAGAACAGTGGCGCGCAGCACGAAGTGGCCGTCCAGCTGGCCGGGATGCTCGGCATCCTCGACACCCAGTTCGTGGTCCGCCGCGTCGGGCAGCTCGCCCGCTGGGCCCGCGAGCGCGGCCGCGACGGCGGGCCCGACCAGTCCCGCAGAGCCCCCCGCGGCCGGGCCCCGGCGCCCGAGGCCGAGGCGCCCGCCCCCGGCCTGCGCGGTCCCGCGCTCAACCTCCGCAGCCCCGCCCACCGCGTCGAGCGCGAACTCCTCAAGCTCGCCCTCCAACGCCCCGACCTGGTCTCCCCGGCCTTCGACGCGTACGGCATCGATGAGTTCACCGCCCCGCCGTACGTCGTGGTCCGCCGCTGCATCGAGGACGCCGGGGGCGCCGCGGCGCACGACGACGGCTACGTCCAGCGGGTCCGCGAGGCCGCGCCCGACGACACCGTCCGCGCCATGGTCACCGAGCTGATCGTCGAGCCGCTGCACACCCGCCGCGACCCGGACGAGGCATACGCGGGCGTCCAGCTCGTCGCCGTCCGCCTCGCCGCCGTCAACCAGCGCATCACCGAGATCCGCGGCACCCTCCAGCGCCTCGGCCCCCGCGCCGACCCGGACCACCTCGCCGCCGTCCAGAACGAACTCTGGGTCCTCCAGCAGTACGGCCAGTCCCTGCGCGAACGGGGGTACGCGGCGCTGTAGGCGCGGCGGGCCGGGCGCGGGCCCCGTTCACACCGCCCGGCCGCGGGGCCTGCCCCTGCCGTCCGGCCTCGCCTTCCGTTCCGGCAGCCCGGCCCCGGGCCCGGCTCCCCCTTCCGGCCGCCCGGCTCCGGGGCAGCGCCGCCGCTGCGGCAG
>NZ_VKJP01000301.1 GCF_007280575.1 Streptomyces benahoarensis
CTGGTGGCCGGGGCGACCCGGGGCGCGGGCCGGGCGATGGCCGTGGAGCTGGGCCGGGCGGGGGCGGTCGTCTATGTCACCGGCCGCACCACCCGGGACCACGTCAGCGAGGTGGGCCGCCCCGGCGAGACGATCGAGGGGACCGCGGAACGGGTCACGGCCGCGGGCGGCACCGGCATCGCGGTCCCCTGCGACCACCTCGTACCGGAGCAGGTCGCCGACCTCGTCGCCCGTATCGACCGGGAGCAGGGCCGCCTGGACGTCCTGGTCAACAGCGTGTGGGGCGGCGACCACCTCCTCCAGTTCGACACCCCGCTGTGGGAACTGGACCTCGCCGGGGGCCTGCGGATGCTCCGCCTCGGCGTCGAGACGCACCTCATCACCAGCCACCACGCGCTGCCGCTGCTGCTGCGCGCCCCCGGTGGCCTGCTGGTCGACATGACCGACGGCACCGCCGCCTTCAACCGCACCTACCGCGGCAACCTCTGCTTCGACCTCGCCAAGAACGCCCCGCACCGCGTGGCGTTCGGCCTCGCCGCCGAGGTGGAACCGTACGGCGCGACGGTCGTCTCGCTCACCCCCGGCTTCCTGCGCTCCGAGGAGATGCTGGACCACTTCGGCGTCACCGAGGAGAACTGGCGGGACGCCATCACGCAGGAACCGCACTTCGCGGTGGCCGAATCCCCGGCCCTCGTCGGCCGCGCCGCCGCCGCCCTCGCCACCGACCCCGACCGCGCCCGCTTCACCGGCCGGTCCCTCTCCAGCGGCCAACTCGCCAAGATCTACGGCTTCACCGACGCGGACGGCTCCCGCCCCGACGGCTTCGGCTACTTCGAGGACGTCGTCCTCGGGGGGAAGGAGGGGAGGGCGGAGGACTACCGGTAGGAGTACCGGTAGTCCGGTGTGGCGCGGGGCAGGCCGCGGAAGGGGGCGCCTGCGGCCGGTCCCGCCCGCGGCACCTGGCGGCCGTCCGCCGTACGGGGCCGCCGCGCGGCGAGCGGTGCCGGTCCCGGCCGGTGGTCACCCGCCGTACCGCTCGGCCATCCGGCGGGCCGCCGCCGTGAACCGGGCGCGCAGCGGCTCGGGCGCCAGCACCTCGCACTCGGGGCCCAGCCCGAGCAGCTGCGCGTAGGCGACCTCGGCGTTCTCCACCGCGAGGGTGAGCGTCCACCGGCCGTCGGCCTCGGGGCCCTGCGCGTCCGCCACCGCCTCGCGCGCCGCGGCGGGCTCCGTGACGTACGGCAGTCGGCGTATACCGCCCTCCGTGAGCCGGAGCACCACCTCCGCCCGCAGCAACGACCGCGCGAACTGCGCGGCCCGCTCCGCCCAGAACGCGGGCAGATCGAACCCGGGATCCCGGACGAAATGCCCGTCCTCCGCCGCCGTCACGGCGGTGAAGCGGTCGACGCGGTAGATACGGAACGGGGGGACGGGCGGGGCGGGGGAGTCCGGGGAACCCACGGAATCCGGCGGGGCCGAGCCCGCACCCTTCGGCGGCCCCGAGCCCTCCGGCGGCCCGCCGCCCGCACCACCCGGCGGGCCGGGCACGCCCGCACCGCCGGGCATGCCCGCGCCCGCACCGGACGCCTCCGCCGCACCCGCTCCACCCCTCGCAGCCGCCGCCGGGCCCTCCCGCCGCGCACAAGCCGCCAGATACCAAACCCCGGCCTTCAACACCAGCCCGTACGGCTCCAGCTCCCGCTCCACCTCGCGGTCCTTGCGCAGATAGCGGGCGCGTATCGGGCGGTCGTCCCACACCGCCTCGGCGAGGGCGGGCAGCTCGGCGGGGGTCTCCGGGCTGCGGTACCAGGCCGGGGCGTCCAGGTGGAAGCGCTGGGCGGCGCCGCTCGCGGCCTCCCGCAGCTCCGGGAGGAGCGCCGCCGACACCTTGAGCCGCGCCGCGGACGCCGCGTCCGCCAGGCCCAACTCCCGTAGCGCGGACGGCACCCCGGACAGGAACAGCGTCTCCGCCTCGCTGCGTCCCAGGCCCGTCAGCCGGGTGCGGTACCCGCCGAGGAGGCGGTAGCCGCCCGCCCGGCCGCGGTCGGAGTAGACCGGCACGCCCGCCTCGGAGAGCGACAGGACGTCCCGTGCGATCGTGCGCTCGCTGACCTCCAGCTCCCGTGCCAGGTCACCGGCGGTCATCGACGGCCGGGACTGGAGGAGCAGCAGCATCTTGATCAGCCGGGCAGCACGCATGGATCCATCATGCCGGGCACCACTGACAACGCCCCGCCGCGCGACGTCCGTTGACCGGCGGCCCCTGTGACCGACGGTCGTTGACCGCCCCCCCCGATGACCGATGACCGATGACCGATGACCGACGGCCCGGCCCGCCGCGCCCGAAGGCGCGACCGGCCGGGCCGGAAGGGTTCCCGTGCGAAGACCCCGGGCGCGGTGGGTGATCTCCGCACGGGAGCCGGGGGAGCGGCTCGTGGCGCCGGATGGTGCACCACGGACCGCCCGGTCCAAGAGACGGCACCCGGCGGAAGCCGGACCGCCCGGAAGCGGGGCCGGACGCCCCGCCCCTGGTCACAGGCCGTAGCGCGCCTTGGCCTCCTTGACCGTCTCCGGCTTGACGTCGCCCCGGCGGGCCAGCGCGGCCAGCGCCTGGACGGTCACCGACTGCGGGTCCACACCGAAGTGACGGCGAGCCGCGTCGCGGGTGTCGGACAGGCCGAACCCGTCGGTGCCGATGGAGACCCAGTCCTGCTCGACCCAGGGCGCGATCTGGTCGGGCACCGCCCGCATCCAGTCGCTGACCGCCACCACCGGACCGGGCGCCCCCTCCAGGGCACGGGTCACGTACGGGACGCGGTCCTCCCCGTCGAGCCGGGCGGCGTCGCAGGCCAGCGCGTCGCGGCGGAGCTCCGTCCAGGACGGCGCCGACCACACGTCCGCTGCCACGCCCCAGTCCTCGGCGAGCAGCCGCTGCGCGTCCAGCGCCCAGTGGATGGCCGTACCGGACGCCAGCAGCTGGAGCCGCGGGGCGTTGTCCGCCGGGGCCGCCGCCTCCTGGAAGCGGTACAGACCCCGCAGGATCGCCTCCTCGTCCAGCCCCTCGGGCATGGCCGGCTGCACCTTGGTCTCGTTGTAGACCGTCAGGTAGTAGAAGACGTCCTCGGCGTCCGGACCGTACATCCGGCGCAGGCCCTCCTTGACGATCACCGCGACCTCGTACGCGAACGCCGGGTCGTACGAGAGCGCCGCCGGGTTGGTGGAGGCGATCAGGTGCGAGTGGCCGTCGGCGTGCTGGAGGCCCTCACCGGTCATCGTGGTGCGGCCCGCGGTCGCGCCGATGACGAAGCCGCGGCCCAGCTGGTCGGCGAGCGCCCAGAACTGGTCGGCGGTCCGCTGCCAGCCGAACATCGAGTAGAAGATGTAGAAGGGGATCATCGGCTCGCCATGCGTCGCGTACGACGTGGCGGCGGCGGTGAAGTCCGCGAGCGAACCGGCCTCGGTGATGCCCTCGTTGAGGATCTGGCCGTCCTTCGCCTCCTTGTAGTACAGGAGCTGGTCGCGGTCGACCGGGTCGTACGTCTGGCCCTTCGGGGAGTACAGCCCCGCCGACGGGAACAGCGACTCCATGCCGAAGGTGCGGGCCTCGTCGGGGACGACCGGCACCCAGCGCTTGCCGGTCTCCTTGTCCCGCATCAGGTCCTTGACCAGCCGGACGAACGCCATGGTGGTGGCGATCTCCTGGCTGCCCGAGCCCTTCTTCAGCGCGTCGAACGCCTTCTGCGACGGCATCGGCAGCGGCTTCGGCGTGACCTTCCGGGCGGGGGCGGGGCCGTCCAGGGCCGCCCGGCGCTCCCGGAGGTAGACCATCTCCGGGGAGTCCTCGGCGGGCCGCCAGTAGGGAACGGTGTCGCCCTCCAGGGCGCTGTCCGGAATCGGCAGCTCCAGCAGGTCGCGCATGGCGCGGAACTCCTGCCCGGTGAGCTTCTTCATCTGGTGGTTGGCGTTCCGCGACTCGAAACCGGCGCCGAGCGTGTAGCCCTTGACGGTCTGCGCCAGGATGACGGTCGGCGCGCCCTTGTGCTCGACGGCCGCCTGGTACGCGGCGTACACCTTGCGCGGCTCGTGGCCCGCGCGGGAGGTCTGGAACAGCTCCAGCAGCGTGGCGTCGTCGAGCGAGTCGCCCAACGCGCGCAGCCCCGGCGTGGCGCCGAAGAAGTGCTCGCGGATGTAGGTGGCGTCACGGGTGGCGTACGTCTGGAACTGCGCGTCCGGCGTCTCGCGCAGGCGGCGCACCAGCGCGCCGTCGGTGTCGAGCGCGAAGACCTCGTCCCACGCCCGGCCCCACAGCGACTTGACGACGTTCCAGCCGGCGGCACGGAACTGCGCCTCCAGCTCCTGCACGATCTTGAAGTTCGGGCGGACCGGGCCGTCCAGGCGCTGCAGGTTGCAGTTGATGACGAAGGTGAGGTTGTCCAGACCCTCACGACCGGCCAGCGCCAGGGCGGCGGTCGACTCGGGCTCGTCCATCTCACCGTCGCCGAGGAACGCCCAGACATGGCTGTCCGCGGTGTCCTTGATACCGCGGTGCTCCAGGTAGCGGTTGAAGCGCGCCTGGTAGATGGCGGAGAGCGGGCCCAGGCCCATCGAGACGGTGGGGAACTCCCACAGCCAGGGCAGGCGCCGCGGGTGCGGGTACGACGGGAGGCCCTCGCCGCCGGCCTCCTGCCGGAAGTGGTCCAGCTGCTCCTCGGTCAGGCGGCCGTCGAGGAAGGCACGGGCGTAGATGCCGGGGGAGGCGTGGCCCTGGATGTAGAGCTGGTCGCCGCTGCCCGTGCCCTCCTTGCCGCGGAAGAAGTGCTGGAAGCCGGTCTCGTACAGCCACGCCGCCGACGCGAAGGTGGCGATGTGGCCGCCGAGACCGAGCCGGGAGCCACGGGTGACCATGGCGGCCGCGTTCCAGCGGTTCCACGCCGTGATCCGGGCCTCCATCGCCTCGTCGCCGGGGAATTCCGGCTCGGCGGAGGTCGGGATGGTGTTGACGTAGTCCGTCTCCAGGGGCGCGAGCGCCGGGTCGGCGGTGTGCTCCAGGGCGCGGCGCATCAGATACGCCGCGCGGTGCGGGCCCGCCGCCGCGGTGACGGCGTCGAGCGACTCGCGCCACTCGGCCGTCTCCTCCGGATCCCGGTCCGGGAGCTGGTCGAGCTGGCTGTACGGCAGGCGCACGGGATCGGGCATGGATGGCCCCTTTCCGGACAGAGGGGGAATGCGTTCGGCAGGCATTCGGGAGGCATTCGGCAGGCAGGGATGTCGCGCCCCGCGGGCGACCATACGCCCCTGATCGATGATCGATCAACGCTCCCCGGAAGAATCACCGCAGGTCGGCACGGGGTGCCGCATACCCGGGCACCGCGTGCCAGACGCAGAAGGGGGCGGAAGCGCCGCCGTACGGCCGCTCCCGCCCCGATGAGATCCGCAGGTCAGACCCGCGGCGCGCAGCTCAGCACATGGGTCCGCAGCAGGGCACCGATCCGCGGGTCCCGGCGCCGGAACGCGTCCACGATCTCCTGGTGGTCCTGCGCGTGCGACCGCGGCTCGGGGCTGAACCAGCGGATCGACAGCGTCGTCCACACCTCCACCCCCAGCGACTCCCAGGTGTGCAGCAGCACGCCGTTCCCGGCCGCCCGCACGATCTCGCGGTGGAACGCCACCGTGTGCCGCACCTGCGCCTCGCCGTCGCCCGTCCGGTCCGCCTCCCGCAGCCGGTCCACCTCGCGCTCCAGCGCCTCGGTGTCCTCGGCCAGCTGACCGGCCGCCAGCTCCGCCGCGACCTGCTCCAGACCGGCCCGTACGGGGTAGCTCTCCTTGAGGTCGGCGGGGGAGAGGTCCCGCACCCGGACGCCCTTGTTCGGCGCCGACTCGATCAGCCGCAACGACTCCAGCTCCCGCAGCGCCTCCCGCACCGGCGTCTGGCTGACCTCCAGCTCGACCGCGATCCGCCGCTCCACGATCCGTTCGCCGGGCTGCCACCGGCCGCGGACGATCCCCTCAAGGATGTGCTCGCGGATCTGCTCGCGCAGCGAATGGACGACGGGCGGGGTCATGACGGTGCTCCTCGCGGGTGGGGTGGTGACGGAGACGATACGGGGCGTGGTCGTCGCCCGGCGGTGCCGCGGGACCGGAATCACACGTGGTGCCGCTCACGGGTTCCCGGCCCCGGCGCGGGCCCCGGGACCGGGAACGCGAGCGGCCCCGCCCGGAGAACCCGGACGGGGCCGTGTGCACGCGCTGGTCGGCGCCTCGCTCAGAGACCGATCTCGGTCTCGAACTCGGCGGCCTCCAGGATCTGCTTGACCGTGGTCAGGTAACGGGCGGCGTCCGCGCCGTCCACCAGACGGTGGTCGTAGGAGAGCGCCAGGTAGGTCATGTCCCGGACGGCGATGGTCTCGCCGAGGTCGGGGTGGTTGATGACCACGGGGCGCTTGACGGTGGCGCCGATACCGAGGATGCCGACCTGGTTCGGCGGCACGATCACGGTGTCGAAGAGCGCGCCGCGCGAGCCGGTGTTCGAGATGGTGAACGTGGCTCCGGCGAGGTCGTCCGGGGTGATCTTGTTGGAGCGGACCTTGCCGGCGAGGTCGGCGGTCTTCTTGGCGATACCGGTGATGTTGAGGTCACCGGCGTCCTTGATGACCGGGGTCATCAGGCCCTTCTCCGCGTCCACCGCGATACCGATGTTCTCGGTGTCGAAGTAGGTGATCGTGCCCTCGTCCTCGTTGATCCGGGCGTTGACGACCGGGTGGGCCTTCAGCGCCTGGACGGCGGCCTTGACGAAGAACGGCATCGGGGAGAGCTTGACGCCCTCACGCTGCGCGAAGGCGTCCTTGGCCTTGTTGCGCATCCGCATGATCTTGGTGACGTCCACCTCGACCACGCTGGTGAGCTGCGCCTGGCCGTGCAGGGCCTTCATCATGTTGTCGCCGATGACCTTGCGCATCCGCGGCATCTTGACGGTCTGACCGCGCAGCGGCGACGCCTCGATGGCCGGGGCGGCGGGCTTCGACGCGGCCGGGGCGGCCGGGGCGGCCG